>CAYJPZ010000113.1:0-13079 GCA_964372185.1 uncultured candidatus Brocadiaceae bacterium
GTCTGGTTTTGATGAGGCTGCTTCACTCACCCTCGACCCAAGCGGGAACGGATATGTGATGGGGAGGACTGGTTCATCAGACTTTCCGACGACGAGCGGGGCGTATGATACCTCTTACAACGGTTATAGTGATGTCTTTGTCTCGAAGCTGGACGCTAATCTTTCTGCAACCGTTGAGTGCCAGGCAGAGTCAATAACCGCTGCCCCTGATAAGCTGACACTCAGAAAAAATGGGAATGGTGATGTGACCATAACGGTGAAAGGGGACAGCGATTGCCTGGTTGAGGGTGTAATGGTTACGGCAACGATTAACAGGAAGGGCAAACGGCTCGTAACCGTCTCACCAGGCAGCCAGGAGACGGACGCCAACGGGCAGGCCGTGTTTGCCATTACGGCAAAAGGCAAAAAAGGCACGGCGGTTCTCAAATTCAAGGCAAGCGGCCTGGACAAGGCTGCAACCGTGCGGGTAAAGGTCAGGTAATGGGCGGGCGTTGTTCAGGACTGTCAATGTACTGTTAGCGTTTGGTGGGAGTGGCCATGCCGTTGCGGGGTTGCCCTGCAAGGCTAAAGCCTTGCCCTACGCATGTGTCAGCGTTTGACGGGAGTGTTCATGCCGTTGCAGGGGCGTATTCCAATACGCCCCTGCGCGCGGACGCAACACAAAAGCCGCCGAAAGGCCAAATTTAATGTTTATGTTTAGGTAACAGTTCACCCACTCCTTGTCTTTCACTGTAGGGGAATAAGCAAATTGCCGGGATAACCCCGTCAGGGTTTAAAACCCTGACAGGGTATTGGTGCTTGAGAGGGTGGGTGAACTGTTACGGAAAGGTAATAACGATGAAAAGCCAGGTAGACATAGAATGTCTACCCGGCTAAACTGGTCGCGCATTCGAGAAGAAATGGGAACGGCGTCAGGTATTGCTTCATGATACTGTGTTTTTGATGTGATGGCGTCTTCAATCCAATCAGCGCCGCATTTTGAACATACCGTTGCGGGTACATCTCTTACTACTACGATACTAAAACCTAAATCTGTTGCAAAAATAGTTTTGCCTGTTTTCTTGGTTTACCCACACTTCCTACTCCCAATTGTGATACCTTATTTGAACTCTTCAATAAATTCTTTTGCCGCTTTAAAACAATCTTTTACTATATTTGCCTTATAGATAAGCCCTCTATAGTATCCGGCTATGTGAAGTGTATCGTATAAACCTTCGAATGCCCTGGTTAGTTTTCCGTTGAGGATAGCAAAATGTTTTTTTAATATCTTCCTATATTCGTCAACAGATTTGGGCAAATCCTTCCTTGTAAATCCCTTTTTTAATAAGGCTTCATTTATAGCTTCCAATATTGCCAGATATGCCGTACCGAAAGCCTCGCGTACTGGTTTAACATCGGCGTAGTAATCATTTTCTATGGAAGCTTTACTTAGTATCTCTCTCGCATTTTGTAAATATCGTAACGCTTCTTTCATTTTTTCCCTCCGCTTTTTTTCAATGAAAATATTTTATCATTCATGTGTAGTTATGTCAATTGGTAACGAAAGGTGTTCGGTGTCGTGTCTTGATTTGTGATTAACTGTGAAGTTTAGCAGATAGGATTGAGAGACAAAACCCAACATCTTTTTATGTACGATGCGCGTAGTTGGCGTTGGGTTTCGCTTAAGTCGTCCTTACTTTTCGACAATCCAAAATTTCAGAAAATCAATGCCGTATGATTTTACGGTGATTTTTTCTGCTTGGAGAAAGTTTTTTTAAAGTCCCAACACCTTTTTCAATATAAAATCCACGTTCTTCAAAATATCCGCATTTACCGTTTCCCATCGTTCTGAAAACCGTTGGATAGAAAGAGATTTCACCTGGTCGCATCGTATAATGGAAGTTTGGCGAATACCTCCTTCGGGAGGAGATATGAGGATGTGGAGCCTAAACGGTTTATTCTTTCTGAAAGTGGTGATAGGGCAAACAACAATCAATCCCCACGGACTCTTGTTGAGTTCATCAACTGAAACAATGAGGGCGGGGTGTTGGTTTTGTATCTCTGAACCGATAGAAGGACTGAAATCAACGAGCCAGATTTCTCCCCTTTTTGGAATGGGTTTTTCGTGTGCCAATACCATCTCCTAATGCATTCTCAAAGGTCTTGCGCGCTTTTGCCTCTTCCTTATCGAGAAAAGCCATGGATTCCTCTTCAAATCCCTTCCAGAAAGACCTTTCATGCTCATCAACGAGTTTGTCAACTAATTCCATAATGCTGATATGTTCAGCCGCCGAGATTTTTTTAAGTTTAGACTGTGTTGTCTTATGCACCCTTAGAGTCGTAGTTTCCATAATAATCCTCCATATATTTGTCTACAAGTATATCATCTATACAGAGTTTTTCAATTTTAATTTTTTCCTTCAGAACAGAGGGGGAATTGGGGTCACCCATTAGTTACAACCACTGCGATGCATCCCTTTGCATTTATTAAAATAAATCAGCTATGGTATTCGATAAATAGGGGAGGTATGAAAAATGTTACTGGAAGCGAAAAATATAAGTGACATAGCCGAGAAATTAAACATTACAACAGTTTAACATGGCAGGCGGTATGGTTAAGTAGGGGCGAACGACGGTTCGCCCCTACTATGGCACAATCAAGACGGTTGCGTAACGCAACATCTACTTCTTTTTCTTTTTCAGCTTGATTTGAATGTCCTTCTTTACCTCGTCCTTTTTCAGTTTTACCTTTTGTGTTGACGACTTGTATCCATTTTTCCAGGCAGTAATGTAGTAGGTGTCCGCCTCTAAACCTGAAAAGGTAAAAGATCCGTTATCTTTCGATTCGGTAGCCGCAGTGAAGTCAGTTTTTACGCCTTTGATGCTTACTTCTGCGGATGGAATCGGCTTATCCCCTTTACCTATGATACGGCCTGATATCTTACCCTCAGACTCCGCCTTTTCCGCAAAAGAAAACAAGCCCATTGCCGTGCCGGCCATAATACCGTCGAATTTAAGCACGTTGACGTCCTCATGGGTGCTGCTGCAAGAGGTGCTGAATATCGCCCAGTTTGTCCCGCCATCCGTAGTTTCATAAATGCAATTACCTACGGCTGCATAAGCGGTATCCGGATTGTTCGGATCAAGAGAAACCGCCGTGAAATTGGTATTTGTAGAACCAATTGCTGATGTAAGGGAAGTCCATACCCAACTGGAAAAACCGGTTGATAGCGGTATAGACAGGACGCCTTTGTATACCCCGCCGGTAGTTGCAATGTAAACGGTGGTGGTACCCGACGAACCGCCAATGGTTGTGCCGTTTATATCTTTAACGATCTCGCTGTCCAGTGACAGTCCCGTGGATGGCGTCCACCAATTCCCTGCGCTTATGACGGACGTCCTTGCCATGAGACCCCTTTCCGTACTCGCCTCATTTCCCACGCCGGCCCAGGCTGTGCTATCAGAAACCCACAGGCAATTAACGGGGATTCCACTTATTGAAGTGTCTTCCGTCCATGTGTTTCCCGTGTCATCGCTGTAAAAGACGCCTCCGTCAGTGCCCGTCTCCCAATTGTATCCGGAGAGGTACATCCTGTTGGGTGTTGAAGGCACATACCGAATAGAAGTTATTGTTGAATGATCCGGACGCGTGGTACCGAATACGCTCGTGTGCGTGGAGGCATCAAACACCATAGCCCAGGCAAAGTCAGCCATAGCAGTGGAGGTTCCTGCCGTTGTCTTGTAAACCTTGCCTCCATGGTTTCCTACGCAAACAATGGTTGGGTCTGTCGGATGGATGGACGTCCTCGTAAGTGGTGCGCCGTCCCCGTTTGGATAAATAGGGAATATCCAGTCCGATGGATCGTCGGTTGTGGTAGAATCGGAGGGGTTGAAGTTGAGCGCCCTTCCCGCGCCGCTTTTTGCCGCAACCCATAATTCTTTGTGGATGGAAGTGTATTCATGAAATTCCATATCATTCAGAACAACGCCTTCTATCCCGTCGTTGTTCCCGATTTCTGAGCCGGTTGTCCATGCGCCTGATGCGTAGGTTGTCTGGCCAATGCCCCAGTCGCTCCCTATGTAAACAATTGAGGAATCAACGGGGTCTACTTCCAATGCGCCTGAGTTTACGTGAGTCTCAATGGTGTTTGTGCCTAACGTTGAAGAAAAATTTGGCGCAACAGACCACGTAGTGGAAGTTCCATCCAGCACTGCTGCGCTGATGAACACCCTGCTGTTGTTGCATTTAATATATTGTGGGTAGCCGCCTGAAAAATGATTAGCGCCGGTGCTGTTGGAATCCCATGACGAGCTCCACGTTGTTCCACCGTCAAAGGACTGGTACACTTGTGGATTTGCCGAACTGCCCGCCAGAAAGAGGGTATTTACGTTTGTCGGATCAACTCCCACAAGATGTACCTCTACGGCGCCTGCTGATGCGCTGGTAGTCGGAAGGGCAAGCGGCGTGGTCGAAAATACACCTCCTGAGGATGTAAGCTTATAGAGGGTGGTTACACTGCCGGACCGGGTGACGGCAAAAACCGTCTTGTCATCGTATGCTGCAATCGAGGTAACTTCGGTGCTAAAATCATACAGAAGGTCAAAAGAATCGGAAACCCCACCGGTAGACCGGTAAACCTTTCCATCGAAAGTTCCAACGTACATGCCGGAACTGTGCCCATGTAAGATGTGAGGACCCATAATGGAGAAGATGCTTGTCCAGCTTCCTGATGAGCCGCCGCTATCGCTTCCATAGAGCATAACGGCGCCTGTTGTATCTGATATGATTGCATAAACGTCGTTTTCATAGCCGGACGCAAGATTCATCTCTATCTGTGAGGCTTTTCCTACAACGGCGGGATAGGTTACTGTCTGCCAGGAAGTAGCGCCGGACGTCCATTTGTAGACGCCTTTGATGCTGTCAGCGGCAATGAGTATCTCGGATGAACCGCCGTTGTCGTACGCGGTGATGTCACTCACCTGTGCGCCGTACACCCCCATATTGACCTTTTGGAGGGACGGGTACGCTTCTTTTTGTAAAAAGAACGCTTGTAAAACAAAGAAAACGGCTAATCCTAAAAAACCTAACTTAAACTTCATAAATACTTTTCTCCCAAATAAATAGTGATGATGTTACATGGTAAAAGATTGCGGCAAAACAGCATTTTAACAAACCCATCCTTTCCTTAAAAGGCCATATCGATAAGAAATATTTTTACGGATGAATTACTTTTTTTAGAGTAATTAATCATAATCAATGATATTATTTTTACACAACAGCGTCTGTGACGTATGTCACAAAATACCATATTTTGCACTATAAAATAAAGAGTTTCCTTAAAAAATATGGGTAAGCAGTGGTTTATCTTTCTCTAATTGCCGGCACCACATGTACTGTTATAGCCGATACATGTTTTTAGAAACAATCAAATTATGCAAACCATCTTATCTATTTTCATTATGAGTGGTTAAGCCCGCTGGAAGTGGCTAAAAATGCCTTGACTTTTATTTTTGAGGGTGTTAAGATTTTCCATGAAAAGAGTTTCATTTATTGGATTTTACTATGCACAACACAGTCCTCAGCGTCTTGAAAAATGGGTTATTTTTTGGAAAGTAATACATGTTTGAACTTATTGTTGAAACTGATTTTTCTGCGGCGCACAACCTGCGGGAATATCAAGGGCAGTGCGAGAGACTTCATGGCCATAACTGGAAGGTTCAGGTTGTTCTTGCGTCCGGGAAATTGGATTCGCTGGGCATGGTGATGGACTTCAGAGACGTAAAGAAAATTATTGGAGAAATACTGAACAAGTTTGACCACGCCTATCTCAACGATGTCGCAGATTTTAAAGTACTCAATCCCACAACGGAAAACCTCTCCAAAGTGCTCTACCACGATCTAATGCGCGCCTTGCCCGCCGGAATAAAGGTCTCCAGGGTTACCACCTGGGAGTCCGAGCGTTGCGGCGCCGTGTATTTTGAATAAATAACAGTTCTTTTACCTGTACCTGGAAATAATAATGGCAATATTGCAAGTGGCTCTTGATTTTGTTGATCTTCATCGGGCGGTAAAGGTTGCCCGTGAGGCGCTTGAAGGGGGTGCCGGATGGATTGAAATCGGCACGCCGCTTATAAAGAGCGAGGGTATGAACGCTGTGCGCCATTTCAGGAGTTTATTCCCCGGCGTAACGTTGATTGCCGATATGAAGACCATGGACGCAGGCCGTACCGAAATGGAAATTGCAGCCAAGGCGGGCGCCAATATTGCCGTTGTCATGGGAAATGCCCCTGATTCAACGATTAAAGAATGTATACAGGCAGGGAAGAATTACGGTATAAAAATCTGCGTGGATTTTTTGAACGATGGCGCGGTTGAAGACCGTGTCTGCGATGTGGAAAAATGGGGAGCGGATTATGTTGCTGTTCACACGGCAATAGATGACCAGATGCACGGAAGTACTCCCTTTGACACGCTGCACAGCATCAGCAGTAAGGTGAAAATTCCCATTGCGGTAGCGGGCGGCATAAATTCTGAAAATGCGATAGACGCCGTGAATAACGGGGCAAGCATTGTCATTGTCGGCGGCTACATCACTAAAGCGGCAGATGCAAAGGCTGCGGCGGAGAGCATTAAAAAGGCCATCGAAGAAAACCGGAGGATTACCACGACCCTGTTTACCCGCGTAACCAGGGAAGGTATCAGGGACGCGTTGCTCAGGCTTTCTACAGCAAATATCTCTGATGGAGGTCATCGGGCAGAGGGTATTACGGGGATGCGCCGGATATGTCCTGACGTCAAATTAGTGGGGAGCGTGGTAACCGTTCGGACTTATCCCGGAGACTGGGCAAAACCGGTAGAGGCCATTGACATTGCGCAGGAAGGCGACGTAATCGTGGTTGATGCTGGTGGGGTTGGGCCTGCCGTGTGGGGAGAACTTGCCACCTGCAGTGCCTTGCAAAAGAAAATTGCCGGTGTAGTAATAAACGGGGCAATACGGGACGTTGCCGATATCGGGAAGTTGCAGTTTCCTGCCTTTGCAAAGCTGGTGACGCCGACAGCGGGTGAGCCAAAGGGGTTTGGGGAGATTAACGTGCCGATCTCCATCTCAGGGGTTCAGATAAACCCCGGTGATTGGATTATAGGCGATGAGGATGGGTTGATGGTAATTCCCTCCCGTGAGGCAGATGTCCGTGTAAATTACGGCATGGACTGCCTGGAAAAGGAAAACAGGATTAGACAGGAAATAGTATCTGAAAAAAGTTCTTTAGGAAAAGTCTTAGATGTGTTAAGATGGGAGAAGGCGTAAAATTACTCAGGTAGATAGACCGAAGGTTGAAGGCTTCGGGCAGGTAAGGCGCTTAACCTTCAGCCTTCAGCCTTCAGCCTAAACACCTGAGTTGCTACCATTCTAAAGAGGTTTCGTCGGTTTGTTTGTAAGGATAACAGAGAATGAAATGCGAATCATGCAACAAAAAACATGCTACGGTACACTTGACAGAAATAACGGGTACGGTTAAAAAAGAGCGGCACCTGTGTGAAGATTGCGCCCAGAACGTTAATACCCATCTTGCGAAGATACCTTCGCCAACCGAGATTCTTGCGAGCCTTATTAATCAGGTGGCGCCGGAAGTCAGTGAGATGTCCAAAATTGTTTGTCCCGTTTGTGGATTGACGTATTTGGAATTCCGGTCCCACGGTCGATTGGGTTGCCCGATGGACTACACCATCTTTAGGAAAGGCCTTACCCCGCTACTGGAAAAGATGCATGGCAGCACGCAGCACGTAGGAAAGGTGCCTTCCAGGGCCGGAAGAGAAATGATCAAGAAGAATGAACTCATGCTTTTGAGAAGTGAATTAAACAAGGCGGTTGAAAAAGAAGATTACGAGAAGGCCGCTGAATTGAGAGACAAGATTTACGAACTTTCGGGCGACGATAATGGTGAAAATTAGCGATTTGGCTGATAATACGGGGGAGTGGCTGAGGGGTACCGGCTCTGAGTCGGACATTGTCATAAGCAGCCGTATCCGCCTGGCGCGGAACGTTGCCAGATTCCCATTTCTTTCAAGGGCCAACGTCAAACAAAAGAAAGAACTTGAATTGACCGTGCGGAATAAGATCAAGGATGCCGACATTACACCAGACATCTGCTACGTTAATCTGGCGGATATTACCTCCATTGATAGGCTTTTCCTGGTAGAGCGGCACCTTATCAGCCGAGAACACGCGGGAGGCGAAGGCGAAAGGGGTGTCGCTTTTGGCAAGGAGGAGACGATCAGCCTTATGGTTAATGAAGAAGACCATTTGAGGATTCAGGTAATACGCTCCGGGTTCGAGTTGCGCGAGGCCTGGAAAACGATTGACGAAATTGATAATAAACTGGAAAAAAGGTTGAATTATGCGTATAACTCACGGTTCGGCTACCTGACGGCGTGTCCTACAAACGTGGGCACGGGAATGAGGGCATCGGTCATGCTGCACTTGCCCGCACTGGGAATGACGCACCATATCGAAAAGGTGTTCAACGCCGTAGCGAAGCTTGGGCTGGTGGTGAGAGGATTATATGGCGAGGGGACTCAGGTTTCGGGGGATCTGTATCAAATCTCGAACCAGTTTACCCTCGGCAAATCGGAAATGGAGATTATAGAAGTTATAGAAAGCGTGATTCCGCGTATTACCAACTATGAGCGGATGGCGCGAAAGGCGCTGGTTGCGGAAAATAAAGAGCAACTGGAGGACCGCGTGTGGCGGTCGTACGGTATGTTGAAAGTAGCAAGGATGATTTCTTCCGAAGAGATCATGCATTTGCTGTCTCAAGTGCGCATGGGAGTCAATTTGGGCATAATTAACGACGTTGAGATGAAGACACTGAACGAGCTCTTTATCCTCACGCTCCCCGGCCACCTTCAAAAGCTAGAGGGACGTGAACTTTCGTCAGCACAAAGAAATATTATCCGAGCGGCGTATGTAAGAAAACGCCTGGAAAAGATATAAGGTTGAAAGGTAGGTGTATTTATGTTTGATCGATTTACAGACCGTGCCAGAAAGGTTATGGCTCTTGCCCGAGAGGAGGCCCGGCGATTTAACCACGAATATATTGGAACGGAGCATATATTATTGGGTTTAGTGAAGGAAGGCAGCGGCGTAGCGGCAAACGTCCTCCAAAACCTTGACATAGAGTTGAAGAAGATACGTCTGGAGGTGGAAAAAATCGTCCAAAGTGGTTCAGACCTGGTTTCCGTAGGACAATTGCCCTTTACCCCACGGGTAAAAAAGGTGCTGGAATATGCGATGGAAGAAGCCCGGGCGTTGGGACATAATTACATTGGCACGGAACATCTGCTCCTGGGTTTACTCAGAGAGCAGGAAGGCGTTGCAGCCCAGGTGTTGTTGAACTTGGGGGTAAAGCTGGAAGACGTGCGCGAAGAAGTCATTGGCCTGTTAGGTGCGGAATCCACTCAAGGCGCGGCAAACCAGGAAAAAGAAGAAAAGAAGGGGAAGTCGAAGACGCCGGCGCTGGACTCTTTTGGTCGTGACCTTACGCAGCAGGCAAGGGACCATGAACTTGACCCGGTTATCGGACGGCAGGGGGTAATCGAACGGGTAATTCAGGTGTTATGCCGCAGGACGAAGAATAATCCCGTGTTGTTAGGTGAAGCAGGGGTTGGAAAGACGGCTATCGTTGAGGGTCTCGCGCAAGCCGTTGTGCAGGGCAATATCCCTGAACTGCTTAGAGACCGAAGAATCGTTGCTCTTGACCTTGCCATGATGGTTGCTGGTACGAAATACCGGGGGCAATTTGAAGAACGGATTAAGGCCGTTATGTCCGAGGTAAAACGGGTAAAAAACGTTATCCTCTTTATTGACGAGCTGCACACCCTGGTTGGCGCGGGTGGGGCGGAAGGCGCGATTGACGCGTCAAACGTCTTAAAACCTGCCTTATCAAGAGGGGAAATCCAATGTATCGGTGCCACCACTCTTGACGAATATCGAAAGTATATCGAAAAAGACGGCGCTCTTGAAAGGAGATTTCAGACAATCGTTGTGGAACCTCCATCAAAGACCGAGACCGTTGAGATTTTGAAAGGCCTCAAAGACCGATACGAGGCTCACCACAAGGTGCAAATCACTGATGAAGCATTAGAGACCGCAACGGAACTGTCCACCCGCTACATTACGGGTAGATTTCTTCCCGACAAGGCAATTGACGTGATTGATGAGGCGTGCGCAAGGGTAAGGCTGAAAGCTACCACCCAACCACCCGATTTAAGGCACATCGAGGAAGAAATCAATAAGCTTGAAAAGGATAAAGATGAAGCCGTGGCAATCCAGGATTTTGAAAGGGCTGCACGGTTAAGAGATAAAGCGGACAAACTAAAAAAGAAAAAGGAAACCATCGAAAAAGAGTGGCGTGAAAGCCGCGCTGAGATTGAAGGCGTAGTGAATGGAGAGATTGTGGCTGAAGTGGTTTCCAAGATGACGGGTATTCCCATCACGCGCATAGAATCTGCTGAGGCCAAACGGCTGCTTCGCATGGAAGAGGAACTGCATAAGATGGTAATTAGCCAGGAAGAGGCGACAAAGGCCGTTTCCAAGGCAATACGGCGGTCACGTGCAGGACTAAAGAATCCAAACCGCCCGGTGGCTTCGTTTATATTTGTCGGGCCGTCCGGCGTGGGTAAGACTCACCTTGCGCGCTCGCTGGCAAAGTTTATGTTTGGAGAAGAGGATGCCCTGATCCAGCTTGATATGTCGGAATACATGGAAAAGCATAACATCTCCAGGCTCATTGGCGCCCCGCCAGGCTACGTCGGTTATGAGGAAGGAGGACAACTGACAGAAAAGATACGTCGCCGTCCATACGCCGTAGTATTGCTTGATGAAATTGAAAAGGCGCATCCGGATGTATTTAACATGTTGTTGCAAATTATGGAATATGGAAAACTGACGGACAGTTTTGGACGTCACGTGGATTTCCGGAACGTGGTCATCATCATGACCTCGAACATCGGCGCAGACGTCATAAAAAACCAGGCGCACCTGGGTTTTAAAAAGGCGTCGGACGAACATTCCTATGAGACCATGAAAGAGCAGTTAAAGAAAGAGGTGGAAAAACACTTCCGCCCGGAATTCCTTAACCGTGTGGATAATATTATCGTCTTTAAACCTCTGTCTAAAAACGACCTGAAGAAGATTGTTGAAATTGAATTAGACACGGTTAAGAAGAGGATGGAAAACTATAACGTCAGTATTACGGTGACGGACGAGGCAATGGATTTCTTAATAGAAAAAGGATACAACCAAAATTTCGGCGCCCGTCCGCTCAGAAGGGCCATAGAAAGTTATTTGGAAGACCCCATTTCGGAAGAAATACTCCAGGGTAAGTATGAAGGGAAAAAGCAGATTAAGGCAAAGGTGCAGGATGATAAGCTGGTATTTGAAGAGATCGTCGATACCCCTGAGCCGGTATTGGCAAATGCCGGCAGCAGCCTTTAGACGAAATAAACGGGTGATGAAATACAAAAAGGGAAGAGTCGGCTCTTCCCTTTTTGTTTATGGATGATTGTGGTATCGCTTTACTCAAATGTTTTTGTTTACCGTCAAAAGCGGCCGAATGCCTAATGTATAGAGATTTTAAAGTAGGGACACGGTACCCGTGTCCTTATGTTTGAACTCAAATGAGTCACCGAACCGATAAAAGCTAAAGGAGTTGAATTATGGGAAAAACGGCTTTAAAGGAAATAAAAATTGAATTGCCGGGTGATTTAGGAGAAATTGCTTCTAGCAAAGAAATAATAACGATGCTTATGGATAAGGCGTTGAGCAAGGCGGAATATTTTGGAAGCAGGTGCAGAGCGTTTGAAGAAAAATATGGTATGGATGTTGTTTTTTTCAAAAAACGGGTAGAAGAAACCAAGGATGATGTCTTCACAGAATGGGATGATCTGGTTGTCTGGGAGGGATACGAGCTTGGCTATGAAGAATGGAAAAAAATATTGAAGATGTAATAAAAATAATAAGAGAAAGTATCAAATAAGAAAGTTGTTATAGCCAAACAAATCAGGTTTTCGATACTACGACCAATAAAGACCGGGAATTTTGACCGATTTTTTCGAAAACCAGAAGCTTTTGGCTATAGTTCTTTTGAACCCCTGTAAAGGCGGCATAAATATCTGAAACATTTTTGTTTACCATCAAAAGTAACCAAAGGCCTAATCTAATGTATAGAAAATTCAAACACCATGGTTGTAGAGCGAAGAGGTTCTTCGCTCTACATGTAAAAACACGGAAATTAGTTTTACATTACTTTGTTAAAAAATTAAGCGGCGCAATTTTTCTTGAGACGTTTTGATTTAATGTCTCAGTTTAGGGATATAAAATCCCTCGCCTTACAGGCGACAACTTCAGTATATTGTTGCAAGATCAGGTAACGTAATCGATGAGGTAATAAAGGAATCTGGTTATACTCCAAACGGGTTGAAATTTAACTTTTATTTTTGACACAATTAAGACTTAAAAGCTTTTGAGTGTGGAACTTAAGTTTTTTAAAAAAGGTTAAGATATTAACCATTTGAAGTATATCAGCATGACTACAACTATAGCGTTTTAGGATAATCTTCCATAGCCCCCATATTTCACATAATGGGGTAGTTGTAGTCAAACGTATAGCCAGATAAAGGAATATATAAAGACCCAAAATGTTGAAAAAGATGATGAAGACTTCAAGGTAGACTCTTAAGTTCATGTTGTAAGTTGGGCTTTCAGCCAACATCAATCAAACCTACCGGCTTCCAGCCGGTAGTAGTTTATTAGGCATTCGGCGGCTTTTTCGATGTAGGGCGAAACGCCACTTCGCCCGTGACGAAGCAATCGCTTTGTTCTACAACTTTGAAATTTCTATACGTTAAATTAGGTGAGTATGAGTATCGGCGACTGTAAAATTATTGAATTTTCCTAAAATTACCGATTCACGTGGAAACCTGAGTTTTATTGAGGGGAATAAGCATGTTCAGTTTGATATAAAGAGGATTTACTATTTGTATGATGTGCCGGGTGGCGCTACCCGCGCCGGTCATGCGCATAAAATGTTGGAACAAGTTA
>CAYJPZ010000114.1:0-10560 GCA_964372185.1 uncultured candidatus Brocadiaceae bacterium
ATGGGCCAGTAGGGGGGTGCCAGCAATGTCTCCTATGGCAAATATCCCCCGTTGCCCCGTTTCCATTACCCCGTTCGTTTGTAAATATTTCCCCTTCCATTGTAACGGTAGACCTTCTATTCCCAGGTCGGACAAGCTAGGTGTTCTGCCCAATGCAAGAAGCAAACAATCGGCTTTTAAACAGGTATTATCATGATGAGTAGGGGGAAGGGGGGTATCGGTACTTCTTCGTATTGATACATTAACTCCGTTATTAATTTCAACTTTTTCCAGCGAGGCGTTTGTTACGATCTCTATGCCTCTCTTTGTAAGCGTTTTTTTAAGGGTATCTCTTACTTCTTTATCTTCAGCGGGAAGGATGTCAGGTAAAAGCTCGATAATGGTTACCCGTGCGCCAAGTACATTGTAGAGGTAGGCAAATTCTATCCCCAAGGCACCTCCGCCCGCTATGATAATTGATTTTGGAACTTCTTCGCACTTTAGGGCATCATCACTCGTAAGCACAAACTTACCATCATAAGGGATTGTCTGTGGGATGGACGGCGTTGACCCGGTAGCCAGGATGACGTTCTTTGCCGTTATCTCCTCAACGTCAATATCTGCGCTTTTTATAATAATGTTATTGGGAGAAGTGAGCTGCCCTTTACCCTCAAAAACATCCACGCCATTTTTTTTGAGGAGAAATTGTATCCCCTGGAACATCCGCTTGATAATAGCTTCTTTTCTACGGTGAAATTGTGGATAATTGAACGCCAGTTTATCAAGGACGATTCCATATTCACTTGCCTTAAGGAGCTTACGATACATATCTGCAGAATGAAGGAGCGCCTTTGTGGGAATGCAACCTTGATGCAGGCATGCGCCGCCAATCTTGCTTTTTTCAACAAGCGCGGTCTTTATTCCCAACTGGGACGCCTTGATTGCCGCGACGTAACCACCCGGTCCACCGCCGATAATTACCAAATCGTAGGCAGAGTTTCTTACGGGCAATTATTCCTCCTTTTTCCAGGTGAACAGGATGACGAAGATGAGGGCGCAGGTGGTTATCAAAATTACCTTGGGACTGATATCAGGAATAATAGACTTTTCCATAGAAAGTGATAAAAGCTTACCGATCATAACATTTTCCCCCTTTTCAAGATTGAATGGTTATTTATTACAGAACAAACAGCTAATTACAATCAGTGACAGGCTACCTCAACATAGCTCACGTAATTTTATAAAAACTTTATCTATCAACTCAAACTTCTCATCAAAATCATAATATCCGATATCGTTTCTACCATGACAGTGAACGGTAACGGTTTCCGCAAAAGGATTGATGCACACCACACGTTTTACGCCTATCGACAAATAGTCCTGCACCTTATCGTTGATTTTTCTAACTGTTTCATCTTCGGATATTATTTCAACCACCAAGTCAGGCGGTATTTCAAGCAGACCTACTGGTTTTTGAGGGGATGTTTTTTTACTTATGTAAACTACGTCTGCGGCCCTTAGTCTAAATGGCTTTTTTCTTATTACAACACCAATTTCTCCAACAGCAACATAGCCCTCTGAACCAAAATGTTTTCTCAGTATTTCTGAAAATATACACTCAAGCTCCCCGTGTCTGAACCCTGCCGGCGTCATGGCCACCATCTCCTCGTCGATAATTTCATAATTACCGTCAGGTAAAGAATTCACGTCTTTATACGTAAATACCTTTTTGTCTAATAAGGCTTTCATGTTGGCAACCCCTGTTCCTACAGTAATCAATCGTTCCGGTCTGAGACGGTTTAAACGGCTTAAAATGTTTAAACCGCTTAAACAGCCATTAAGCAGTAACAGCCGCCATAGCCGGTTTTGAAACAGTTACCGTGCTGGACTTGTAACAGTCTTTGTAATAATCACCCGAATTATACAGCTCTTTTAAATTAATCAATACCTGTTCGAAAACCTGTTTCCAGTCTGAACCTACCCTGAATGCAAACATGGAATTTCTCGGATTTTTCGTGGTATTGATAGAGTTCCTGAAGCGGGTTCTTAAGTTGTTGCCGGCATAAATGTTGTCATAAACGTATTGCATACCCTCAATGAAGTCTTCCAGCTTCATATCCACGAAGCGATGAACCACGTGTGCCGTATCGTAATATTGCCAATCTTCCGGATAGTTCTTCCTGAAAATCCTCTTTTCAGAGTCCAATCTCGCGTAAAGCTGTGTCTTCGGGAAGGGGCAATTGATACCGAAGGTAAGGATATCAATATTGTTTTGCAGAATGAACTCCGTCATCCGCTTAAAGGAGTCCTTGCCGTCGCCGTCTGCGCCAAACACCACAGACCCCCAAACCACTAAGCCGGCATTATGAATCTTTTGGATACAATCAAAATAACTATCGGTTCCCAGCTTGAGGTTTACCCGCTTGTTCATCTTCTCCAAAACCGTTTCATTGGTAGACTCGATACCGACAAGCATGCCGAAACAGCCGCTCTTTGCCATGTAATTCAACGTTTCCGCGTCCTGAGATATGTTTAAGGCAGTAAATCCCAGCCAATCCTTATGGATACCACGGTCTATCATTCCCTTGAAAAGATTACGAGCCCGTTCATTCGAATTCTTTCCATGACCGTAAAAATTATCTTCCGCCAGCATCAAACCCTTGTAATCAGTTGCAGCCATTTCGTCGAGGACGTCACCGAACGGCCTCTCCCTGAATTTTCTACCCTGGAACGTCGGCACGCTGCAGAAATCGCAATAGTTGGGGCATCCCTTCGTCGTTACGATGGAAGAAAATTTATAATCGTATTTCTTCTTCATAAGTTCGCGGTTTGGATACACCCTTTTCATAAGGCTAAGAGGGGGGAGGCCACCCTCATAAATCTTTTTCAGTTTTCCCGCTTCAAAGTCCTTAATTACTTGTGGCCACAATTCTTCCGCTTCGCCCACAAAAACAGCATCGGCATATTTTGCGGCTTCTTCAGGCATAACAGAGGCGTGTATACCGCCCATAATAACGGTCATTCCCTTATTCCTGCACACCGTGGCAATTTTATATGCCCTTGGAGATTGGTAGGTAACGGCCGTAATGCAGACGAGATCAACGGGTTTAAAGGTAAGTTCGTCTTTATCATCAATTGCCAATTCAATATTTTCGTCTATAAGATCGAATTCCCATTCACCCGGAGTAAGAGCGGAAATATAGGCAAGGTTCAAAGGCATTTGAACGATTACCGTAATGCTTTCCTCACCGTGCCTGCCGGGCTTATGTGGATTAATTAACATCATTTTTCTCTTCATACGATTATTTACCTCCAATTCTCCATAATTAAATTAGCAACACCCCAACCGGAAGAAACTACGGCACAAATTCCCGGGCCGGGTCTAGTCCAATGTCCGGTCAAATACAGGTTGTCAATCGGCGTCTTTTGGGATAATCTGTTTCCCCCTATCTGATCTACCGTGACTGCCCAGCCGTACGCGGCTCCATGGGTATTTGACGTATAACGCTCCAGGGTTTTCGGTGTGGCAGATTCCTTTACTTCTATATACTTTTTTAAATCAGGAACAAAAGCCTCTAAACGATTCATCGTGTTTTCCGTCATGGTTTCTTTGAAAGACGACCAATCGGCAACATCCCGACATGATTCTTCTTTCAAGGAAACAACTACGGAAATTATGTGCTTCTCCGGAGGCGCAAGGGTTGGGCAAATTCTTGTTGGCACAGAGACATAAAGCCAATCACCATTAGCATAACTGCTATCCGTTGCCGTGTGGTAAAACCCTCTCTTCAGGGTACTTAAGTCAACACCATTGCCGACACCCAGATATAAAAGAAAAAAAGAGCAACTTTCTTTCATCGACTTGATTTTATTGGCAAAAGACACATCGGTTTTCCCTTTTAACAGCTCGAAAAAGGTTTGCTTTGCGTCGATATTTGAGACAACCAGGCCAGAATGTATCTCTTTGGCATCAAGTAGCTTAACTCCTCTTGCCGTATTACCGTCAAAAAGTATTTCGATGACTTTCGATGATAACATAACGTGTCCGCCGAAATCAATAAATTTCTTAAAAATCGCATTGGCAAACTCTTGCGTCCCACCGGCAGGGAAAAATGCCCCGTCTTTAAGATAATTTATCATCATCTGGCATACACCAATGGCAGAAGCCTTAGCAGGGGGGAGACCTATGTAACCACATTGACCGCCGAGCACCATTTTGAGTTCGTCATTAGTAAAAAAGGCGTTCAGCATGTCCGCGTAGGTCAGGTCTTTGTATTTATCGATAAGCAAGCTCTTTTCATTGTTGAACGTTGCGCGGTAGAGCTTCGTAAAATCCTGGAAGAATGCCTTGATGCCGTTTGCTTCAGCGGTATACCGATGTTGTAACCGTGAAATGTATTCATCCAAATCAGCAGGGATTTCTATGGTGAGATGGGGAAATATTAAGTGGTCCATTGGGTCGAGGGGATAAAATTCCATCTCAATCCCTAACGACTTCAAACATCTGCCGACGATACCCCATTTTCCACACCCTCCGATGTGATGCACCGCCGCATCGAAGTTAAATCCCTTCCTTTTAAACGACGTGCAATAACCGCCGGGGATAAAATGTTGTTCTACGATGAGTACCTTTTTCCCGCTCTTTGCCAGAAACGCAGCGCAAATAAGACCGGCGATGCCGGCGCCAATAACAATCGCGTCATAACAGGAATGCAGTTCACTCCTGCTTGTGGATTGTATAGCTCGTGCGGAAGACGTCATGAAATTAAGGTTTGTATTTGGAGATGATGAGTGACGAACTATTGCCGATTCGAGACGCGGTATTAATGAGGACGTTCTTAACCGGCACGGCCCTGCAGGTGTTAGGCACACAGTCTAAATCACATTCCGTGTCATGTTCCTGATAATTGATGGTGGGGTGAACGGTATGTGTCTTAATCGACATCAATGAGGCAATCGTTTGCAGCGCACCCGACGCATCTAAACATTCACCGACCATGGATTTAATGGCTGACGTAGGAATAAGGTTTGCCTTCATACCGAAGACTTCTTTAATGGCATGCGTTTCCAATGCGTCACCGTAAACCCCTGAGTAAGCGTTTGCAGAAATGCAAGAGATGTCTTGAATTGTCAAACCGGAGCTGTTAATGGCGTCCAACATAGCCTTCCTGACACCATTAGTCTGGTAATTTTTGCTGACCGCTATTTTCGGCTCAAAAGCGGTTCCGTAACCCTTAACTTCTGCGTAAATATGGGCATTTCTCTTAAGTGCATCTTCCAACGTTTCCAGTATTACCAATGCCGCCGCCTCTCCGAGAACCATCCCATTACGCCTTTTATCGAACGGCGCGCTTATTTCCGGTGTGCCTGGCTTGCTTCCTGCCAATATTGTAGCGCTGTGAGAACCCCAGAATATGTCGTGTGTCAATCCATGCACACCACCTGCAACTACGGCCCTGACGCGACCCATGCGGAGAAAATCAGAGGCATAGATGATGGCATCTACGCTACTCGTTACGCCGTTAGAAATGGTCGTACTAAGTCCGGTTGCATTACAAAAAATGGAGGCGCGACTTGCAGGGGCATTCAACACGGTGTTTGGAAAATCCATCGGATTAACGTAGTTAGGGCCTTCTTGCAACGACTGAAAATCAAAGGAGCTAATACTGTCAATACTTCCATAAGTAGAACCGACGACGATACCTAACTCGTCACTGCTGTACGTTGTTTTCTCAATATTTGCGTCCTTGATTGCAAGGGTGGTAGCAGATGATACAAGGAGGGAAGTCCTGTCTATGTGACGGATACCTTTCTGCCCTAAATAGACTTTAGCGTCAAAATCAGTTATCTCTCCCGCCTGCCTGGAGTTAAACTTGCTCACGTCAAACAAGGTAATCGGCTTTATGCCCGATACCCCATTTGTCAGATTTTTCCAAAAGGTGTCTTTGTCAGACCCGATAGGGGAGATGACAGCAACACCCGTTATAACAATTCTTGTATTTTCCATGTAAGAGTTCTCTTCTTTTATCCTGTAAACTTTTTTACCACCAGACAGCTATTGTTACCGCCAAATGCATGGGCATTATTAAGCGCGATGTTAACCCGTTGTTTTCTCATGACGTTGGGGACATAATCAAGGTCACATTCAGGGTCAGGTGTTTCATAATTTATCGTAGGTGGCATAATATCGTTTTGAACAACCAGGGCGCAGGTTATCGCCTCTATAGCGCTTGCCGCCCCCATGGTATGTCCCATCATGGATTTGATGGAACTGATTGCGAGATGCGTGGGCTTTTCACCAAAAACCTTTTTGATTGATATCGTTTCTGCCTTATCGTTAGCGGGGGTTCCCGTTCCATGAGCGCTAATGTACTGAACGTCTTCCGGTTTGAGGTTTGCATTTTTTAAAGCCTTTTTCATGGCAGAGACGACGCCTTCACCGTCCGGATGGGGGATAGTAATGTGGTATGCATCACAACTCAATCCATATCCGGTGATTTCTGCATAAATGTGCGCGCCTCTCTTCATTGCATGTTCAAGAGACTCTAAAAGGAGCATACCGGCGCCTTCGCCCACCATCATTCCTTTCCTGTTTTTATCAAAAGGCTGGCAAATATCAGGGGCAATTGCGCCCAGCCTGGCGAAACCTGTATAGGCAACCTTTGAGAAGGGGTCGGAACCGCCGGCGACCATCATATCCACCCTACCGAACTTTATCAAATCGTATGCATATCCAATCGCATAATTACCGGCTGCGCAAGCAGTTGGGATAATCGTATTGGGGCCTTTAAATCCGAATTCAATAGCAATGTTGGCCGGGATATTATTGCATGGGTGCATGAGGAAGAGGTCGGGGTCTACCTTGTCCTCGCCTTCTTTGTGGCGGACATAATTGACCTTTTCAAGAATTTGTATCTCACCGGCAGTCGTCCCGACGGAGACGCCGATCCGTTCCATGTTGAACTTACTCAAATCAATCCGGGCATCCGTTAACGCAAGCTGGGTTGCAGCAATCGCAAATTGGGAACCTTTACCGATTTTCTTAAGAACGCCATTTTTCACGTAATCGGAATAATTGAAGTTCTTGACTTCGCATCCTTTGTGCACCTTATATTCTGAAGTATCAATACACGTCACCTTTTCAACTCCCGATGTGCCGGCAATAAGGGCATTCCAAAATGTGTCCCTCCCCGCGCCGATAGGTGTAATCATCCCAACACCCGTTATAACAACACGTTTATTCATAATAGTGCACTTTTCTCTGCGATTCCAAAAGTTAAATTTGCCTTTGCAACTACCGTTTCACCTACCTTAGCCGACGCCTGAACAATGGCGCCTTTCGATACAATCTTTTCAACCAAAATTTCTATAAAAATCTGATCTCCAGGGAAAACAGGCCTGGTAAATCTCGCGCTACTTACAGAGGCCAGCAAAAAAATCTTGTCCTTATCGATAGTAGCAGAGCGGCTTTTCTTGAAAAGAATGATAGACGCCTGTGCCATCGCCTCAATAATCAAAACACCGGGCATGATAGCAAAATCGGGAAAATGTCCTGCAAAGACAGGTTCATTGCCGGAGACGTTTTTTACACAAACAATTCTCTTGCCTTCCTCAAATTCAGCAACTTTATCAATAAACTGAAAAGGGTATTTTTGTGGCAGAAGATTTCGGATTTCTTCAAAAGATATCATTTTAGCAGGCTTCAGTACTGATGAATTGTTTTAAGATGAGAGTTTTCCACTTTCCGCTAAGACGGACTTGGTTAAGCCTATGGTAGCGCTTAATGATGTAATGTCTATAAGCTTTTCTTCAGGTATTTGCACTTTAAATTTCTTCTCTATGAGGGCAAGGATTTCCAGTGCCAAAAGGGAATCAATCTCCAGGTCTTTAAAGAAATTAGCCTCCCGTTTATCCCAAATTTCCTTTTCGTCTAACTCTGTAACCTCAGCAACGATGGCGGTTACACCTTTTTCAATCTCTTCAGCGTTCAAATTTGTCCTCCTTTATATAAACCATAAATACTAAATGATGTCGTTCCGTAGTGGTAAAACTAATACAGGTAAAAAATATGGTCAGCACATGCTAGCAGAGATATTTTGTGTTGTCAATAATATTCTGTCCGGGAAAACGCCAAAATAATGATTTAACACAAAAAAGCCGCCGTATAGGGCATGTAGGGGCGGGATTTCCCCACCCGTACCATAATCGTCAGTTCAGGCTAACTTAGATCGGGCAGGGGCAAAGTAGTAACAAAGGGCTGAGCCGTCCCAAAACATCACCATTCGGAAACACACCTACAACGTCTGATAATATATATTATGTTACAATGTATACGTTTTCCGCGCTACGGTCGAACACATTTACCATTTGCATTACCTGCTACGCATTTTCTTCGTTCGATCATTTCCCTTTCTTTGTTGCCCGTTTTTCCTCTATCGAAACCCTACGCCTCATTTTGTTCAATGTATTCAACGCCCTGTAAACCTGAGACTCCAACAAAGATTCGTATGATGACAATTCGCTGGCCAGACTTTTCCCTTCCATGACCTTCAACGCCTTTAATTGTGTTAATTCCTTGCCGGATCTTTTTCTCGTCCTGAAAAACCCTTGCTCATATTCCTGCACGTTTGAGCTGCATAGTTCAATAATCTGCTTTTCAAACTTCAAGCATCGCTTTAATCTCCATGTGCTTGATGCGATTCGGTCTACAAGAATTGCTTCGACATCATTCGCCGGTCTCAACGCGTTCTTAAGGCTTGCCCTTATTTCATCAAAGGCACAACCGTCTTCTCCGTCAATAACCACCTCACTGCTAAATAGATTTTGCAAGGTCTTTGACTCAGATACGATTGGCTGCGCAACGGTGTGGCTTTCCTGTTTACTTTCCTGCACAGTCTCTTTCGGTTGTTTTTCAACAACATGATGCTGAGCTACAATGGTATCAATTAATTTGTCCACGCCTTCTCTGCCTGAAGATTCCTTGTTTCCACTACGCAGTATATTTTTCTTTAATATTGCCGCCATAATTCTTCCTTTCTAAAAGTAATGAAGAAAAGTTGCTAATTGTTGAAATTTCCACGATAATATCTCATATTTGGCGAAAGTATTCAATGAATTTTTGATATTGACGAACCAGCGAGGCAGAATCTCAGATTGATTAAAAATGAAAATTACAGAACTATTTAAAAGCATCGAAGGTGAAACGTCCCACGTGGGACTCCCCTGCGCCTTTATTCGTGTAACGGGCTGTAACCTCCGCTGTAGTTATTGCGACACCACCTATGCTTACGAAGGCGGACGCGAAATGTCGATACCTTCCATCCTTGAGGGTGTGAGAAGGTTCAAGACGAAATTGGTCTGTATCACAGGCGGAGAACCCTTGACAAACAAGGAAATGCCGTTACTGGCCGGCGAACTGCTCAATGAACATTATACCGTACTGGTAGAAACAAACGGCAGTTGTGATATCCGCACGCTGCCGAAAGATGCTGTTAAGATTATGGATTTAAAATGCCCCGACAGCAATGCAAGCCACCTCATGAACTGGCAAAATATCGCCCATCTGACGCCGTTAGACGAGGTGAAATTCGTCTTGTCTTCCCGGAAAGACTATGAATGGGCAAAGGCTGTAATACAGCAACATCGCTTATCTGAGATTGCCAGGGTATTGATAGGAACGGCCTCCGGCGCGATCCCGCCTAAAACCGTTGTCCAGTGGCTCCTGGAAGACAATCTCAATGTGCGGTTTCAACTCCAGATACACAAATACATTTGGGAACCGCACGCCAGGGGTGTTTGATTTTTTGAGCAATCCAAGCTTTTTTATCGGGTTATAGGTCATCAATGAAAGAACTTGCCATTATATTAGTGAGCGGCGGCATGGATAGTTGCGTGACTGCCGCCCTTGCTAGCGAGCGTTACCGTCCGGCACTCCTGCACGTTAATTACGGACAGCGCACAGAATCGAGAGAGCTTAAGGCATTCCGGGACATTGCTGCATATTATCACATACCCGAAGACAGACTACTCATATCAAACATCGACCACCTCAGCAAAATTGGCGGTTCGAGTTTAACGGACGTCAGGATGGACGTCCAGCACGCGCAACCAACCGGCGCAGAAATCCCCACCTCTTACGTGCCATTTAGAAATACCCTTCTCTTAACCATAGCCGTTTCCTGGGGCGAGGTCATCGGTGCGCGCAAGGTGTTTATCGGCGCCGTTGAGCAGGATAGCCCCGGTTACCCCGACTGCAAACCCGCCTATTATGAGGTATTCAACAGACTCATTAAGGCCGGCACAAAACCAACCACCTGCATCGAGGTGGAAACACCCCTTATTGATAAGTCAAAGACCGAGATTGTAAAACTGGGCATTACGCTAAAAGCCCCCCTTCACCTGAGCTGGTCTTGTTACAAGAATTCCGACAAGGCCTGCGGCCTCTGCCATAGCTGTTTCTTACGTTTAAAGGCCTTTCAGGAGGCGGGAGTAAAAGACCCTGTGACATACGAGTAGCGGGGGGGGGCCCCCCGCCCGCGGCGCGTGAGTAAAAAAAAAAAAAGAGGGGAGGCCGCGGCGAAA
>CAYJPZ010000114.1:10570-12435 GCA_964372185.1 uncultured candidatus Brocadiaceae bacterium
GCGCAGGCTTCCAGCCTGCCGACGTCCTTTCATTAAAACAAATGCAGGCTGGAAGCCTGCGCTACATTACACAAAGAATCCCGACCATGAACGACGCTAACGTCCTTTTGGAATTTCTAAAAATGCCTCTCGGAAACTCTGACGAGATATTCAAAAAATTCTCTATCCTCCCCGGCGCAATCCACCGTGGAATCGCGCTTGAGCAGTTTCTTTTCATGAAAGGAAAAAGAGACGATAGGGTGTTGCTCGTGGCACACGCCGACACCTATTGGGATAATCGTCTTCTCAGCAACGAAAACAAACCGCAGGAAATCTTTGAAGAGCAAGGCATCATCAGAAACGCGCACGGCGGGCTTGGCGCCGACGACCGGGCCGGTTGCGCAATACTATGGCTGCTCAAGGATATGGGACACTCCCTCCTCATAACCGACGGTGAAGAACGCGGCGGATGCGGAAGCGACTGGCTTATGAATGCAAACCAGGACATTGCCGACGAAATCAACGACAACCATCAATTTGTTATCCAGTTCGACAGGAGAAACGGAAAGGACTTTAAATGCTATTCCGTAGGGACTGATGAGTTCCGGACGTGCGTTCAACAAGCCACCGGCTACTCCGAACCCAACCGTTCTGCCTTCACGGACATCGTCACCCTCTGCCACCGTATTACCGGTGTCAACCTTAGCATCGGTTATCGAAACGAACACAGTAACAACGAGCATCTGGTCGTGCAAGACTGGCAGCACACCCTGGACGTCTGCCGCACATGGCTTTCCCAGCCAGAATTGCCACGATTTAATCTCTTACTAAATAATATGTAGCGATTTCCCTGTTAACCGCCAATAACCGCTAATAAACTAAGGAGAAGGTTCTTGACGGTGGATATGTTTATGTCCTATAATGAAAAAACAGTAAAAATCAAAAATCCATTCAGAACCTCCCTCAAAAAAGGAAGATTTTTGTCAAAGCAGGGTGAGGTTCTGACAAACGTTCTAACAAATGGCGGGGAAACCCCGCCCCTACAACCTTAAACCAGAAACATGAAACTTGGTATTTACACAGATTAGGAGAACGTGTGTGGAATTTACCGACCTGATGCTCCTCATTGGAACAAACCCATTGCCGAATTACGTGGTGGCAAAACATTTCCTGGAAAACATCCCACACCTGCAGCGTATCTGGCTCGTTCATTCTGAAAACAATATCTCTCAGGCAGGGACAAACATCCAGGCCAAAAATCTGGAGAGAGTCCTGGAAGATGAATACAAGGCCACGAAAGCAGGATTATTTCCCCTCGGAAAGGTGGCGCTTTCTGATGTGAGTAACGCAAAAACAATTTTTAATGACGTTAAGGACAAACTCATTTGTCAATTATTACCCGGTAATTCAGTGCATCTCAATTATACTGGCGGCACCAAGGTGATGGGGATACACGTCTACCAAGCTATCAAGCAAGAGGACACGAAGAATCTTTCCAGGTCATACTCCTACCTTGATGGAAGGAATTTTCAGATTGTTGACGATGATGGGACAATAATTGCGAATGATCTCCGGAGCAAGATATCCATCGGCTTTGAAATGTTGATAAAACTTCATGGATTTAAAAGAAATAATAAGGATTCTGCCGTTGATTTTACCCCTGCTATAGAAGTATTTAAGACACTCATTAACGAGGGAAGGTTGGATGAATATTCCAGTAAGGAGGGAGGTTACAATCGTACCCCTTTTGAAAATAATGCGAAACCGGGAGAACTGGCAAAACAGGTATCGAAATTAAAAATTGATGCACTCCGGACATTGCAACCGAACGATGCCTTTCTATCGGTTATAAATGCAATGCCACCGGGTTATCAATTGTTTACAGC
>CAYJPZ010000114.1:12445-13066 GCA_964372185.1 uncultured candidatus Brocadiaceae bacterium
CGTTAAACCCGCCAACAACGATACATGCGAACATGCAATAAAATTCCTCGATGGCGGATGGTTTGAGGATTATGTGTATACTATTTTCAAAAGCGTATTAGGAAAAGCACCGTACATAATTTATAAAAACTGGAGGATTGATAAAGAAGGATGGACCACTGATTTTGAACTCGACGTGATTATATTGAAGGGATACCAACTTATCGGCGTCTCATGCACAACGTCTGCCAATAAATCCGAATGCAAGAGCAAGGGGTTTGAAATCATCCACCGTACTACCCAGATCGGCGGTGACGAGGCAAAGGCAATCATCGTCACCGGTTTGGATAGCGCTAAAAATAACAACCTGCAAGAAGAACTAACCCTTGAAACCGGCTCAACCTCATCAAATATCCTGGCGCTTGGCAAGGATGACTGGAAAGAAGAAATTTTAAAATCAGAGATAAATCGTTTTTTAGAAGGGCAAGAAACATAGGAAATTGTAGCGCGGAGGTTCATCCCCTGCCTGGTATGCATTCCCAACCATTGACGGCCATAAAGACCAGCGCTACAAATTCGCCTCACTAAAACGGCCATTTGACCCAGTCTGGGGAGCGTGGGAATGAGTTGGTGTAGGGACAC
>CAYJPZ010000115.1:0-12980 GCA_964372185.1 uncultured candidatus Brocadiaceae bacterium
CATTTACAGAGTCGTGGTCAGGGAAAAACTTTGCAACATCCGGATCTATAACCACGACATTTGTTCCTTCATTGTATTTTTTTGCATATTTTCCCTGAATCCCTTTGCTGAAATCATATTCTTCAAGCATGTCTGGATCTTTTTGCATTCTCTTCATATTGTTTCCTTTCGTTTTTTGTTGTTTTTCTTGCGCTGATTATTCTGATGGTATCTCCTCTTTCCGTATGAACAATTACCAAAAGACGGTTTTTATGGGAGTTCCCAATTAAAATGAACCTGTCTTCTTCGTCAGAGTGCAAAGGATCATAAATCGTTAATGATAGTATATCTTTGAAAGCAGTGCTTGCCTCATCAAAAGATACGCCGTGAATATTTATATTCTTTCTTGCCTTGATTGGATCCCAATCAAATAAAAGCATATTTCATCTCTTTTTGATTTAAATTACTTATTTAAACAATTGATAAGATTGAACCAAAGAGCTATTTCGCTTTTGTGATTTCTTCGCGCCAGACTTCTGCCAACATAGCATGCGCCTGGGACTATCACACGAACGCCCCCCCGGAGATATGGAAATCTTAGCCATTTTTCAACACTGAGCCAATAATACAAGTATGCTATCCCCCGAATTGTCCTGATTATTTTAAACCGCGAATAAACGCGAATGGACGCGAATGGTTTTCCCTGATTCGCGTGTATTAGCGTCCATTAGCGGTTCTCTCGTTCCCAAACTCCACAGACCGGGTCAAATGAACAACTTTACTTCTGCAACTCTTTTAAAATCTTTTATATTAAAAGTAGCAATAGTATCTATTGGGTGGGCTAAAGCAATGCTGATAATTTCAAAATCATGTATTTGAAGACCTGTCGGTTCATATTTTTTGAGTACATCTATAGTATTACCCTGTAAAAACTTCTTTTTTTGTAAGTTTTTCTTTGTGTCCTTTGTGTAAAACTTTGCGTGCTTTGTGGTTAATCTCTTTTCGGTTGCGGCAGAGCCGCGTTAGGAATATCTTATAAGATTTCTCGTTAGGATACAGTATCGTAAAAAAGGTTTTAAAATCCTGAAGTACCGTTAAAGCATTTTTTAATGTGAGTGAATTTCCTGGAAATTTGGTAATGACGGCTAAAAATTCCGATAAATTTTTCGAAGTAGTAAATAAATCTACATTCAAATTACCCGATATACTCATCCGAATATAATGTGCTGTTTTAGCGATTGATAGTATTTTTTCACGTCTTCAGATGAAAGCCTTTCATCATATTTAATTTCATATTTCTTCAAAAATTTGAACGTAAATTTGCAAATAGATATCAGGCATAACACTGGCCGCTCCTACGGAGCTTTCTCTATTTTGCATTGATTTCTACAAACAGATCGCCCCTACCGGGGCTACACGGCAATGCAAGCCGAAATATATAGTCAAAAAGCATTAACACCATGCCTCGCAAAAAATATTTTTCTGAACAAGAGAATCTGTGAAATTTGTGGTTTTAAGGCCTTTTACGGGTCTAAGGCATTACCGGTATTTTGCCCACCGCAACAGATACATCCCCACTTCGTTTCTTGCTATTTGCAATATATAACAACCCGTCCGACATAGAATAATTGTAAGGAAAGGGGCACAATTCATCGCTCAATTTGCCGATAACGTGGTGATACATCCCTTCGGCCTCTTCAACGGACATGCCTCTTTCCACTTCATAAAAATAGCCCAATCCCAAATCCTCGCTCTTCGGTGCCATAATACTACTTATCCCGTATTCAGCAGGGTTATGGGTAAGCGGCAAATCCTTCTCCATGCCAAAAAGAGACGGCAGGCAGGAATAGCCCCGCGAGGTAAGATATTCCTTACGGAGGACAAAACCAAGCGTCTCCTGCGCCTCTTCCGCCGTCTCCGTGGGAAATCCAACAATTATGTATAGATGGAACGCAATACCGGCCGCCAGGCAGTCATCCAGTATCCTTTTTACCACGTCTGTCTTCGTCCCCTTTTTCATGAGGTCTAACAGCCGCTGGTTGTACGATTCCAAACCAAACACCAGCTTTTGGCACCCGGACTTTGCCATGCTTTCCAGGAGGTCACGGTTCAATACGTTTTCAAAACGCACGCCGCCCATCCACTTTATGTCCCACTTTTTCTCAATGAGACGCTGCGATATCTCCCGCAATTTATTGATAGGCACCGACTCGTCCGTAAAGAAAAAATTCTGCGTATCGTACTTTTGCGAAAGAATCTGTATATCCTCCATAAGCAAATCCGTACGCCGCAACCGAAAATTCCCGTGGTCAAGATGCAGATTGCAAAAGGTACACTTCCGGTAATAACAACCCCGCGACGTCTGTATCGGCAAAACAGATGCAGGCGCATGGTAAAGCCTCAGCGGCAGGCCGTCAAAATCAGGCGTTGGCAAGGCATTCAAGTCCTCCGTACAAAACAGCTCGTTGACCTTCACCACGCCATCTTCATGGTATACCAGATTAGGTACCTTTCCAAAATCCTTCTCGCCGTCCACCTGCTTAACCAACTCCAGCAGTGCATGTTCTCCCTCAAACACAATAAAGCTATCCACCAGCGAAAACAGGTCGCTCCCTTGCCTTAGATTATCAATCAGCTTGGTAAAAACACTCCCGCCAACGGTGATGTGGACGTCCTTCTTTTCCGCCTTTATCAGCCTGGCAATGGTCAAACCCGGAATGATTTGTGAGGTGCTGGCAATGGAAATCCCCACCAACTGTGGAGAATAGTCGAGGATCGAGGAAAGGACGTGGCTTTTGTAGAGGTCGCGGAAGATGTTCTCCTCCTCATCGTCAAGCGCCCTTAGGATTTCGATGGAAGAGTAGACCGAATACCGCATATCGTTATGGAGCGCCGTCATGGCGGAGGGAAAATACAGCGTGGAAACCATCCCAAGGTATTCGTTCACGGTGTGAACACCCTCCATGTATTTCGCAAGGTCGTAAAAATCTTTAGACCGCAGGGTGTCTTTCGCGTATTCAATCTTATCGATGATGGAAGGGATCGCATGCGTTGCATAAGCAAGGGCAGTCCGCCTTTCCTCGTCAACAGGGTCGACCGGCGGGACGCCTTCCAGCCTCTTCAACTTATCCGTAATCCGCTGAAAAAGCTCAGCGCATTTCTTTCTCGTAAGAAGCACGTCCAGCAACTCAATGTTCAAGTCCCGCTGGACAACGTCGCACACGCCATGTTTCCGCAGAAAGGCCGTCAGGGAAGGCAGACTCAAGTACGGCTGCGAAGGATGCCAGGAAGGGGGAAACAGTAACAAGACCTTCATTCATTACACCTCATTTCAATACTGTTGACGCAGGACAAACCTTCAGGTTTGCCCCACGCCGTGGGATATCGATGGGTTATACATAAACACGCGCGTGTTAGCGTCCAAAAACAGCGCTAAGTAATCTGTGGTTCCAAGCGTTTTTAATCAGTTGGGGTTTTTGGATTTTTATGAAAAAAACAGCAGAAACCATAGATTGCACAGATTTCACAGATTAAAAGCATTGAAGTCCTGTTATAATCAAAAGCAACTGTTTTTCGAAAAATCCAGGGGTAAATTCCCCATGTTTACTGGTTTCATTTTCGAAAACCTGATTTGTTTGGCTATAGTGTTAACAAAAGCCATTGATAAAGCCAATTCAATTACTTATCTAAAGAAATTTCTGAAATCCTCATTAAAAAGAAGTTGAAATTAGTGCGTTGTATCCATTTATAACAGGTACTATCTGAACCAATTGCAACTATGAGAACAATCTGTGAAATCTGTGGTTTCAGGTTTTTATATTTTGTTTTATTTGTGCAAGTCTTTCTTAGTGATCCGATAATAATTCGTGAAAATTCGTGTAATTCGTGTCTCTGTTGTTAAACTTTTTTTGGTTGCAGCTTTGCCACGCTATGAAATCTGTGATTTCAACGCTTTTTCCGGCTCGCGTGTGTTTGCGCCTACTCACACGTTCCGAAGGCAAGGCTAAAGCCTCGCGCTACTTCTTTACGGGCTTAATCTTCGGCGGCATAATAGAATCCAGGTGCAGCGATTCCCTGCCGGCCAGAATGTCCATCTGCTTCTGGGCTTGTATCTTTACCGGCAGCCCATAAATCTTAATAAATCCCAGCGCGGCGCCGTGGTCAAAGGTGTCTTCCTTCTGATAGGTCGCTAACTTCTCGCTGTAGAGGGACAACGGCGACTTACGCCCAACAAGCACACACGCCCCCTTCGACAACTTCACCCGTACCGTCCCCTTCACCAGACGCTGACTGCTCAACACATACGCCACCAGGTCCTGATGGAACGCGGAAAACCACAGCCCGTTATAAATCAAATCTGCATACTGGGCAGAGACGATATCCTTGAACCGCAAGGCGTCCTTCGTCAGAATCATCCCCTCCAGCGCCTTATGCGCCGTGTGCAATATGACGGCTGCGGGCGACTCGTAAATCTCCCTGGACTTAATCCCCACAAGCCGGTTCTCCAAGTGGTCAATCCGGCCAACCCCATGCCTTCCACCCTTCGCGTTCAGCGTGGTAATAATACTAATCCCGTCCATCTCCTCGCCGTTCAGCGCAACGGGAACGCCCCTTTCAAACTCAATCTCCAGGTATTCCGGCTCTTCCGGCGCCGACTTGACATTCTTCGTCCACTGAAAAACCTCTTCCGGCGGCTCGGCCCACGGGTCTTCCAGCATCCCGCACTCGATACTCCGTCCCCAAAGATTTTCGTCCGTGCTGTATGGGCTTTTAATCTTCGCCTCAACCGGGATATTATGCTCCTCCGCGTACCGGATCTCATCATCGCGCGTCATCTTCCATTCCCTCACGGGGGCGATAATCTGGAGATTCGGGTTCAGCACTTGCAGGGAAACATCCAACCGCACCTGGTCATTCCCCTTTCCCGTGCAACCGTGCGCCACCGCGTCGGCCTTTTCCTCCTGAGCCACGTCGGCCAGCAGCTTCGCAATCAGCGGCCTGCCCAGCGCCGTAGCCAGGGGATACACCCCCTCGTACAACGCCCCCGCCTGCAAGGCAGGGTAGATAAAATACCGTACAAAAGTCTCCTTTGCATTGATAACAATCGCCTTCTTAGCCCCAATCTTGAGCGCCTTTTCCCGTATAGCGTCAAGATTCTTCACCGCGCCGAGGTCAATTGTCACCGTAACCACGTCCATATTATATTTTTCGGGAATCCACTTAATTGCCACCGAGGTATCCAAACCACCCGAATAAGCCAGCACAACCGTTTTTCTTCGTTCAGACATGAATAGACGTCTCCATAATAACTAGTGTAAATAACCGCAAAACCATTTCAAGATGGAATTATAGCAAACCCCATGCAATAATCAAATGAATTTCAAAATGCAATGATATTGCCATATTGAAATACAAAAAAACGGGAAGTAAACGCCATTGCCAAGACAGCAGAGGAAGCAAAATGCAACCGCATGAGGACGCTCACCTGGGATTACGAGACAAAGGAAACCATTGGCATACGTGATGCACGTTGTGTTGCCGTGTACACAATTTACCCCAACACGGAAACCACATTTACTGAAAGATAATTAAAATATGCTTGCAATATGCCTTGTTTTTTTTTAATGTCATGCTTAATGGAACAGCAATTTCATACCCTGAGTAAATCGTCATAAGAAAGTAAAATTTGAATTAACATGAAAAAAGAAAGAATACTTGCCCCTGTAAACCAGAATACACCCCACCTGTTAAATGTTCAGCAGGAAGGTGTTGAACAAGAAAGTATAGACCCCAAAGTAAGGTTGATGGACAAACCATTCAACCCCGCCCTCATCAACATTGATACAAAAACACCTTCCCTCGACACCCTGATAAAGCGTATGGCACAAACAGAGCCGGAAATAGAAATGAATACTGAAAATTATTTTCAGCGCAAAACGGATTTGTGGGATGAAGAGAAGCAAAGCCGGTTGATTGAGTCCATCCTTATCCGGTTTCCTTTACCCGCCTTTTATTTTGACGGTACGGACCAGAAGAAATGGTTGGTGGTAGATGGTTTACAGCGGCTCAGTAGTATCAGGAATTTTGTAATCAAGAAAAGACTCAAACTGGTAAATCTTGAGTTTTTAACACAACTCGACGGTAAAGGATATGATGAACTAGGCCGTGATTTGCAACGCATTATTGAGGAGACGCCAATAGTTACCTACATCATCAATCCGGGAACACCTGATGATGTAAAGTTCAATATCTTCAAACGTATTAATACTGGCGGCCTGGTGTTAGAACCACAGGAAATCCGTCATGCCTTAAATCAGGGAGAGCCGGCAAAATTTATAGCCGAGTTGGCAGGGATAGATGCGTTTAAACAAGCAACAGGTAGCAAAATAAGACCAGAAAGAATGTTAGACCGCGACTTTGCCAATCGCTTTCTTGCTTTTTATCGTTTCGGCTATAAAGACTACACCCCCGACTTAGACACCTTTATGAGTAGGGCAATGAAAGATGTAAACAAGATGACGGAAGCAGAAAAAGAAAAGTGTAAAAAAGATTTTACTAATTCTATGAAACTGAACAAGGATGTATTTGGCAAGCATGCTTTTAGAAAAAGGGAGAGAAATTGGGATGGAAAAAAGCCATTGAACAAGGCATTGTTTGATGTTTTCTCGGTTGTCTTTGCAAAGCTGAATGAGGATGAAAGACGGATACTGAAAGAACAAAAACAACAAGTATCCGACGGTTTGATTGATTTGCTTGAAAATAAGAACGACTTTGTTGCGGCAATTACTTCGTCTACCAGCGACAAAACACGTGTTATTACAAGGTTCAGCATGATTGAAACATTGGTCAACACTTTAGTAAACAAACAAAAATGATACAGTCTATAGAATTAAAGAATTTCAAGTCAATTAAACGCCACCGATTCCCCTTAAGGAATCTGAATGTGGTGTTGGGCTTGAACGGCATGGGCAAATCAACATTCATCCAGTCGTTTTTATTGATGAAGCAATCAGAGAATTTATTTCATGGCGCATTACGATTGAACGGACAACTTGTCGAAATCGGAAAAGGATGTGATATTTTTTATCAATATAGCAAAGAGAATGAAATAGTATTTGACGTCTGTTTTTCCGATAAAAAGAATATGCGATTTGATTTTGTATATGAAAAAGAATCTGATTGTTTGAGAACAAAAAAGACAGATATCCCAGACAACGCTTCTTTCCAACAGGCGCTTTTCGGAGATAAATTCCAATATCTCTCGGCAAGCCGAATAGACCCGAAAGTGTTTTATGACAAGTCGTACACGTCCGTGGTAAATCTTCACAATATCGGAAAGCACGGGCAATATACGGCACACTTTCTTCATGTCTGCGGAAACGATGACATCGCATTTCCAAACCTTAAGCACGCAAAATCGAAAACACTGCGTTTGATTGACCAAGTGAATTGCTGGATGGGAGAAATATCAACGGGCGTAAAATTCAACACCACGGATATCCCCAATACGGACAACGTCTTGCTAGACATGCAATTTGAGCAACCAAATTTGGGCTTCACCAGACGGTTTAGACCGACCAACGTTGGGTTCGGCATTTCTTATGCCTTGCCCATTGTCACAGCATTGCTGGCCGCACAGCCGGGAGCGCTTGTTATTATCGAAAACCCGGAATCACACGTCCACCCAAGAGGCCAGGCCGAGTTGGGAAAACTCATTGCAAAAACGGCTATGAACGACGTGCAACTCATTGTTGAAACCCACAGCGACCATATTGTGAACGGAATCCGGGTTGCCGTGAAAGAAAAGGACATTTCCAACGATAGGGTGACGTTGTTCTACTTTGAACGAACGATGGAAGAAAATGAACAGTATTCAAAGATCACAAACATCGAAGTTGACAGCAACGGCGAATTGAGTTCCTATCCTACAAACCTCCTCGACGAGTGGAGTAATCAACTGGTGAAACTGGTGTGATATGGAGATGATGTACAATGAGCTTAGTGCCACGCCCCTGAGCAATAACAAACATTTAGCCAATCAAAAAGTGGCAAAATTAATTGACTGTTACAAGGCGGCACGACTGCATGGTTTTAAGAAAATCCGTTTTCCAAAACAATTCCAGGACATTGAAATTGCAGGCGGTTATAGTTTGCTGCACTGGCTGAATGAGACAAACCAGCGTAACCTGAAAGACTTAATCCTTGGCGCAAAAACATACCCATTTATAAATGAAGAAGATACCTGGGCTGAAGACGAATACTTAAAGCATCATTTCTATTTTGAAGATGCAACATATCAAATCGTGAAGACGGAATGCCAGGGATTATCAGCCGCACACATATACGACACCCTTTCCGTCGGCTTTTCAGAAGCTCCCCCTTGGAGAAAGAACACCATCTTCATCACCAAAGTAAACGAAGAAACACCGGCAGCCGAATCGGTTGGCGTGAACAATGTTTTTTCTGCCGATTGTTTTAAACATCAAGAAACAAGCGCCTTCCTTGAAAAAATAAGCAAGGTTGTTTTGATAGAATCTCCTCTTCCGCCGAGTAAAAAGCAAATCCGTCTGAGAGACGATCATGGCACGGATGTATTGAGGGCGTTTGCAAGACGCATAATAAGCAGTCCGCATGTAAACGGTATCGTCAATTCATTGCCATGGAATAACAAGACAACCAATTTCATTCGCAGGGTTTATCCCAACGGATTGATTGAAGCGGTCCTCCACTGGACTGATAAGGGCTTGGGAATGGTGATTCAAACCACCGGCAGAAATTTGAGAGAGACGGAAAAAATCGCCGGATTGTTGGAAAAAGAATACGATCAATAACAAACCCATCGACTTTATTTGAATTTCGCAGTCTTTGCTTATCGCCCTTTTATCGGGACATAAGAGATTCGCAAATATTGTTTAAACTTCTCGTAGAAACGCCTCATCTGGATAAGGTGGACTGGTTTGTCAAGGCCAATTACCAACGCGGGCTTTGCCCACAACCCAATAGAAAAACCATACGTTATAAAATGCCCGACCTCGACCATCCATCCCTTCCTACACAAATCCCCTCACGCCCTAATGTCTCTCTTGCGGGTTCAGATTTGTAATCCGAACCCACCAAAACCCGAACCAAACGTAGGGCAAGGCTTCAACCTTGCCGCCGGAACGCGCAATCTGGTAAAACACAACCAGAATAAGAACGGTTGCAGCCCAATAATACATTGACAAGGTAATGTTGCATGGTATAAAATCCAGCAATGACAAACAAAGAAGCCACAGCCCGTATCAAGATCAACAAGATGCTCGAAGCGTCCGGCTGGCGCTTCTTTCCTGAAGGTAACTCGCCCGCCAATGTCTGCCTTGAACCCAGTGTGATAATCAAATCATCCGATCTGGAAGCGCTTGGCGAGAATTTCGAGAAGACGGGCAAGGGCTTCATCGACTTCCTGCTACTCGACGCCAAAGGCTTCCCGTTCATCGTCCTTGAGGCCAAAGCGGAGGACAAGAACCCGCTCGCCGGCAAGGAGCAGTCGCGCCGGTACGCCAGGTCACAGAACTGCAGGTTCGTGATCCTCTCCAACGGCAATCTGCACTACTTTTGGGACATGCAACGCGGCAACCCTTATCTCATCACCTCCTTTCCTACGCCGGAATCGGTGATCGGCTACCAGCGGATTACCCCCAATCCGCAACGTCTCATTGAAGAACAGGTCGGCGACGATTACATCGTGCTGACTCAGCGCCCGAACTACCAATCTGAAGCGGCGTGGCGCAACGAGGCGGAGCGCCCCGGCTACATCCAGGCAAATAAACTGCGTTTCCTGAGACCTTATCAATTGAAGGCTATATACGCCATGCAGCGCGACGTAAAGGACGGCAAAGACCGCTTCCTCTTCGAGATGGCTACGGGCACCGGAAAAACCCTCACCGCTGCCGCCGTTATCAAGCTCTTCCTCCGTTCCGGCAATGCCCGGCGCGTGCTGTTTCTGGTTGACCGCCTCGAACTGGAGGATCAGGCATGGAAGGCATTCGTAGCGCTACTGTCCGCCGACTTCCAAACGGTGATCTACAAGGAAAACCGCGACGACTGGCGGCGTGCAGAAATCGTAGTCACCACGGTGCAATCACTGCTCTTCAACAACAAGTACCGCCAACTCTTTTCGCCAACCGATTTTGACCTGGTCATTTCCGATGAAGCCCACCGCTCCATCGGCGGCAATGCCCGCGCCGTCTTCGACTACTTCATCGGCTACAAACTCGGCCTCACCGCCACGCCGCGCGACTACCTCAAGCGGTTCGATAATACCACGCGCACCATCCGCGACCCGCGCGAAGCCGAGCGGCGGCTGTTGCTCGACACCTACCGCACCTTCGGCTGCGAGAACAGCCAACCCACCTATCGTTACTCGCTGCTCGACGGCGTAAAGGACGGTTATCTGATCAACCCCACCGTGGTAGACGCCCGCACCGGGATCACCACCGAACTACTCTCCGAAGTCGGCTTTGTCGTTTCGTTCACCGACGACTCCGGTGGAGAACAGCAGGAGGCATTCAAGCAGCGCGAGTTCGAGAAGCGTTTCTTCTCAGACGCAACCAACCGGCTCTTCTGCAAGACCTTCCTGGAAAACGCCCTGCGTGACCCCGTTAGCGGGGAGATCGGCAAGTCCATCATCTTCGCGGTCAGCCAGAACCACGCTGCTAAACTGGCGCAAATACTCAACCTGATGGCAGACCGCATGTTTCCCGGCAAGTACCAGTCTGACTTCGCCGTGCAGGTTACCTCGCAAATACCCGATGCCCAGAAGTTCACCATCAACTTCACCAACAACAACCTGCTCGGTTCGGCCAACTTCCTGCCCGCCTACAAGACGAGCAAGGCGCGTGTCTGCGTGACGGTTGGCATGATGACCACCGGCTACGATTGCACTGATATTCTCAATCTTGGTTTGTTTCGACCGGTTTTTTCACCCACGGACTTCATCCAGATCAAGGGGCGCGGCACCCGTAAACACAACTTCCTCGAACAGCTTTTTGACAACGGTATCAAAGAAGGCGTAAAGGAGCCGCAGAAGGAGGCGTTCAAACTCTTTGACTTCTTCGCCAACTGCGAGTATTTTGAGGAGAAATTCAACTACGATGAGGTGCTGAAGCTCCCCCGGCCCCAGGGCAGCAACGACGGCGGAGGCTCAGCTCCGGTAATAATCGGCGGCGCCTACGAGCACCTCGGTGACGATATCCTTTCCGAAATCAAAGAACAGACCGTCGGCTTAGAGGGGATGAAGATTGACCGCATGTTTTTCGAGAAATTCGAGGGCGCCGTACGCGAGAACGATTTTATTGCAAAAAGCGTTGAAGCCGGGCAGTGGGACCGCGTCATCGACTACGTGAACCGGGAGGTCTTCGACAAACCCGAAGAGTATTACAACCTCGACAAGCTGCGCAAGGCCGCCGCCGTGGACCGCCGCCTCACCCTGCGCGAGATACTGGAAAAAATATTCGGCCTCATCCCACGCTTCAAGTCCAGGGACGAACTACTGGAGGAAGAGTTCGCCAAGTTCGTCGCCGACGCCAAGCCAGAAGAGGCCTCTGCCATCCCCGCCATAAAGACATTCTTCAAGGCATACGTCACCAGCAACCAGGTGCGCCACATCATCGAGAGCAAACACTTCACCGACCTGGCCACCAACCCGGTCTTTTCCACCCGCGACTTCCGCGCCGTACCGGCGAAGTACCGCACCCTGATTCCGGAATACGTCAAGGACTACGTTTCTTTGAACCAATTTGCGGCTTAGAATGGTGATATCATGTGGCGCATCTGTTATAATGGAACAGCCGTATAGGACGAAACAGCTTGTAAACCACGGAATACACGGAACACACGGAAAAAACTACGCCCATCCGCGGTGCGGATGGATTGGTTCGTAGCAAAAAGAGGGTTTTATGGAACTACCTTACCGTGCCACCTCAATATTTCTTGAGTCTGAAGAGCCTTTTGTTTCTTGCCTTTTCCGTGTGTTCAGTGTATTCCGTGGCTAAATTAGCCGTACCGTATTCTAAACCATAGCGCCTTATGGAGGTATTTAGAAATGACTGAACTATTGTTTGAAAAGGAAAGTTATCAAATAAGAGGGTCGCTTTTCGAGGTATATCGTGAAATGGGATGCGGGTTTCTGGAGGCGGTCTATCAGGAATGCCTGGAGAAGGAGTTCGGCAAACAGGAGATCCCCTTTGTTGCCCAAAAGGAGCTGATATTGTATTATAAGGGCGAGCAGTTGGAACAGACCTACAAGCCAGACTTTACCTGCTTCGGGCAGATCATCGTCGAACTAAAAGCGGTGAAGGAGTTGGACAACGAACGCCGTGCGCAGGTTCACAACTACCTCAAGGCAACGGGTCTGAAATTGGGACTGCTGGTAAATTTCGGACATTACCCGAAGGTGGAAATAGAAAGAATTGTTATGTAAGATTTAATAACCACGGAATACACTGAACACACGGAAAAAAACTACAGCCATCCGCGGTGCGGATGGTTTAGTTCGTAATAACAAAGGCGATTTTATGGAACCACCTTACCGTTCCACCTCAATATTTCTTGAGTCCGAAAGTCCTTTCGCTTTTTGCCTTTTCCGTGTGTTTAGTGTATTCCGTGGTTAAAATTAAAGGAGTTTTCATGTTAGACACCGACACAAAACGCCGTATTGACACCGCCCGCGATATCCTCGTCGGCAAAGTCCCCGACCCCAAGAGCCAGGTCGAGCAGATCACCATCGCCCTCATCTACAAATTCATGGACGACATGGACGCCGAGAGTGAGGAGTTTGGCGGGAAGCGCAAGTTCTTTGCCGGAGCATTCGCCCGCTACGGCTGGGCCAAACTCATGCGTTCCGGGCTGGGCGGTCACGAAACGCTGAACCTCTATGCAGAGGCCATCGCCAAGATGCCGGAAAATCCGGGCGTCCCGATGCTCTTTCGCGACATCTTCAAAAACGCCTATCTGCCCTACCG
>CAYJPZ010000116.1:0-12729 GCA_964372185.1 uncultured candidatus Brocadiaceae bacterium
AGTGGCGGTGTAGCTCAGGTGGTAGAGCAGCGGACTCATAAGCCGCGCGTCGGGGGTTCGAATCCCTCCACCGCTACCAATTCCAATAACAATCCATCGCGCATGGTGCAAAAAACACGCAAAGAACGCTCCGGGAAACAACGGGAAATGGAAAAGCACGGCACAGCATCTGGTATTCAGGAAATACCCGGGATACAGCCCCATAACCCCATTTCCAAGCAATATCTTTGAAGCGCATCTCGATTTAAGCCATGCACGGTTTCAACCGTGCCAACCCAAAACCGCTTAAATAATCGGTGAAATCTGTGGTTACAAATGTTTTTAATCAGAAATAGCTGAGCATTATGTCTTACCCCGGTTACCTACAGTTGTATAAAACAGGAGAACTTTTCACCAGGATAGAAAAGGGCAAGGCCTTGTTGCAGGAGTGCCGGATATGCCCGCGACGGTGCAAGGTAAACAGGCTCGAGGACAAACCCGGCGTTTGCAAGATTGGCAGACTCATAAAGGTCTCCAGCTACGATCCCCACTTCGGTGAAGAAGCTCCCCTGGATAGGAATGCACGGCTCCGGAACCATCTTTATTACATCCTGCAATCTGGGATGTGTATTTTGTCAAAACTTCGATATCAGCCACCTTGGTGAAGGATACGAAGTGCCTCCGGCGCGCCTTGCGCAGATGATGATAGAACTACAGCAGTTGGGGTGTCATAACGTCAACTTCGTCACGCCAACCCACGTCGTGCCTCAAATACTGGAGGCGCTTCCCATCGCCATTGAAAACGGCCTAAACATACCCCTGGTTTACAACACCGGAGGTTATGACCTTGTGGAGACGCTGCAACTCTTAGATGGGGTTTTTGACCTCTACATGCCGGATTTCAAATTCTCTGACGATAAAGTCGCCGCCACATTGTGCATGGCGAAGGATTATCCGCAGGTAACCATGGATGCCATCAAGGAGATGCACCGGCAGACGGGAGACCTTGTGATCAACCATCGTGGCATTGCGGTAAGAGGACTCATCGTCCGCCACCTCGTCATGCCCGATGGGTTGGCGGGAACACGCAAGGTAATGCAGTTCCTTGCCAGGGAAATTTCGCCCGACACGTATGTCAACATCATGGACCAATACCGCCCCTGCGGCCTTGCCGGCAAATACCCTGAAATCAACCGGCGTATCCGTGTTGAAGAATTTGAAAACGCCATCCAAATAGCACACGAGGAAGGCATTCACCGGTTAGCCGTTGACAGAGATGTCAGATGAAATATCTCACCAAAAAGACATTGCCAAACCCTTTTGAAACCAAACCGGATTGGTTTTGCTTGGTCTTAGCTTTATTTCCGTTCTGTTTTGGACCGATATAGGTTCTTCTTTGACGAGGTTGTTTCTTTGCTTTGTTCCAGTAACTTTTCATCAATTCCGACGCTATTCCCAGCAATATAAGTCGATTACTCAGGAAACCTATCTTGAAAAGCGATTCCTTCTCTGTCTTGCACGCTATCCGGGTTGCAATGATACCGGCTTCCGTCCAACGTGGACGGTAACAACGCCGAGTGTCCTTGCGTAGATTTTTACGTCTTTCAGCCCGCAGGACTCCATCTGTGCCTTTAAACCGTAGCGATCAGGGAAGTTTAGCACTGATGAAGGAAGGTATGAGTATGCGTTGAATTTGCTGCGTGAAATGAGCTTGCCGATGCAAGGGAGTATTTTTTTGAAATAATAATAGTAGATGGATTTGAATACGGGATTGGTTGGTTGTGAAAATTCCAGGATGACGACCCGTCCGCCCGGCTCGGTTATCCGCGCCATTTCAGTGATGCCTGCCTTTAAATCGGAAACGTTCCTGATGCCGAAGGCAACGGAGGTGACTTGAAAGGAGTTGGCGCGAAAGGGTAAGCGCAGGGTATCGGCGTCCATCACCTTGATGGCACCGGTGAGATTTCTTTTTATGAGTTTGTGCGCCGCCAGTTTTACCATTTCATGGCAAAAATCACTGCCAAACACCTTTCCGCGCTCGCCCAATACCCTGGAATACGCAATTGCCAGATCGCCCGTGCCGGTGCATACGTCCATGATTTTTGCGTCTGGTGTAACACCGCTCACCTTAACGGTGAATTTTCTCCAGCTTTTATCAAAGTTAAAGCTTAAAATGGTGTTTAACAGGTCGTAAACCCTGGCAATAGAGCCAAACATCTGCCTGATATGTTCACCTTTTTTCGTCAATAATTCGGTTTGAGTAATCATAATATATTTAACTGGTAAAAAGACTTTGAAACCATAGATTTCACAGATTGCACAGATTTTTAGTTAGCACATTCTACCGATTGTTTTAAATTATTATCCGTGTTTTCTGCGATTATTTTAAAACTTAATTTGGTTGTAAAGATAAATCATAAATAAAGATTTTTTTACAAAACAGGCACGGACAAACGGAGTTTGTCAATGCCACCCAACCCTGTTTTTTTCTATGCAATACCATACAACTTCCACTTTTCATTAACCAGGGTAACGATCTCCGGCGACATGATAATGTCATCAGGCCATTCCCTGGTAAAGCCTTCATCAGGCCATTTTTTGGTGGCGTCAATCCCCATCTTGGAACCGATTTTGGGCAGATCAGAGGCGTGTTCCAGGGCGTCCATCGGGCCGTCAACAAAGGTGGTGTCCCTGCGCGGGTCTACGTTGTTTCCTACCCGCCACATCACCTCGTCCACGTTTTGCACGTTAACGTCCTTATCCACCACAACGATGATCTTCGTGAACATCATCTGCCCCATGCCCCAGATGCCGTGCATGACCTTCTTCGCCTGATACGGATACCGCTTGTCGATTGATATGAACGCAAAGTTATGAAACACGCCAAAGAGCGGGAGGTTCATGTCCACGATCTCCGGGATCATGAGTTTTAAGAGCGGGAGGAACATCCTTTCCGTGGCCTTGCCCATGTAGCAATCCTCCATAGGCGGCTTGCCCACGATTGTGGTGGGGTAGATCGGTTCCCGTCGCTGGGTAATGCAGGTTATGTGGAATACCGGGTAATGATCGGCCAACGAATAATAGCCCGTGTGATCGCCAAAGGGACCTTCGATGCGGGTTTCTTTAGGGTCTACGTATCCCTCCAGCACATACTCGGCGTCCGCCGGCACCTCCATGTCGATGGTCTTGCAGGCAACCATTTCTACGTTCTTTTTTCTCAGAAAACCGGCAAAGACCATCTCGTCCACCTCCGGCGGAACGGGCGCGGTGGCGGCGTAGGTGATGGCAGGGTCGCAACCGAGGGCAACGGCCACCGGCATACGTTTGTTTTCGCGCTGGTAATCCCTGAAGTGTCTTGCGCCGTCATGGTGGACGTGCCAGTGCATACCCGTTGTCTTTTCGTCGTAGACGTGGAGCCGGTACATACCCGTGTTCCGGTTCCCCGTCTTTATGTTTCGCGTAAAGACCAGCGGCAGGGTAATGAATTGTCCGCCGTCACCCGGCCAACATTTAAGGATAGGTATCCTTGCCAGAGAGGGTGCGGTCTCATACACGATTTCCTGGCAGGAGGCGTGCCGTACGGTTTTGGGGGGGAATTTGGACAACGTCATCAGGAGGTGCGGTATAAATTTAATCTTGTCGATAAAGGTTGAAGGCATCTCCGGTTTGACCAGGCTTTCTATCTCCCTGGCTATCTCGTCCACACTCTTTACGTTGAGGGCCATGGCCATGCGTTCGTACGAGCCGAAGGCATTGATGAGTACCGGCGACGAATATCCCTTTACCTTTTCAAACAACAGCGCCGGTCCGTAGGACTTGGAGACACGATCGGTGATTTCGGTAATCTCCAGTTCAGCGGAGACCTCGGTTTTGATACGTTTCAACTGTCCAACAGCTTCAAGTTTTTTAACAAAATCTGACAAGTCTTGATAGGCCATATTGTTTATTTCTCTAAGTAAAAAATTATTGTAATACGTGGTTTTTTGAATGAGTGGAGTAATTTACCTGTTTTTGCAGCTACTCGCGCCATACAATAATACCGCCTCTCAATCCGTTTCACAATAAAAATTGCTTCGAGATGTGTAGCGCAGGCTTCCAGCCTGCCGGTTCTTTTCCTTAAACAAATGCAGGCTGGAAGCCTGCGCTACTTAAATAATAATTTGACAAACAGGCCGTATCGTTTTACCATAATCTGTAACGTGTCGTAGCGGCAAGCCGTACCTTGCCGATGCCCTCATTACTTGCCGCCAAATTTCCCATTACCAAATGCCTGAATTTAACAAGAAAGGATGGCCGTGTTTTATGGTAAAAGAGTTTATTACCTCTGCAATTAAGAAGGTCACGCTTGATTTGATATACCAGGTGGTCGATGAGCGGACGGAGAAGATACTCGATAACGTAGAAGAAGTCAAAAAACAGCAAAAAGAAGATTTCCGTTATCTTGTACAAAAGATAGATACTGATACCGCAAGCGTAAGGAACGAGTTCGGGCTGTTTAAGGGTGAAGTGAAAGACGAGTTTACCCAGTTAAGAAATGAATTTGGGCTGTTTAAGGGTGAAGTAAAAGGCGAATTTAGCCAGTTAAGAAGTGAATTTGGGCAGTTACGAAACGAGTTCGGGCAGTTACGAAACGAAGTAGGACAGCTAAACCAGAGGATTGATACGGTAATACAGATGCTGGTAAATATAAAACATCAAGGTTGACTTTTGTGTAGTATTCATCTTTTCAACGCCACGCGCAACAACGTTGGCAGGTACTCTTTGTGTGACCCACCCTATCGATGGTATTACCCTGCAAAAACTTCTTTTTTTGCGAGCTTTTTTACAGCCCCATTTATCTCCATATAAGTTAAGCGAAGAAAGGCTGTTTAACCTTATTTTCAGTCGTCCTTCCGGGACTTTATGTTGAAAAACAGGCAATGATTTGCCTGCCTGTTAGCAGTTGCCCCTACGGGCAAATACAGACATCTTGAAAGGCTTTTATGACTCACTGCTTTTTAATTCGGGACATACCCATCTATGGCGATTTGATTCTCGCCCCTATGGCCGGGTTTTCCGATATCCCTTATCGCCTTGTTTGCCGGGAATTTGGTATGGCGATGAGCTACACGGAGGTTATCTCTATGGACGGGGTGCTGTGGGGAAATGAAAAGACCTTCAAGCTGCTCAATTTTATGCCCGTTGAAAGGCCCGTCACCTTTCAGATACTGGGAAACGACGAGGATAAAATTACGGAGGCGTGCCGCAGGATCGAGCAACTGGGACCCGATATTATCGACGTGAATATGGGTTGTTCGGTGTCTGATATCGCCGGAAAAGGGGCTGGGGCCGGACTTCTCAAAGACCCTTCAAAAATTGGTCGTATCTTCAACAAGCTCACGAGCGTGCTCCGGGTTCCCGTAACCGGCAAGATACGGCTGGGCTGGGACCACAAGTCCCACAACTATCTTGAAGTGGCAAAGATTCTTGAAGACAATGGGGCGTCCCTTATCGCAGTCCATGGCCGCACACGATCTCAGTTCTTTTATGGCAAGGCGGATTGGGACGCCATTGCCGAGATCAAGCAGTCTCTTAAGATACCCGTAATTGGCAATGGCGACGTAAAATGTACCGCAGACATCGAGCGTATAAAACGCCACACGGGATGTGATGGGGTTATGATTGGACGCGGGGCTATCGGCCATCCCTGGATTTTTCAAAATAAGGACAGGAACCAGGTGCCACCCGATGAAAAGGTACAGCTTATTCGGCGACATTTGTCTCTTATGCAGGCGTATTATGGCGAAGAAATCGGCGTCGTGCTTTTTAGAAAGCACGCAACCAAGTATATTACGGGCTTGCAAAACGCCACGGAACTGCGTCCACGCATCCTGGCGTGCAACCGTTCTGACGAGATTATAGAGCTGATTACGTCTTATATGGAACGCACGAAAAACCACGTGGCGGCGTAGAGATTTCTCATCCACTGTTTGAACATGTATCAAAAGGGTCGCCCTACAACAGGCCCGAAGGGCTGAAAGTATATAGCCAGGGGTAAAGCCCCTGGTAAATGAAATAAGATAACCAGCCCCGAAGGGGTGACAGAAAAGGAGGCACAACATGGCTGGGACGCCTGTTTTCTCTAAAATTTAGTGTTGTTTTGGTCACGAAAACAAAACGACCTGCCTCCCCTTCGGGGCTTGTATTATTTTGTTGTCTGTAACAGGGGGGCTTCACCCCCCGCTATATCCTGTCGGCCTTTCAGGCCTAATGCTGAAGTTTATTTTTTTGAGGATATTCCGACTCGCTCAGGTTTAAGATAAAAGGAAAATTGATGATGAAGACGGGCGTCGTACTCATTTCACACGGCAGTAAGTTAAGTAGCGGCAATGACGGTTTGTTTCAGGTGGCGGAGATGCTCCGCTCTATGCGCCGGTGGGACATTGTAGAAGCGGCATTCCTGCAATTGGCAGAACCCGGCTTGCCGGATGCGATTAAAAAGGTTGTGGATTGCGGCATTGAACGGATTGTCGTTATGCCGTTGCTGCTCTTCAAAGGAAACCACGTCCATAAAGATATCCCTGAAATGATAAAAAAAGAACAGGAAAAATATCCCCGTGTGGAGTTTATCTATTCCAATCACATCGGCGCCGATGAACGGATTGCCCTTATCGCAGCGGACCGCATCCACGAGGTGCTGGTAGAGCGGCAATATTGTGGAAAGCCCCGTTTGGAGCAGCCGCAGGCTATTGTCGAACAGAGTTTTGAGATTATTGACAAGCTCGTCAACCTTGATGCCGTGCCCAAGCTGCACAGACCCGTTATCCAGCGCGCCATACACGCGACGGGCGATACCGAATATGCCTACAATTTGATTTTCCATCCCGACGCCGTTAAGGCAGGTATACGCGCCTTAAAGAACGGGAAAAATATTGTAACCGACGTGAATATGGTAAAATCCGGAATCAGCAAGTCCCCGGTAGAAAAATTTGGGGGGAAAATCATCTGCAAAATAGACAGTGTGGCCGTCATTGACGAAGCCAAACGCACGGGTAAGACCCGCGCCATCACGGCTGTTCAGTATTCCCTATCCGACATGAAAGACGGAATAATGGTTATTGGAAACGCCCCTACAGCCCTGTTTGAACTGATCGACTTGATAAAAAAAGGCCAGGCGCAACCCGCCCTGGTAATAGGAATCCCCGTTGGATTCGTGGGCGCTGTGGAGGCAAAGCACGCGCTGAAAGAAATTTCCACACCTTACATCACAAACACAAACAGGAAGGGGGGGAGCGCCGTTGCGGTATCCATTACGAACGCAATTATTAAATTGGCCAAAGATAACGAGCAAAGCATCCGTAAAGAATAAAAAGCCATAGTATGGATTTATGAAAGAAATTCGTAACAGTTCACGTGGTATCGGTAATAATGTAATACAACCCCCTAGCCCACGGGTGAATTCCGGTGGACGTTTAACAGACATGGTAACACATGCAGACCTGATTAAGGTATATCTACAGATTTTCGAAAAACAGAGGGAAATAATTGAAAATTCCTTCGAAAATATCTTGACATCTGTTTGTAGTGACCGTACGCTTCAGATGTACGTTTTTAAAAAGGAGGGGGTATGCGTGAGGTAAATATAACAGAATTGCGTAGCCATCTACCTGCATATCTCTGCAACGTCCAGGCTGGAGAAGAGCTGGTGGTTACATCACATGGCAAGGCCATTGCCCGCATCTTGCCGCCGCACGATGTCAGAGAAGATGCCAGGCAACAATTAGAGGCACTGCGCAAGAAGAGTCATGTGGGTAATGTAATTTCACCTATCGGCGAGACCTGGGATGCAGATAGATGATAATCCTTGACACTTGTACCCTGATTTTTGATGCACTGACGCCGGACAAACTCAGCAGCAAGGCACTGCGAGCGATTGAAAATGGGGAGAAGCAGGGCTTACTGGCTTGTAGCGATATTTCTTTGTGGGAAACTGCAATGCTGATAAGTAAGGGACGTCTTGATCCCGGTACCGATGCTGTTTCATTCATCAGGTTGGCCTTGTCTGCAAGGAGTATTCAAGTACTGCCTATCATCCCTGAGATTGCTTATCTATCATCGTCTCACGAGGCGTTTATCCACCAGGAACCGGCGGATCGCCTTATTGCCGCAACTACTATTTACCACAAAGGCTCTCTTGTTACCTGTGACGGTCTTTTGCTCAAGATCAAGTACCTCCCGACAATATGGTGATTTGAACAGCAAGAAAAGCAGAATTATAAATAAAAAAATCCCTTTTTGAGGGTTTGTTGTGTGTAGGGCGAGGCTTTAGCCTTGCCATTATGAACGAGCACCAGGGTGTAAACGTACGCGTATTCGTGTAGGCCCCAACGAAAATACGGGGCATGAGGCAAACCGAAAGGTTCGCCCTACGGGAACTGGCATGGTCATGGTAAAATGACCCACAAAATTATGATAATAATTATTTTACAGCACGGGAGGGATACGAAATGGACACCTTGAGTAAGCCATGTCGATACTCAGAAGATGTGATAGCTCCATTTGATTTAACGCAGATCATCGAAGGAGAAGAAATCGTGACCCCGAGTCCTTTTGGAAAGCACCAGGAAATAGTTTTTAACCTGGCCTTTCATGTAAGAAGATATGTGCAAAAAAATGACCTGGGAAAGGTCTTTATTTCTCCCCTGGACGTTATTTTAGAAGAAAACGTAAATAGGCTACAGCCTGACGTCATCTTTATAAAAAAAGAAAATATGGGTATATGCCGGGACTGGATAAGGGGTGTGCCTGATATGGTAGTTGAGGTTGTGTCCAGGGGAACACTGGTTATGGATACAATCACAAAGAAAGATATCTACGAAAAATATAAAATACCGGAATGCTGGATCGTTATGCCTGAACTTGAATCGGTTGAGGTCTTCGTGCTTAGGGATAACACCTACGGGCTTTTTTCCTCTGCCGAAGGGAACGGCACGGTTGCATCCCGAATTATTGAGGGGTTTGAGATCGATATAAACACGATTTTCACGTAGCAGAGCAAATTTTGGATATTAAGCCCCTGATAAAGCACCCCGTTAGGAGCAGCGTAAAGTATCCGATGCATTTACATGAGGACACTGTATGTCAAAACAACAATTTATATTTGAACCGGGAAGTTATGGCGGACATGGTTGTTATATGCCTTCAATAGCCTGTTTAAAAGGTTCAGCGGAAACCGAGTTAAAATATCATTTTGTCCTGGTTAATTACGATATTGATTTTAAAAACGAGGACGACGCCGTTACTTACGCAAAAAACGATTTAGACCAGGCCGCTAATCAAAAGCAATTAACCGGTTCAGACAGTGCGTTTGCCGAAAGCCTTAAATCAAGAGGCTATCGCTCGGTTGACGGTTTTAAAATTGTTACGTGAAGAGAAGCCGGAGCTTCTCGTCCAAGCGTGTTCCCAATCTGGAGCTTGGGAACGAGATCACGAGAGGCTGTGTGGGTGGGTGGGTATAACATTCGCGATCATTTCCAAATCCTTGTAAGCACATTATGCCAGCATTGTCGGCTAAAAACGCGCATGTTGTCAGCCGTCCCTACGGGACTAGCAATTCCGGACACTGTCCCCACCGATGAATCGGTGGGCTATTTCCATCTGTCCCTACGGGACAAAATGTATATTTACAAGAAAGTGGGAATGCACCCGTAACATTCCCCACGTATTCGCGCATACCCCAACAAAAAGCAGGGTATGCGGCAAACCTGAAGGTTTGCCCTACATTTTTTGCAATGACGCGTTTCCGGGTGGATTTTCGCCCAAAACATTTATAATAGCAGGCACTATGAATTCTTTTAAAAAATTTGTAACAGATAATTTACTCCCCCTGGTAGAAATGCCGGGTCAATATATTGGCGGCGAGTGGAACTCCGTTGCCAAGAACCACAATAATGTAGACGTAACTATCGCAATGGCTTTCCCGGACACTTATAGCATCGGGATGTCGCACCTGGGTATTCAGATTCTTTACGGCTTGCTTAACGAGCGAAGCGACGTTGCCTGTGAACGGGTGTTTGCGCCTTTGGTTGACATGGAATCGCTGATGAGGAAACACAAGGTTCCCCTTTTTTCCCTTGAAACCTATACACCCTTGAAGGAATTCGACCTGGTGGGCTTTTCGGTGCAGTACGAGCTTTCGTATACAAACGTGCTAAATATGCTGAGCCTTTCGGAAATCCCCCTCATGGCGTCCGAACGCAGTGAAACCGCCCCACTGATTATTGCAGGCGGGCCGTCCGCGTTATCGCCGGAGCCACTGGCGGATTTTATTGACCTGTTCATCATTGGAGATGGAGAGGAAAGCCTTGTGCAATTTGTTGAGTTGTTCAAGAAACTTAAGCATCAGGGACTTTCCCGCACGGAAAAGATTGTTGCACTGGCACAGACGCTGAAAAACGTCTACGCCCCGTCGCTCTTTGAAGTTTTCTACCACGACGACGGCACGGTAAAGGAATTCCGTCCCAAAATGCCGGGGCTTTCGCTGCCGGTGCGAGGGGCAACGGTAAAGGATTTGAACACGACGTATTATCCCGTCCGCCCCGTCGTGCCTTACGTAAAGACCATTCACGACCGCATTACCATTGAGGTTATGCGCGGCTGCACGCAGGGGTGCCGCTTTTGCCAGGCGGGCATGAGCAAGCGCCCCACGCGCCCACGCACGGTGGAAAACGTCCTGAAGCTGGCGGAACAGTGTTATGAAAACACGGGACACAACGAGATATCGCTCGCATCGCTATCCATCAGCGACTATCCGTTCTTGCATCCCCTCATGGAGCAGCTCAACAACGTATTTTGCAAGCGGCACGTAAACATTTCCTTCCCTTCTTTACGGGTGAACGAACAGTTAGTGCTTTTGCCTTCCCTGCTTAATACCGTCCGCAAGTCCGGCCTTACCCTTGCGCCGGAGGCGGCAACCCAGTCCCTGAGAAGGATTATTAACAAGAACATTACGGATGAAGACCTTTACAAGGGCGTCGAAGAGGCGTTTCGGCAGGGGTGGCAGGTGGTGAAGCTTTATTTTATGGTGGGACTCCCTACCGAAACGGACGACGATATTGACGCCATTGCAAAGCTTGCGCTCGCGGTGTCCGACTTGAAGAAGAAGGTCAACGGTTCTTACGGACAGGTCAACATCAGCATAGCTCCCTTTGTGCCAAAGCCGCACACCCCTTTCCAGTGGCACCCGATGGTCACGATGCAGCGGATCAAGGATATCAAGGCCAGGTTGTTTGATAAAATCCGGCGGAAATGTATCCACATCAAATTCCATTATGCGGAGCGCAGCATCCTGGAAGGCATATTTGCGCGGGGAGACCGCAGGCTGGGCAAGGCGATCCTTACTGCGTGGCAGGATGGGTGCAAATTTGACGCGTGGGAAGAACATTTTCATTTTCAGAAGTGGTTGGATGCGTTTCAAAAGGCAGGGATTGATTGGGGTTTTTACGCGCACCGCGCAAGGAAAGAGGACGAAATTCTCCCCTGGGATCACATCAGTTGCGGCGTGGTAAAGCCCTTTCTGGCGCACGAAAGGCAAAGTTCTATAGACAAAGAGATAACGCCCGACTGCCGCACCGACGAATGCCCGGATTGCGGAAGTTGCGCGCGGTCAATAAACTATTGCAGCGTTTGAACTCACGAAACGTTGTTCTTCAGATAGCTTGCAAAAGCTGGCTTCTTCTCTTTTAGATGCCCAGGTAGATTTAAATCCGCATCAGGTTGAGGCTGCTTTATTTGCCTTCCATTCCCCGCTTTCAAAGGGCGCTATACTGGCGGACGAGGTAGGTCTGGGGGAAACCATCGAAGCAGGTCTGGTTATCTCTTAAAAATGGGCTGAAAGAAAGAGGAAAATTCTTGTCATAGTGCCATCAAACCTTCGTAAACAAAGGAATCAGGAATTACTGGACAAATTTTCCCTTTCATCGCTTATACTGGAAACGTCTTCTTTTAATCAGGAAATCAAAAAGGAAAACTTAAATCCCTTCAACCAGCATGAAATAATCATTTGCTCATACCATTTTGCAAGGGCTAAAGATGTTTACATTAAAAATATCCCCTGGGATTTAGTAGTGATTGATGAAGCCCACCGTTTAAGAAATGTTTATAAGCCGTCAAATAAAATTGCCACTGCCGTCAAAAATGCCGTAGCCCACGCTCCCAATATCCTCCTTACTGCAACGCCACTCCAAAATTCTTTGTTAGAACTCTATGGTTTAGTCAGTATTATTGATGATTATACCTTTGGTGATTTAAAGAGTTATAAAAATCAGTTTGCCAGATTAGCGAATGAAAATGATTTTCATAATCTTATGATGAAATTAAGGATGAGTGGGAGGATGCTGAAGAAGAAAATCAACCCGTTACTGAAACAAAGGAAGAACTTTACACTTCAGAGGAAATGAAAGACATCAAAAAAGAAATCAATGACCTGAAGGAATTTCAACATCTTGCCAGGTCTATTACCCGAAATTCAAAGGGAGAGGTTCTCCTGACCGCACTGAAAAAGGGGTTTGCTGAAATAGAACGTCTGGGTGGTAATAAAAAAGCCATCATATTTACTGAATCTACAAGAACACAAGAATATCTGAATAGAATCTTAGAAAATACTGAACACAGAGACAGGATAGTTTTATTTAATGGTTCAAACAACGACCAGAAATCCAAAGAAATCTATAAAAAATGGCTTGAGAAGCATCTTGGCACAGACAGAATCAC
>CAYJPZ010000117.1:0-12658 GCA_964372185.1 uncultured candidatus Brocadiaceae bacterium
TTTTACGCACACAGGGACACGGGCACCGTGTCCCTACATTGAAATTCCTATACATTTAACTATCCACCTGATTTTTTTTTCTTCCGGATTTTACGCCTTACCTTGTACACAATCTCCTTCATGGTATCTAACTCCCCCTCTTTAAAGACGCCGAGGAAATAGAGCATAGAAATATACACAATAACGTTTATGAGAGTTGTGAAAAGGGCATGACCTCTTCCAAGTATCACACCCGTTGCCGCTGACGCCAAAGCGGCCACTAAGGGTTTAGAAACTACTTTCGTTAACGACATACTGCATACATATTTGGAAATAAAACTATAACTCATGATAAATAAAACAATCTCAGAAACAAGGGTCGATATCCCGGCGCCTATATAACCTAAATAGGGTATGGAAATCAGGTCCAGAATGACATTTACCAGAAGACAAATTCCAATAGCAATCGTAGCAAATCTCTGATGGTTCGTTGCATTCAGTATCTTATTGCAAAGCACACTGAAAAACATGAAACCCCAGGACAAGGTAAGCACCTGCATGAGAGGGGCCGCATGGGTAAAGTTGCTCCCAAGTATTAGTGTTATTATCCAACCGGAAGCAATATATACCGTAAATATCATTGGAAGGGTCAGGATTAAGATAATTTTGAAGGATTTTTCAAATAAAGCGCTTAATGACTCTTTAGGCCCATCTGCGTATCTGGACATTATGGGAAACAGAGAATCCGTTATGTCTCTCGGAATAAACATTGCAATAATTATGATACGGTAAACGCCATGAAAGACGCCGACTTCCGCACGTGTCCTGAATAGTTTTAATAATATGGTATCAATACGAAAGGTGGTCTTTCTGAAAATCCGGCTCATACCAATGGGAAAAGATTCTCTCAATATCCATTTCATGGCAGGTAAGTCCCATTTCAGACGAGGTTTAAAAAAACAAGAACTCGTTAAGAAATATCCTGTGATAAAACGAATAGTGTAAGCAAAAAGATAGGCAGAGAAGATTCCGGATAACCCAAGATCAAGTACCACTACCGTTATGATCCCGGCAATGAATGTTGTCTCTTCAATAACCTTGAGGTACGCATTATACTGCATCTGTTCATACGCCTTAAAAACTATGTCAAAATTATCACCCAGCATGTATATGAGGACTGCTATTGTGAGAATATAGGTTGAGTTTGTAAGGTGTTGCCCCTTTGTCGTTACATGCACAACAACGATAATCAGACTTGCGGTTAAAAATGAAAGGAGTACATTCAATAGAAAACCGGCAGAGAATATTTCCTGGGTACGGTTTTTATCACGGGCAATTTCACGTATCATAATCTGATTGGTTCCCATATCTGTAACTACTGAGAATGTCATACAAATTGCCAGAATATATCCGTAATCACCAAATACTTCAAGTGGAAGATAACGGGCTATGATAGCAGTGGCAATAAGGTTGATAATGGTGCCGTAGCCATGTCCGCCCATAAGGGAGAAACTGTTTTTTATAATCCTTGAACCTGTTTTCATGATATCTTAATCAATATACCCTAATCCCCGCAACCGCTCCTCTATGCTTTTTGATTCATTGCCGCTGTAAGTAACCGTTTTATTCTCAGATATAATTTCACTATTGACCGTGGTCTGTCTGATAAGGTTTTTGTCTGCAAAATCTTTTTCAAAAAACTCAAACAATACCCTCCCATCCATATCTGAAGGTACTGGTATTCCTGATCGGTAAAGTATCGTTGGGGCAAGGTCCATTATACTGGCCTCCAACAGTCCTTCTCCCTGTTTGATATGCTCCCCTAAACCAATCAGAATTCCGTGATCCCGATGAATACCGCTTGGCCTGATAAGATTCTCCGATCTCTCCATCTCTTCATGCGACAATTTTTTAAGAAAACCATCACCGGCGCCGGATTCAGTGGGACGGTGGACATAGGCATGTTCCTTCCACTCGAATATGACGTCAGGAGCCTTGTATAGTTCTTCCCCTGAATATACCTCTTCCTTCCTCCATACCCTTCCAACGACCTTTTCATTAGTCTCAGGGCATCTGATTTTACCCAGTTCCTTTATGATCTTCAGGCAAATTTCTTCATATTCCCTGCCCTGGGAGACTATACCTGAAGGCTCTCTCCCTTTCAGGTTGATAAATATAGCGGGATGATTCTCTCTCGAATACGCAGAGGTGCGTGACCAGTCTATACCCTGAAGTGATAACAGTGAATCAACCCTGTTCCGCAATTCAGGGAAGTAACGGAGGAGTCTTTCCTTCATTCTCCTGGAGAGTCTCTTTTTCACCACCTCATCGGTAACTGATAATATCTTCCTTAAAACACTTTTCCCTTTCCTTACAATGCCTCCCTTGGACTCATAAGCTAATAAACCTATTCCACTGAGCCACTTGTTTATAAACATTGTCTTATTGCTGGCAGGGCCGGCGCCATGATCAGACATGATAAATGTCGTGCAACCCCCGCCGGTTTCTTCTAATAGTTCACCGATGGATTGATCAAGCCTCTGATATACCTTTAATATTGCCTGAGAAAGGGGTTTATCGGCGTATAGTTTTGATTCCCTTCTTTCCGGGTCAATATATTTCCAGAAATGATGCTGCACCTTATCTGACTCAGTAAACACAATCATGAAAAAGTCAGGTTGATAGCGTCTCAACAAAAATATGGCTCCCCTTGTCCGCACTTCAATAGACTCCAGGAGCTTCTCAAGCGCCAGATGGGGTTCGCCTCTTCGTATGTAACCCCAAATCCCAGCCTCAAGTATGTATCCACCGGCATTTTCCCGGATGGTTTGGACTATTCCGGAAGGATATGAAAAATTATCTTTGTCAACGCCAGGCGCATCAAGCCCGGAGATGAAAAAGCCATTGACTTCCTCTGCCGGGTAGGTAATTGGCACATTAATAACACCAACACTTTTGCCTCCCTCACTCAGTATCCGCCACAGGCTCTTCCCCTTTCTGAAACTCGCATTAATAAATCTGATCCCATAATCATCGCTTTTGGGTTCAAAAAAATCGTATATCCCATGCTTACCCGGATTCTTTCCGGTTATAAAAGAGGACCATGCCTGGGCGCTGTTGGATAACGGGGTCGATTTTAACCTGGCGCTGGTCCCACGGTTCAAACACCTTTCCAGATTGGGAAGCCGCCCCTCTTTGACCCACGGGTCAATCAGATCAAATGTGGCCCCATCAAGACCTATTACCATTACTTCGGGTTTTTTCATATCAGTCTACGTAGCCAAGACTCCTGAGACGTTCTTCTATCTTTTTTGCATCTTCTTCTGTATATGCCCCGTTTTCCTTCTTACGAGGGTCACTTTCGTGTTTGTCATCCGCCCCTTTGCTTTGGCTCTGGAGTGGATTGAGAGCGGTGGTAAAAGCATCTTCCAGTATCCTTCCATCTATATCCTCCGGAACAGGCACACCCATGAGGCCAAGAATAGTCGGCGCGAGGTCGATAATCCTTGCACCCTGTATCTTATAACCCTCCCTGATTCCATTACCATTCATCAGTAAGATACCATTAGGACGGTGATTTCCACCCTTCTGAAGACTCGACCAGTCGCTGTAATCACTGTGTTTCAGGCTTGACTCAAAGATATTTTTGTTGCGGTCATCATAACCCGGCCAGGATGTATAGCGGTGTCCCTTCCAGGTAACCAGCAAGTCGGGAGCAAAATCCATGCATTCGCCATGATAGACGTCTTCTCTCCGGTAAACCCCCTCAACCACAGGCTCGCCAGTCTCAGGGTCCTTGAGTTTCATGAGTTCATCGATCACCCTCTCCCTCAGGGACTCATACTCCTTGCCGGGCTTCACGGTTCCCATCGGCATCTTACCTTCCAGATTGATAAAAAGATTCGTACTCTCTCTTCCAAAAGAGTATACCTTTGTTCTTTTCCAGTCAATTTCCGAAAAAACAATATTAGACTTTACCTTCTGCCTGAGATTCGGAAATTTCCTTTTCAGCCACTCGAGTCCCTGTGGAGGAACAGACCTTTTAATAATATGATGCAATCTCTTCATGGCGCTTAAAGAAAGGGCTTTCTTGCCGTGGGAAGCATAGGCCAGAAGCCCAATAGACTCAAGCCATTTATTAATAAATATCGCCTTGTGGCATGGACCGGCGCCATGGTCAGACATAACAATAAAATCCGTATTTTCGGGCAACAAGGAGACAATATCTCCCAGTATCTGATCAATCTTTATATAACAGTCCCTGATGGCGTTTCCGTATTTTTTATGTTCTTCTGGAGATATCCCGGTAAATGAATTATCCATATATTGCCAGTATCCATGTTGTATCAGGTCTAGAGAATTGAAGACTATCATGAAGAAATCCCAGTTGTATTCCTTCATCATGTAAGTGGTCAACCTATGGTGAAATTCGGTTATTTTATGAATCTGCCTCAGGAAGGACGATGGGTCCTGTCCCTGTGGATAATCCCTTAATATGTACTCTCCTAACTCATTCTTTATATTTCCCAGTATGTGAGGGGGATAGACAAAATCCGAATCAACCCCCGGAGAATCAAAACCGGAGATCATGACTCCGTTGACCTTTTCAGGAGGGTATGTCATGGGAACATTCAAAACAACAACCTTTTTCCCACACTCGCTAAGAAGCTTCCAGAACGAGTCTCCCCGTCTCATCCCGCCGTTGGTATAAAGGAGTTCATAGCTGTCAGGCTTGTGAACTACAAAGTCATAAATACCGTGTTTACCAGGATTCTTTCCGGTAATAAAGGATGTCCAGGCAGGCGGACTCAATGGGTGGAGTGTGGATGCCAATGTTCCCCATACCCCATTCCGTGTCAATCGGGAAAAGTTTGGCAGAAGTCCTTCTTCAATCCATGGGGTAATCAAATCCCAGGTTGCAGAATCCAAACCTAAAACGAATACCCTGTTTTTTATATGTGCCATTATGTGTGAGGCCTGTTAAAATGAGATTCTGGTTAAGAGGGTTTTACCTGCTGCGCTTTTACAAGGGCTGTGCGTCTTCTTTCAAAGAGTACCATGGAGAAGAAGCGCCGCAGGAGCCAAAGGTTTCTTGTCAATTGAGAGAGCCTTTCAGGTCCCAGGAGTAACCGCCGGACTCGTTGACGAATATGGGCAAAAGAAGAATAGTAATGTAAGTAGGAATCCTTGACCGCCATCTTAATCTCCCCCTTTGAGAGACCGGGATAACTCAAAACCCCGCCGTGAACTCCATCGAAATCCTCCCAGCAATCATAATTAATCCAACCCTTTTCCTGGCATTCTTTAAAAAATTTTGTGCCAGGGAAGGGGATACAAATGCTGAACTGTACGGAATCAGGAGAAAGCCTTTTTACAAACTGTCTCGTTACCCTGATTGATTCCCACGTCTCACCAGGATTACCGATCATTACCGTAGCATGGGTCACGATATTCACCTTTTTACAAAGGTCAAAGGCATTGGTAATATCTTTTAGCACATAATGCTTCTCAATATGATCAAGGAGGTCCTGAACTCCGCTCTCCACGCCAAATTTAATCAAGTAGCATCCGGAATCCTTCATAAGTTTAATTCGCTTGAGGGTAACGTCATCTGTCCTCGACAGACAGCCCCACGTAATGTCTAACCGTTCATTAATAAGCCTTTGACAAAGTTCCTCCACCCTGTTCCATGAGGCGGTAAAGTTATCATCTTCAAAATAGAAAAACTTTACGCCAAACGCTTCTTTCAGCCATTTTATTTCAGAAATAATATTATCGAGACTTCGAAGCCTCAATTTGTCCTGAAAGAATATCTGCGGATAAAGACAGAAGGAACAATGATAGTTGCAACCCCTGCTTGTCCACATAGACGCTATCGGATGTTTCCTTGATGGAAACATTGATTCAGAGTAGTCGTTGATATCAATCTTGTCGTAAGCCGGAAACGGGAGATGATCAAGGTCTTTTATTAAAGGCCTCATACCGGTATTTATTACCTTGTCTCCATCTCTGTAAAAGATACCCTGTACCTTGCTGAGATTATTAATATGTTCTGCAATATCACTGATTGTCTCATCATATTCACCGACGGCAATGATATCCAGCTCCGGATTCTCACGCATGACATCATCGGGAAATGCAGTAACGTGGGACCCGACCATAATCTTCCTGGTCTTTACGGTATCATTCAGGAGTTTTAAGAATTTTTTGTCGTGGTCGAAACTTGGCGTAGAGGTGTTTATAACACACAGGTGAGGACCAAAATCGGTAACATCCTTTAAGAGCGCAGGGTAGTCGAGTCGCCTGGCAGGCGCATCCCATATTGCCGTCTCATGTCCATTTTTCGCTGCTAAAGAAGCTGCATACATCTGAAAAAGAGGTGGCGGGTTAATCTTGCCTCCGGGATTTTTGTGGGCCCATCGCTGGGTCCTATGTCCATTTCCAGGCCATGGACCGTCTATAAATGCAATTCTCAATTCTCGATCCTCTTTATAGCCTGCTCAAGCGATTTTCCAACAACACCCCAGTCGTAATGTTCTTTGATAAACCTTCTTGCACTGACCTTCTTAAGGTTTTTTTGAGATACATCTAAAGCCATGTCAACCATGGCTTCTGTAGTAGGTTGACAGAGGAAGCAGTATTCACCGAGGGTATCTCTGGATTCCCCTGCAAGATGCCCAACCACTTGCAGGTTCATGGACAGGTATTCAAGGAGTTTCAAAGACACCCTCGTTTCATTTGCAAGGTCATCAGACATAAAAATAAGGCCGGTATCCGAGGCTGCAAGATAGCGGGGGACTTGAGAATGGGGTACCCTTCCGGTAATAATTACCTGCTTGCTAATCCCCAGGTCAGATATGAGGTCCCTATATTCTTTCTCTAAAGGGCCCCCACCACCAATGATCAGAAGTATGGCATCACTATGCCTTTTTATGATTAGCTGCATTGCCTTTAAGATTATATGGAGGTCCCTCGCGCTCCCGTAAGTAAAAGAACCGAGAAAGGCATAGACCTTTTTACCCTCCAGGTTAAGAGACCTCTTCTCCTGAAGTGGATCAAATTGAACGGGGTCAAACAATTCCGTGTCAACACCCTGAGGTACTATAACGGCCTCTGTTCCACCCGCATCTTTAATATACCTTTTAAGATACTGGTTATGTGTTGTTGTCAAGTCTGCCCATCTGGGCATCAACTTTTCTGTAAAAGAAGTCAATCTCTTCCTCAGAGGGCTTTTAAACCATAAAGAGTCGAGGTCGTCGCAATCTACGACAACCTTCTTTCCGCGGAGTTTGGCTATGATAAGACACGGGAGGGTGAGTGGCCATGCCTTTTGCAAAAATATAAGGTCAAAATCCTCTCTCAGGCAAAGGAGAGACCTTTTAATTGTGGCCATGATAAAACCGGATACTGAACCTGTCTGGCGTATTGAAATAACCCTGTTGCCGTTTATTAATTCAGATGGAAAAACCCCATTCTTATCATCACAGTTAGACTCAAGATAACAGACCCTGTGTTTTACCATGAAAAGCGACGCTAATCTCCTTGCCCGATAGGTAGAACCATGACGTTCTTCCATTACATTAACAAATAATATCTTCATAGGATTCGGAAGCGTCTTTCAATCGTTTTTCCCCGTTTGTGCGCGGACAGGTATCAGTCTGAGGCTTCGCCCCGCTACTCTATATACCCCAGCCCTTTTAATCTTTCCTCTATAAGCGCCGCTTCGCTATCGGTATAGGTGATATCATTAGGTTCGTCCCGCTTAGTACAAGGCTGAGCCTGTACGTTATCTGTTGTTTCCTGTTGCAGGTTGATTTTCGCTTGGTTATGCCGGATAAAATCTTCTTTAAATATTTCTGTTAATATCCTTCCATCGGTGTCTTCCGGGATAGGAATACCCATAGTAAAAAGTATCGTCGGTAATATGTCAACGATGTTTGCATCCTGAATCTGAAAGGATTGTTTAATATGTTTGCCCAGGGCAAGGAAAATGCCATCCCTTCTGTGAATACCGCCAGGGATGCTTACCGTCTCCGCCCACTCTAATTCTTTATCCGTAAGGATTTGAAGCCATTTGCCCTTCTCACTGGTGTAGCTTGGATGTTGGATACAGGCGTCGTTTTTCCATTGAATCAGAAGGTCTGGCGCAGTGTCCATAAATTTACCTCTATACAATTCTTCCTTCTTTAATGACCCTGCGACCATAGGCTCGGTGGTCTGGGGACATCTTAAATTGAGCAGCCTGTTTATAATCCCGCCTCTCACCTTTTCGTATTCATCCCCGGACTCAACAGTTCCTTTAGGCTCGCGCCCCTTTAGATTGATATTGATTGTTGGCATATTCTCTCTGGAATATGCAACGGTACTGCCCCAGTCTATTACCGACGGGAGTCCTGATGTGAATCTTAAAAACCCCTGTTCGGCCAGCCAATGGTTAATGTAAAAGGTTTTATTGCCTGACAGCCTGCCCCCATGCCCGGACATAATCAAAATAGTAACGTCTTCAGAGACCTCATTTATCAAATCATTTAATGCCTTATCGAGTTTCTGATAAACGCTGTAAATTGCGTTTCCAAAACCTTCTTTGTCTTCCGGATCGTAGTGGGGGGTATTTGGGTTTATGAACTTCCGGAAATAACGCTGCATAAGGTCAATTGAGGTAAAAACAACCGTAAAGAAATCCCATTCTTTATTTTTTAAAAGGTATTTAGCCGCCTGGAATCTGTTCTCTATGGACTCGTACATTTTGCTTACGGCAAGGTCGCACACTCCTTTATAAATAAAGCCGGTAACCCCTGGCTCAAGTATATAGTTACCAACAGCCTCGTTGATTTCTTGAAGCAAACCTGACGGATATACAGACGCCTGGGTCAGGCCAGGTGAATCACATCCGGATATAAAACAGCCATTCACATCCTCAGCAGGGAATGTCATAGGCACGTTAAGGACGCCTACCTTTCCCCCAACATCGCTAATTATTCTCCAGAGTGTTTTTCCGCTTCGGTACGAGGCATTAATAAATCTTACATCGTAACTATTTGGAACAGGCTCTACAAAATCAAAAATGCCATGTTTGCCTGCGTTTTTGCCCGTCATAAATGACGTCCATGCCTGGGGGTTATTTGATTGATGCGTTGAAAGGAGTACCCCGTGAGTTCCTTTCTCTAAAAATCTCCCGAAGGTAGGCAATCTACCCTCTTTAGCCCAAGGTTTTATGAAATCAAAATTTGCGCCATCCAAGCCGATGATTAAAACTTTTTCTTGTATCATTATTTACCTAGCCGCACAGAATTACAACATGAGGCTTCGCATCACTAAACCTTTTTGACAACGTCCGGCTCATCATTGCTGGTATAATATTTATAGTAACGGTAGTAACCATGACCGCCACGTAATATCTTTTGCTTATTTAAAACAACACCCAAAAGTGTTGCCCTGGCCGCCCGTAAAACCTCCTCCAACTGAGTAACGGTTTTAAAGGTTGCCCTTCTGCTCTCTGCAACAACGACAACACCGTCAATATATCGGGAAGTAATTATCGCATCGTCCACTACAAGCGCGGGAGCCGAGTCCAGCACAATGAGATCATATTTTCCTGTTAACTCGGTGACTAATTGCTGCATCTTGTGAGACTCCAGCAGCCTGGCAGGGTCTGGGGGTATGGGGCCTGTTGGCATAACGCACAACCCTTCAACTCCTGTATCGAAAATGACATGCTTGACATCTTTCTCGCCAAGAAGAACACTGGTGAGGCCTACGGTATTTTTCAGATTAAAATGTTTATGCACACCGGGTTTTCTCAGGTCGGTATCGATAAGGAGAATCTTTTTGCCTTCCCTTATTAAGGCCGTGCTCAGGTTTACTGCCGTTATGGTCTTACCTTCCTGCGGTTCTGCGCTTGTTATAAGAATATGCCGCAGTGGCTTATCTAAACAAGAAAAACGCACGCTGTTTTTGACGGTTCGGTAAGCTTCACAAATAGGGTCCGTAAACTTTCTCCTCGAAATAAGGAGCGGGGTGCCCTTCTTCATCGGCGGTATGATGCCTAAGAATGAAACTTGCTTGATCTTCTCAAGATCATCAGCGCATTTTATGGTAGTATCGAGTTTATCAAATAGTAACGCCAGTCCTACACCGCTAAAAAGCCCAAGAAACATGCCTATCGCAAAGTTTACCATCTTTTTTGGTTTGGTGGGTTTGCCGATAGGTAACTCAATCGCCGGATCTACGATACAAATATTTGAAAGTGTTGTTGCCTCCGCAATACCAATTTCGCTTTTACGTTGCAAGAGGAACCTATAGATGTTTTCCGCAATGGAAAGTTGAAGTTGAAGTCTGGCTTGCGACATGACCTTTTCAGGCAGTGTTCCAAAAAGAGCTAAATATTTATCTATGTCTGCGTTTACGCCCACAAGATGAACTTCGAGGGATGCAATTTCTCTCTCTAAATCCGACAAAATAGTATTTGAATTCTGATAAACCCGAATCTCTTTAGCAAGGTTCTCTTCAGCCTTGTTAAGTTGACGTTTTATCGAAACTACTTCCGGATGGTTTTCTGTTAACTCACTGGTTGCCTTGGCTAGCGTCATCTCTAGTTCTCCGATTTTATCCCTTTGCGACTTTACGGTAGGATTTTCCGTCATAACCGATGGATTTATCCTCGTTGAATCCATCCTACCGACCTGTTCCTTAGATACCCGGAGTTTTGCCTTGGCTTGTTCCAAGTCTATTATATTATCTTCCTTTTGTTTGTATAGTTCAGCGACCTTCTCAATTGCCAGTTTTACTTCAGAATCAAGATCAACGGTTTGCTCACTCTCTTTAAACCGCTTAAGGTCCAACTGATACTTGTAGTAGTGCCTCGTTATTTTCTTGATTTCTCTTTCAATAAAAGACTTTGCACTTGAATATTCTGCCCTCGTGAGTTTCAGATTGAAATCAACAATTTCGTTCGCCAATGAATTCGCTATACCCTGTGATAGCTTAGGGTTCTTTGAGCCACACGTTATTGTAAAAAGGTTTGCATCAAGCAATTGGGCAATACTAACGTACGGCAAAGAAAATATATACGTAAGGATACCTGGTTTTAGTAACGTTTCTGGTAGCATAGGTTTGCCGTCCCTGCCTTTTAAGTCATATTTCTTTATTACTGGTTCAACAACAGGCCTAATTGAGGCAACTGCTATCGTCGTGCTAATTTCTGAGGTTGAACCAACTGATACAAGGCTTCCAAAATCTTTAAGGGTGGAACTGAATAAAGAAGCGTTTGCAGATGTAGGGTTGGTCCTTATCAATAGTTTGGCGTATGTTTCGTAGGTGGGAGGTAGTAGATAAGTAAATACAATTGTAGCGCTTACAGTTATCAGAAATGCCAGAATTACAACCCACATCCTTCTTCTGAGGATGAGAAAAAACTCTTTTATGTCCATGAATACCTTCTAAAATCCTAGCATGCAAACGACATCTTTAGTGTTTACTTATTCATGCTAACGGTGATAAATATATCAGATGAGTGATACTTATAGCAAAAATGATTAAAAAATGCAAGGATAAATTTACACCCCCTGTTCGGGTTAAACGAACAGTTCAGCCGGCACTAAAAGGTGCGGTGTTGGTGCTTGCTGTGCCATGACCGGATTCAGAAGAATCGAAAATTTTACGGGAAAAAACGCTGAAATTGCAGCAAATCCAAATAGACATCCATTACATTCCCTGTTATCGCACCAGCCACCCTCCCACCTCCAGATGTTTTGAATAATGCCTGGACTCCTCGCCTATTGGTGCAATATCCCACACCCAGGAATCATCAGGCGTTGGCAGGGACATTCCATACAGAGTTGAACCTTGCGCAGTAATTTTGCCATTGCCGTCGTATTTTGAATATCGGTGGTCGGCAATAAGGCAAACATTGCAAGGCCGCGATGCAAGGAAGGCATAATGCGCCTCTACAATATGCCTGCACCACGCATCGATGCGATCTTTAGCTATTTCCGGCAGTTTCTTAAGCACATACATTCGCGGTACAACCATAAGCTGTGAAAGGACGTTCAGGGAAATTACCAAGTCCGTATCTTTATCAATCCACGGTAAAACTGGCGCGACAAAGGGGAGTTCCCGTCTGCCGCATGATACGTTCTGATACAAGGTCTCGACAATACCGGTGACATCCCCCTGGAAAGAACTCACATTGCCATATCGCTTTATACGTCTACGAATTTCCGGTAAACACACGATGTCAATCAATACCACATCACGAAACATCGCCGAGAGCGCATCGAGCGGCACGTCCAATAAAAGTCCCGACCCAAGGATAACAACTCTACCCCGATTACGACATTTGACGGCTGCGGACAAGACAAATTGCCGTGTCCTTTCAAGATGTGGCTGCCAGCGGGCAGGATGACGTTTGTATCTGCATTTTAGGCCAATGGCCTCACGCAGATAGCCCATATTGCGGACGTAGGGCGGGCATGGTGTGGTTAGATAGGTGAAGAGTTCCAGAAGCATAATAACTATCGTGTAAACGGTGTATCAAATTATGAATTTCGAATCACAAAATTCTCTTATCCTTCGATATTCAATTCCCCGGCCTTTGGTGACTTGTAACAGCGTAGTGGGGAGGGGGGGCGGGCGCCGACACCCCCCATTGATATTTTTTTATAATTTGGGTGGTATCGTG
>CAYJPZ010000118.1:0-12591 GCA_964372185.1 uncultured candidatus Brocadiaceae bacterium
ACCTCTCAACCTGTAGAAAACAAGGGGTAAATTTGAGCCAGGCATTAAAGATGCTATTTCACGGCGAATTGCCTGATTTTGTTCGCTCATAGCGATTGTGAGCGAAAACACGCTGAATAGTTACCATCTTTTTCTCTTTCTATGATTATCTTCATCACATCCCTCCATAGTTATTATATGATAATTACGCAGAGACGCACAGCAGTGCGTCTCTACATTGATATTAAAAGCTATCTGACAAGATATTTCAACGTTATTCTTGGCACCTCACGGTTGTCTTGTGTATGTCGGATAAAGTTGTATTTTCCTTGAGTTTCTTTTTGACTATCGCAATCGTGGGAAACCGTTTTATATGATGGTCTTTCAGTATCTCATTTGTTGCCAGAATGAAATGCTGTTGTTGAACTGATCATTAAGCCCAATGAGTTTTGCAAGACTTGGAAGCACTAGCAAGGGTGGTTCAGAAATGAGTAACCTGCTCATTAAAAATCTCCTCAAAAAAACCTTGTTTTTTATAAAGCAGGGATAAGAAGAAAAACACGAATGAAGACACGCAACTCTATAGTATTTTTGTTTATCTCACCCCTTTAAGAAAAGGTGAAATATTAAAAGGTTCAATAAGGGAACTGATAGCAATATAATTGCAAATAGCGTGCAATTTTATAATAAATAGAAAAATATGGTGAAAAAAGGAAAAAATGGTATATAATAGTAATCGTTAAATGAATAGTTATCAACAAATAACAATAATTATCTATGTGCAAAAAAAGTCTCAAATGTAGCAAAATCAGCAGGATGTGTTGAGAAACGACTTTGTGCCAGAGTGGTGGAATTGGCAGACACGCCAGACTCAAAATCTGGTCCCCGTCACAGGGGGTAAGGGTTCAACTCCCTTCTCTGGCATTTAACAACATCACGTTAACGGAACAAGAAACAAAACGCACCTTCCTTTGTACGCCCCTTGTATTTGGTGGCGCAGGCGTCTTGCCTGCACAGGACAGCCAAGATGGCTGTCCCACCAACCACAGTACTGTTACTCATACAAAAAGAATAATGTATTACCATTAAACAAAACACATCTAATAGCGTAAAAAACTATGATATTTATTAACAATGAAAGGGGAAACTGTATGCCGGTGGCTTGGTTTCAGAAGTGTCTGCCGTTTTTGTTAGGTGTCGCTGCAGTTGTGGCAACGTTTGAGCTGGAAGCCGGGGTGGCGCACAATACAAGGATTTTAGGCCATAATTTGGAGGTGGAGCTGTATCTGAAGGAACACAAGCTGAAGGCGATAGACCACGTGCTCGCACAGGTCAGGGATACGGAGACGTTTTCGTGTTTTCTCAATAAGTCATTCCGCGTCTTGTCTGTAAAATCCCCGAATGACAAGTTGGATTTTAAGATACGGGATACCTTGCCGGGAAAAGGCGTTGCCGCTCATCCCGATATGCCCAGGCAGTCGCATCGCCTGGAGATATCCATACCGCAAGAGTTAAGGGCGCTACCGGCGGTCACGATCGACGTCGAATATGAAGGGGCGCTGCCCGCAACCCCCTATTCCTTAGAGAAAGAAGACGTTGGTGATACAACCGGCATTATTGGAGAAGACGGTGTTTACTTGAGCCCTGCGTGCCTGTGGTATCCCGATGAGCCTGATTCCCTGGCAACCTTTAAAGTCACCGTGATAACGCCCGCTGAATATGAGGCAATAACCGAGGGCGCGCTTGTTAGCAAAGGATCGTCCGGCGGGAAGGCGTTTTCCACCTGGGAGGAAAAGAACGTGTCAGACGGGTGTAATCTGGTCGCGGGCAAATATAAAGTGACGGCTGTGCAACATAACGGCATAGAGGTGTATGCCTACTTTTTCCCCGAAGACCAAGGACTGGTTGAGTCGTATCTGAACGCCACAAAACGGTATCTGGACATGTACCAAAAACTCCTGGGGGATTATCCATACAAAAAGTTTGCCATCGTGGAAAATTTCTTTCAAACGGGATATGGTATGCCGTCGTATACCTTGCTGGGCAGCGCCGTTGTAAAACTGCCCTTTATTGTCGACACCTCGCTTGGACATGAGATTTTGCACAATTGGTGGGGCAACTCCGTCTTTGTGGAAGAATCGGAGGGAAACTGGTGCGAGGGATTAACCACCTACATGGCCGATTATTACTATAAAGAACTTAAGGGCGAAGCCCAGGCGGAGGACTATCGCAGGGATATATGCAGAAAATACACCAGTTACGTGACGGGGCGGAACGATTTTCCGCTAAAACATTTTCTCAGCAGGAGTGATCAAGCCAGCCGCGCTATCGGATATGGGAAGACGGCCATGGTATTTCATACCCTCCGGCGCATGGTCGGGGATGAGCTGTTCTACCGGTCGCTCAGAAAATTTTATGCGGATAAGATATGGCAGCACGCCAGTTGGAAAGACATTCAACACACCTTTGAGGGGGTTTGCGGGAAGGATTTGACCTGGTTTTTCGATCAGTGGGTTAATAGGGAGGGCGCGCCATTCATTGAACTGGGAAAGACTGTGGTAGAAAAGACCGATGACGCCTGGGTGACACGGGTGGAGATAACCCAGGGAAATCCCCCGTACCAATTCCAGTTGCCGATTCAGATAGGATCGGACAATGAAAGCTATATGACCGTTGTTGACGTAAAGGAAAAGGTTAACGTTGTGTCGATCAGGACAAAATCCAAGCCCTTGCATATTACAGTAGACCCGCAGTGCGAGGTGTTTCGGCGTTTTTACGCCGAAGAAATTCCGCCGACCATAGATTCCCTATTGGGCGATGAAAACAAGATCGTTGTGTATCCCACTGGTGGTGAAGCGACGTCGCAGCAGGCATACAAAAAACTCGCACACCTTTTAGCGGGAAACAGGGGACTCGTGAAGGCCGATAACGAAATTACAGAAACAGAGGTTGCGCAAAAAAGCCTGTTCGTGCTTGGTGGGCTGGAAAACAAGCTAACAGGCTCGTTCCTGGCAAACGTGCCAAAGAATTTTCTGCTGAAAGAGGGGGAATTTACGGCGGGCAACGTAACCTACCGCAATACCGGCGATGCCCTGTTCATGGCCGTCAAGCATCCCAAAGGCAAGGGAAAGGGGGTTGCCCTGTTCTTTGGCATTGGCGCAGACGCCATTAACAACGTTGGCGCCAAGCTGCCGCACTACGGGAAATATGGCTACCTGGTTTTTTCCGCGGAAAAGAAGGTCGACAGCGGCACGCCCGCCCCGGCGGACAATCCGCTGCAACGGACATTATGAAACGTAAAAAATATTTTTGCCGAAAATGTAAAGATTTATCTCTGAAGATACTATGTGTCTTTGTTCAAGAGGAGTTGAACCAGGCTGTTGAGTTCTGCGTCCGATCCTTCGAATTTCGGCATCACGTCACTCGTCGGATTTCTGAGAAATTGTGGCAGGGTTTCCGGGGTATACTTGTCTGCCACCCCGTCCAAAGCCGGCCCGAAGGTACCCCCGCACCCCTTCATTTTATGGCAGGTTGCGCAACCGGACGCTTCGTAGACCGATTGTCCGGAATTAACGGGCTTAATCTCTCCTGCACCTGCAATGGTCTTCATGTTCATGTACATATAACTGTGAATCAGGAACGGCTTGCGCGCCCTTTCGCGGGTGTAGGCACCCATGAAGAAGGCGGAGCAGAGCGCGAGGCTCGTGATGATCAAGAATTTGCGCCCTTTGGTGTGTCCAAGCACACGATAAGGAATCGTTGCGAAAACCGCGAGCGCCGCCAGGCTTATCATAGAGTAAAAGAACGGTGTTGCCACCCCATCTATGATTTGATCGTACGGTTTCGGCGAACCCAGGTAGTGTTCGCCGGCACGTCTTACTTTTAGTAAAAACGATATGCCCGATATGGGCTGGATGATTACCAGATTGGCCAGCATACCGGCAAACAGGGCATTAAGCTTCTGATAAGAACCGTCTTTCACTTTGCGTTCCTTGTACAACGTCCAGAGAAATAAAAAGACCAGGGCATTCAGCAAACAAGGAACAATCAGGTGGATAGACGATTCTACCATTATCGGGTTGAAGAAGGCGTCCCATCGGTTTTTTGTCACCAGCCATTTCCCCGGCATAAGCATGAATGCCCAAATGACGTTGATGAAAAAAGCGCTGATCACGGCGGCAAATACCGCCATGCAGCCGTAGAAAAAGTGCAAGGGTCGGTTGCGATGCTCGTAGCTGCGTCGATATGCAACGCTGAAGATCATCAGGAACAAAAACCCCATCCCTTCAGCAACAAACGTCCAAAACGTAATGCTATATAATTCAACGGTAAATCGTCCCCAAAGGCCTATGAGCAGGACGATGGTGGTCACCCCAAGCACGCCGTTTATCTTCATCATGTCGGCCAGGAAGTGATTAAGCCGTTTGCTGAAAGCAATGTATACCTCTTCTGACCTTCTCATCCCCAGCCATTCCAGGAATACCGCCATCGATAGCCCGCCAACGGCAAAGAAGGCAAAAAACACGTGGATGCTGATCACCAGGGCCACAATCTTCGAATTACCCAGGTAGGGAAATGAAATGTTACCCATAAAACTCATTCTCCTCTATTTCCGTATCTCAGTGGATTGAAATACGGGAAAAACCAAGTGGTTTTGTATTATACTGAAAGCAAATATTGTAACAAGAATAACCAATTGATTATATTTCACAAAAGGTGTAAACTACAATTAAATTTAAGAGAGGGGTTAAGGCTTTGTCTTAATGGAGGGGAATGGTGTTCAATCGCACTGAGGTCGCCGCTCTCCTGGCACGATGCCATCGCCGACGCTTCATCCAACCCTGATGCGCGAGCATTGATGCCTGCGTTGTCGCTGATTACGCGATCAAATCTGAGGATTGAAATGAAAAAAAAAGTAAAAAAGTACAAATTAACAGATATTCAGGGGCAGGAGGAAGACGCCTTAAGGTATTGGGCGTCCAAGTCGATAAAGAAAAAAATCGATGCAATGGAGCAGATAATTAAAAACTATTATGAATTGAAAGGGTTGCATTTACATGAGCAGCGACTACAAAGAGTTCTTAAAATTACTAAACTATCACAAGGTTAAGTACGTAGTTGTTGGCGCGCACGCAGTAACCGCACATTCAAGGCCGAGGGCAACGGGCGATATGGATATTTTGATAGAAACTGCGAAGGAAAACGCAGAAAAGGTTGTCGCCGTATTGAAAGAATGTGGAAAGATTGAAAAAAATGAAGTAGGGACACGGCGCGCCGTGTCCCTACGTGTGAATTCGAAAAGGTGTGACTTTGCCGGCCACAAACGGCTTATCTACTGAAATCTCGTATATATCTCCGCGTGCCGACCAATGTCTACCTGCCATTCAGACATGATAGCCTCCTGTTTTTCAGTTACATATCGCTTGGTTACATTTTCTTTGTCACGTTCGAAGGCTGTTTTATCGGCCGGTTTCCGGTCCAACAGGTTTATAATGTAGCATGCCTTTTCTCCCGACGTTTCCTGCGCAACGCCAAACTGTCCAACCTTCAACTCGAATGCCTTTTTTGCCACGTTGGGACAGTCTTCCTTTAGCGCCTCTATGTAACGGGATTCCTTGTTGAAAATTTTCATGGGACGGGCAAGGTAATCCGTTTCACTGACGGGAAATTGCTTGTCTCCGCCTTCCGTTTTTAACAGATTTATGATTTCGTCAAGTGTCATCGTTTTTGTGCTGCCGGTAATTTTTTCAGCGATATCTTTTGCCATCAGGAGTCCCTTTTCCATCTTTAAGTCGCTTACCACCACGCTACGAACCTCTTCCAGTGGCGCAGCCTCAGATGGTTTTTTGTCGATAACCTGGAAGACCACCTTTCCTGCCACAAAGTCAATGGGGGTGGATGGTTCATATACGTCTCTGGCAAACGCAGCCTGGGCAATTTGACCTGCACCCGGTAATACGTCAAGGAAGTCTTTTTCTGTAAGACACTCGCTGCCGGAGACCTTGCTTTTGGGTATTTCATAAGTCAGTTTGTACTTGTTTGCCAGGTCTTTAAAGGATGGACGATCTGTTTTGTCCATGGCTTCGTAAATTTCTTCATCCATTTTGCTAATAACTTCAGACGCCTTTTCCGTTGCCTTCTGTCTACGGAGCGTCGTTTGGATGTCTTCCTTTACTTCGGCAAGGGGTTTATAAGAAGGCGTCGCTTTTTCTCCTTTGCCGTCATCGCTTGCCGGCTTTTTGTCATCTGCGCCGGCCGCTTTTGTTGCGGGGTCAGGCTCCGGTGCGGCTATTTTATATTGCGCATCTTTGTTCTCTTCATAGTATTTCTTTATTTCATCCTCACTAACGGTGGCCAGTTTTGCAAAATCTTCTAAATATGCCACGATACATTCGATCTTAACCCTATCAGGGAGCTTATAGCCGGGCTTCCCGGAATCACGATTATCTTCATCGTTTTTGTATTTTTCATAAAATGCCCGTATTTCATCTTCCGTCACGTTTACCGATTCCACAAAATCCTTGGCTTTTAAGGCAATCGCCTTAATCTTCACCTGCTCATTTTCCATGGAATACCTTTGCCATATCTCCTCCGACGTCATTTTTACGGAAGACCGCATGAAGGAATCCAGTTTCTCAACAAGCAACGCCTCACGCAACGTGCGCATAATTTGTTCCTGGTTGAGCCTGAAATTGTTGCAGATGAACTGCACAAGGGCGCCCCTGTCGATATTTGCATCACCGCCAAATAACTGGAAACCGAGCCGCTGGAACCCTTCTTCCACTTCTTGTTCCGTTATAACAATGCCCATCCGACCTGCTTCTTCGACAAGCATAAGCTGCTTCCAAACCAGGGAAACAACCGACTGTTTCTCCTGCGGGAAAAACAATCTTTGCCAGCGTCCCAGCATATCGGCAAACTCGTTCTGGGTGATTTTCCTTCCCTGTATTTTCCCTATCGGTTTTTGAGGTATCAATTCCATGGCGGAATAGCTGATACCCCATACAAACATCGCAAATATCATGACACTGTAAACTATTTTTTGATGCCTTCTGAACCAAGAACTCGAAACCATATCCCCCTCTTTATCAAATTACGATAAGCCGTTGTAGCAGCGACGCAGAAAATAATTACAAAAGAAGCATTCTAGCGACATTTATACCAATTATCAAATGGTTTTTTGTTTATGAAACAAAAAAAGTCTTGACTCTCTTTGGCATCATTGCTTACAATTCCAATCTTTCGCCCCTAATACTTATAGGTAACAACACGCATGGCTAAAGCAAAAAAGAATCTGGTAATCGTTGAATCGCCCGCTAAAGCAAAGACCATCGGCAAGTATCTCGGCCCAACTTTTACTGTCCGGTCGTCAATGGGACACATTCGGGACTTGCCGGAAAAAAAACTATCCGTCGACGTAGAAAACAATTTTACACCTGAATATAAAGTAATTCCCAGCAGGAAAAAATTGGTTTCAGAATTATTGGCAGACGCAAAGAAGGCGGATGCTATTTATCTCGCATCCGATCTTGACCGTGAAGGAGAAGCGATTGCATGGCATCTCTCTCAGGCGCTTGAAATACCGGAGGAGAAGGCGCATCGCGTCACCTTTAATGAGATTACCAAGGATGCTATCGTAGAGGCCTTCAAGCATCCCAGCCCTATTAATATGGCAAAGGTCAACGCCCAGCAGGCGCGGCGGATACTTGACCGCATCGTGGGATACCAAATAAGCCCCCTCCTTTGGAAAAAGATTACGAAAGGCCTCAGCGCTGGGCGAGTCCAGTCCGTCGCCGTGCGCCTCATTGTAGAACGCGAGAAGGAAATTGGCGCGTTTAAGCCGCAGGAATATTGGAAGATTACCGCTGATTTAACGACGGATTTGTCTGAATCGCCGGCGGAAAAGAAAAGCTTTAAGGCTCTTTTGCAAAAACTGGATAATGAGACCATTGAGGTAAAAAATGAGCAGCAAGCAAAGGACGTCGTCGGTGAACTCCAAATAGCAGTCCACGTTGTCTCCAGTATAAAGAAACAGACAAAGCGTAATAACGCGCCCCCCCCCTTCACGACCAGCCTTTTACAGCAACAGGCCTCTACGCGCCTGCAATTCAGCGCAAAGAAGACCATGCTCATCGCCCAGCAGCTTTACGAAGGTGTCGATGTGGGGAGTGAAGGATCCGTGGGTCTTATTACCTATATGAGGACGGACTCTTTTCACGTTTCGGAACAGGCGCTGACCGCTGCACGAAAATATATTGTAAGCGCGTATGGCGATAATTACCTCCCGGAGAAGCCCAACATGCATGCGTCTGACAAGAAGGGGACGCAGGGCGCGCACGAGGCCGTTCGCCCGACGAGCACAGACTATGCGCCGGAGAAGGTGAAAGATCATTTAACGAAGGACCAATACAAGCTGTACGAATTGATATGGAACCGCTTTATTGCCAGCCAGATGAAACCCGCCCTCTACGCCGTTACGGAGGCGGAAATCGGCGCCGGAAGATATATGCTTAAGGCCAGAGGCAGGGAACTGTTGTTCGACGGCCATACCGTCATTTCGGGACATGATATGGATAAGGATGAGCAAATCCTTCCGCCACTCGAACAGGCTCAGCCGCTTAAGTTGTTGGAGTTGACGCCCACCCAGCACTTTACCCAGCCGCCGCCGCGTTTTAGTGAGGCGTCGCTCGTTAAAACACTGGAGAAAATGGGCATCGGACGTCCCAGCACGTACGCGTCGATTATTTCTACTATCCAGGACAGGGGTTATGTTAAACAAGAAAAACGCGCCTTTTATGCAACGGAATTAGGTATCCTGGTTACGGAAAAGCTTGTCGATCACTTTGCAAAAATAATGGACGTCAAGTTTACCTCACACATGGAGGATGAACTGGATAAGATTGAAGACAAAAAGGTCGAATGGCTTGACGTGCTGAGGGACTTTTACGGGCCGTTTAAGACCGACCTGGAACGGGCAATGGGGGAGATGAAGAGCGTGAAAGGTGCGCCTGAAGATAGCGGGCAGAAATGCACTGTTTGCGGGCAGCCTATGGTCATCCGATGGGGCAGGCACGGGAAATTCTTAGGTTGTTCTGCCTTTCCCAACTGCAAAACCACGCTTCCGCTGGGCGAAACGGGTGAGGTACTTCCACCCGAAACTACCGGGCAGAAATGTGAGAAGTGCGGTAGCGCAATGGTGGTTAAGGCCGGTCGCCATGGGAAATTCCTGGCCTGTTCCGCATATCCTAACTGTAAAAGCACAAAATCCCTTACGGGCGATAGCGTCAAGTCTGAGCCCACGGACGAAAAGTGTGAGAAGTGTGGCAGCGCGATGGTTATCCGTATCAGCAAAAAAGGCAGGTTTATGGGCTGTTCCGCCTATCCGAAATGCAGAAACCTCAAACCCCTTCCTACCGGTGTAAAATGCCCGAAAGAAGGCTGCGATGGAGACCTGATACGTCGCCGTTCGAAAAAGGGCGGGGTGTTTTTCGGATGCAGTAAGTATCCGGACTGCGACTATATTACCAATGAATTGCCGGATGCTACGAGTACCCCTAAGGAAGAATAGGGGCTCTGGTTACTCTTGTTCTTTTATGCAGGCTGGAAGCCTGCGCTACTTTTTCTGCCAAAAACCACCGGAAGTCTTTTGTGCCTCTTTGCCCTTTCAGCATCGTCTAACCAGCCAATATCCTGCACCTCTCTGAATCCCGTATTTCAAAATGAGTTGACCGACAAAAAATAGTTTCAAAAACCAAGTGGTTTTGTATGATACTGCAAGCAAGTTGTATAACAAGAAAACATAGTTGATTACATTCCACAAAAGGTATAAACTAAAAAGGAAATAGTAGGGTTTTAAATATTCGCTTAGTTGTTACCAAAATCAATCTATAGGGAGAAACAATGCTGAGGGAGATGTGTAAATCCAAAATTCACGCTGCAACAGTTACCGAAACCAATCTGAACTATAATGGCAGTATTACCATAGACAAGACGCTTCTTGAAAGGGTAGACATCCTGCCATTCGAGCGGGTGCAGGTGCTCAACGTTAACAATGGGTCACGGGTGGAGACCTATGTTATCGAGGGCGAACCCAATTCCGGCGTCATTTGCTTAAATGGCGCGGCAGCTCGCTGGGCCCAGCCGGGCGATAAGGTTATTATCATTTCCTACTGCATGACGGAAGACGCGAACGCAAAGTCCTGGAAGCCGAAAATTATCCTCGTGGACGGAACCAACAAGTTCATTAAGAGTCTCCCGGTATGAGAAGGATTTTATTCGAGATACCCCTGCCTTTTTTCCAGAAACACATCCCTATTTATGCGTACGGCTTTATGCTCATGATTGCTTTTCTGGTGGCCATTGCCGTTGCGCGCTGGAGGGCCGGGAAGGAAGGCCTCGATCCGGCCAAGGTAACCGACGTCGGCATTTATCTCGTCTGCGCCGGTATTGTAGGGGCAAGAATTTTTTTTGTTATCCAGTTCTTTGAGGACTACAAAAACAACCTCTTCAGTATCTTTAAGATTTATGAAGGTGGATTGGTTTACTACGGAGGATTATTTGCCGGCGCCCTGACGCTGTTTGTGTATGTGAGGAGGCACCGCATGCCGGTTTTGAAATTGTTTGATATCGTCACCCCATCCATTGCATTGGGGCTTGGTTTTGGCCGTATCGGGTGTTTTCTGAATGGCTGCTGTTTTGGGAAGCTGTCGCCCCATATTCCGTGGGCAGTTCGATTCCCAAGAACGGTAGACAAAGCGGGGATGATTGACGGCAGCCCGGCGTTTCTTCATCACTATGAACTCGGACTCGTGCGTCTGTCTGACACCCATGCCCTCCCGATTCATCCCACCCAGTTGTATTCTTTTCTCGCTGACGTCGTCCTCTTCTTTCTTCTGAATGCTTTTTTTAAGTATCGGAAAAAGGATGGGGAGGTACTCATCCTTTTTGGAATTCTTTATCCCATCATAAGATACTCCATGGAATTGCTGCGAAACGATACGCCGCTCTTCTTTAACTTTTTTACCATAGCCCAAATCATCAGTATTTCGGTATTCGTTGTCTCGATAACCCTTTTTATCGTTCTCAGATGGAAAGGGGTAAAAAGCAACCCTGCTGCATAGTTTCTTTCAAGAATCGTTTTGTTTGTGCGGGTTTGCTGCTTTCTTGCATCTTTTAGGGTGATCATGGTGTCTCCTTTAAAAAGTTCAGGGTTCATTGTATATCAGGTTGCCCCCCCCCTGTAATTCCTCCATGAAAAGCCTTAACGCCCTTCCGGCCTCTTTGTCTACAAACGAAAAGATACGGTGGGTAGAATCGTGAGAACGGGAACGGGAATGCCCTACCACCTTAACAACCTCAAATCCCAGGGCGTCGTAAAACTCATAAAACTTGCGGTAGAGACAGGCATTCTTCAACGGGTGACCCGTTCCACCACTACAGAATCCATGCATTTCAAGGCGGGATCTTCTCTGCGGGAGTCCTGTCACGCACTGGGAATCGGAATATACATCCAGTGTTCCGAACCTTGAGCCCGATGCCTCTTTTTGGAAATCTTCAAGCGCCCACAAAAGGGTTTGAAGCTCAAGCTTTGTCGATGAGGTAGCGTCAAATCTTCGGAGATTGATCTGCTCAACAAATTCCGGTTGAAAAATCCTTTCAGGGGGTATTTCCAGAAACGAAGAAGGTATGAGAAGATACGCCCCAAATCCAAGTTTTAGGCCGGGATTCACACTCACATCGCTGAAAAGCGCATAACGGTTCATGAGGTGTTCCTTGATAACGATACTTTATTTTATCTGAAAAACAATAAGATGCACGGGGAAAAATGAGTTAAACTTCAGCGGCGTGTCCATTATCTCATTTGTTCTCCAGTTCTAAAAGGAGAAACTCCCATACAATTAAATTTACTTGAATGGCTTGTAAACGCTGGTAGAATACAATCTTATTAACGAATGTCAAAGCAGGTAAACTTCTCATAGATATTTTTTCACCGCTAAAACTTTGGATATCATTTTTGGTATAACGGGATTACGAAAAAAAATTCGCTATCCCGTGGCGACACTGGGGATGTTCGATGGGGTACATCTGGGACACCAAAAGATCATCGAATGTGTAAAGCATTTCGCCGCAGAAAAGCAAGGCGAATCGGTGGTTATCACCTTTGACCGCCACCCGAAGAGTGTTATAGAAAACAGGCCTGCATCCTTTATTACCTCCCTAAACCACCGCCTGTCGCTGCTTGCACGCCTGGGGGTAGACAACGCCGTGGTGCTTGGTTTTGATCAGAAGCTGGCGCAAATGACCGCCGAGGGTTTCATTAAGGAAATCATGCTGGAGTGGCTGGGCGTAAAGTGCGTGGTGTTGGGTTTTAACTGCCGCTTTGGAAAAAACCGTGAGGGAAACAGCGCGCTGGTCAATACGTTGGCGGCTAACTATGGCTTTGAAGCGCATGGATGTCCGCCTGTCGTTTACAAAGATCAGGTAATTAGCAGCACTGCTATCCGGCGGGCCATTCTCGACGGTGATCTGGAGAAGGCCGCAGGGATGCTTGGCAGACCGGTCTCTATTCTTGGCACGGTAGTAAAAAAGGCAGGCAGGGGAAGGACGTTAGGG
>CAYJPZ010000119.1:0-4846 GCA_964372185.1 uncultured candidatus Brocadiaceae bacterium
GCTCATGAAGCGGTGAGCCTCTACCTGTCTGGACTTACTATAGTTGAGGTATCGAAAGTCGTCAGCCTTCCTGTCAGCAAGACATACCTCACCATTCGATCTGCTGGCGTTACACGAAAGGCCGGGAGGAAAGCATCTCCACCTGCGTGCAGGGAGGGGATGCGATGCTCGATTTGCATTGCGAGAGAATCAGGAATGACTCTCCGTGAGATTGGCGAAAGCTATGGTTTCACCAGAGAAAGAGCGAGGCAAATAACGGCAAGCCATGGGGCTGAGAAGCCAGTAAGGAAACGGATCTCAGCACCTAAAGAAGAACCCCGCAATCATCCCGAAACGGAGCGCGAATACTTCAACCGAAACATCACGAAATCAGATGATAGCGATGGGTGCTGGTTCTGGAATGGTGCGGTGAAAAGATTCAGCTATGGAAGATTTGAGTTTCAAGGTCTGAAGGAGTATGCGCACAGGGCTTCGTATCGCCTTCACGTTGGTGACATACCTGGTAGGATGTGGATCCTTCATCGTTGCGACAATCCGCCATGCGTAAATCCGGCCCATCTGTACATTGGAACCGCATGCGACAACGTAGCCGATAGAGGAAAGAGAGGTAGGCATTGGGTTCCGAAGGGGCATCAGGGGGCGAGTACGAAACTGACAACCGATAACGTTTTGGACATAAGAGATCGGCTGGAAAGAGGAGAGAGCGTCTATTCTATCGCCAAGGTGTTTTGTGTCGGTTATAACACAATCGCCGGCATTGCCAAGGGGCGAACGTGGAAGCACACGACAAGGACATCTCGGCCTTCTGTGGTTCACAAAAAGAAGGTGATTTCGTGACCCCGCCCCGCGAGACGTTCACTCATCGGATCTGGCACGCGCTCGACGACGCCGCCCGCGAGGCCGTGCGCGAGGAGCAGGCCGCCCGCACCGTCGAGCAGCTTGCCGCCGCCGTCGAGTGCGACAACATGAACAAGATGCACGCCACGCTCGGCTCCATGGCCCGGCAGGGTCGCGCCATCCGGCACCGCTCAGGCATCCACCGCGCCCCGGTCGTGCCAGTCGTGTGGACGGTCGGGACAGAGCCGCCATTCTCGCGCCCCGGCAGGCGCAAAAGCACGGTCACGCTGCCCATCGCCACCGTCCGCGCCGCGCTCGCTGGGGACGCCGCCGCACGCGCCGAAATCGCCGCCGCGATTGGGGGCGAGGCGTGACGCTGCGCGCTCCCTTCCCGTGGTTCGGTGGCAAGTCATCCATCGCTGACGTGATCTGGTCGCGCTTCGGAGATTGCCCCAACTACGTCGAGCCGTTCGCGGGCAGCCTCGCGGTGCTGCTGGCTCGACCGGACGAGCACGAATGGTGGACGCGGATCGAGACGGTCAACGACGCCGATGGGCTGCTCTCGAACTTCTGGCGGGCAACGGCGCGCGACCCGGACGCGGTCGCAGAGGCCGCCGACTGGCCCGTGAACGAGTGCGATCTCCACGCCCGGCATCTCTGGCTTGTCGGACAACGCGAGCGCATCACGAAGCGGCTGATGGCTGACCCGGATTGGTTCGACGCCAAGGCCGCAGGCTGGTGGGTATGGGGCCTGTGCTCGTGGATCGGTTCGGGGTGGTGCTCGGGTGAAGGCCCGTGGCAGGCCGTGGATGGAGAGCTGACAAACGTGCGCGGCGACGCCGGCCGGGGCGTCAATCGGAAGCTCCCGCACCTTGGCGACGCGGGCCGGGGCGTCAATCGGAAGCTCCCGCACCTTGGCGACGCGGGCCAGGGAGTCAACCGGCAGCGGCCGGAAGTCTGCGCCGAGTGGTCGGAGCACCTTCGCCAGACCATGCGCGAGCTGTCCGACCGTCTGCGCCGGGTGCGCGTCTGCTGCGGAGACTGGTCCCGTGTCTGCGGGCTAACGCCGACATCGACGCTCGGCGAGACTGCCGTTCTCCTCGACCCGCCCTATCCGTCCGGCGACCGCGCCGAAGTCTACGGGCTTACCGAGTCGTTCGATGTGGCTCACGCCGTCCGCGAGTGGGCCATCGAGCGAGGCTCAGAGCCCGACATGCGGATCGCGCTCTGCGGCTACGAAGGCGAGCACGACATGCCGGATGGCTGGACGTGCCACGCCTGGAAAGCGAAGGGCGGGTATGAGTCGCAAGCGAAAGGCGATACCTCGCAGAACTGCCGCCGAGAACGTATCTGGTTCAGCCCGCATTGTCTGAAGCCAGAACAGGAGCCTGTGCAGCGTAGCGTGTGGGATCTGCTGCCGTCCGCGATTGGGGGCGAGTGAGCGACATCCGCCAGATAGGTCCGCACAGGATCGGCGTGGGGAGCCTGCTCGACGCGGACTTCCAGCGCGAACTGTGGAGCGGCGCGCCAGCGCAGGCCGGTACGGTCGTATGCGACTGGCCGTACAATGCCGCCATCGACAAGGATGCCAGAAGACGAAGCGCCGCAGCGGGCATGCGAAATGGTGTTAACACTTGCATTACTGCGGACTGGGACCAGTACAACGATGGCGGTGGCGGGTGGCCTGCCTATGTGCGCGATCTCGACCTGTGGCTCGACGTGCTGACGCGGCGCAGAGCCAAGCATCACGCGCTCATCGGCTGGGGTTGGGCTCACAGCCTGCCGCATCTGCTCGCCGCCGGGGCGCGTCACGGGCTGCGTCTTGTCAGCATCTATACGTGGTGCAAGCCGACCGCAAGCCCGAGGTTTGCGAAGAACTGCCACATCGTCAAGTCAACCGAGGTCGCGATCATCTGGCGCGGTCGCGAACGGCTCGACGTATACGGCGGGCTGATTCGCGATCACGTCGTCTGTTGCCCGCAGCGTGGCCGCCCCAACACGAAGCACGAATCCCCGAAGCCGCTGGCCGTCTGGCTCCCGCTTGTCGAGCGGTTCGTCGAGCCCGGAGGCGTGCTCGTGGACATGTTCCTCGGATCGGGCGTCTCCCTAGCTGCCTGCCACGCTTCGGGGCGCGTGCTCGTCGGCTGCGACCGTGAGGCGTGGTGCGTGGACGAGACGGAGAAGCGCATCAATACCGGATTCGACGGCCTTCTCGGGGGCCGACAGGGGACGCTCGCGGAGGTGGAGGCGTGATCCTCTGCCTCTTCTGCGGCGTCGTCCACGTCTGCGCCCACTGCCACGACGCGCAAGTGTGCGGCTGTCCCGAGTGCCGCACCATGACCCACCCGCCCGGTACGCGCTGGGTCAGCGCAATAGGACCATGCCGCCAGTGCGCGGCGGAAGCCAAAGATAAGCCATGAAGTCCGTTTCCGTCGAACTCTTCCGCGACATCGACGAGCACGTCACGCATTGCGAGATCAACTTGTCCGATGTCCGAGCATCAGACGGGGTGCGGATCTCTTACGACTTCGACAGGGACGGATGGAAGATCGAGCAGCCGATGCTACACTCGTGGCCTTCGGATGATCCCGTGTGTGACCCACAATGGACGGAGGTCGCTTTCGTTCAGTCGTGGCAACTCCCTCAAGCGACACCACTTGAATCCCGTGAGGAGTAGTTCGCATGCCCATCTATTCGCAATGCAAGGCCGCGGCCAGAATCGCCGCCGACATCATCGAGAAGCACCACCCGGATCTCCACAAGGCCGGAGTCAAGGTCGTCTGGATCTTCCGCGACCGCGCCGGCAAGAGCGGTGGCCGCATCGTCCTGGGACGCGCCTCCAAGCGCAGCTCGCGGGACCGCTTCCTGACCGACGTTGGCGCCCACGTGATCGTCGAGATTTCCGAGGACCAGTGGGACGAGATGAACCCTCAGCAGAGGGAGGCTCTCATCGACCACGAACTCTGCCACATCAAGGTCGTTACCCGGAAGGAAGCGGTTTTGAAGGGGACGGAGGACGTCGAGATGCCCGGGGGGCAGACCGAGACGCGGCCGATCTACGAAGAGAACACGGTCGTGCTGCGCGAGGACGACGGCAGCCCGAAGCTCCAGATCGTCGGACATGACCTGGACGAGTTCCGGGCGGTCCTCGTACGACACGGGATCTGGAGGAGCGACCAGCTGGACGCCGTGCATGCCCTCGCCAGCGCCGGCACGGAGTTGCAGGCCAGACTCTTCGGCGCCGACCCCGCGGACGTGCTCTCGAGCGTTCCGCAGGGGCCCGGGCCGGCGTTCTCTGCGGAGGACGTGCGGGATCTCGATGACGACGGCCTGGCTGCGCTCGCCAAGCTCGTCCGGGAGGAGCAGCAGGTCAGGGCCGCGGTCGCGGCGAAGGTGGGGGCGGAGATCGTCTGACAACAAGGGGAGTGAGATGTGGATTCACCTACCGTCAACGTGCTGTCCCTCTTCTCGGGTTACGGCGGACTCGACCTTGGAATCCGACTGGCGATTCCACGCGCTCGAACAGTCTGCTTCGTGGAGAGGGAAGCGTATGCCGTCGCGGTACTGGCAGCGCGCATGCAGGACGGCGGACTGGATGCGGCACCTGTTTGGTCCGACGTGTCAACCTTCGACGGCAAGCCGTGGCGTGGAAGCGTGGATCTCATCACTGGCGGATTTCCCTGTCAAGATTTATCCAACGCCGGGAAGCGAGCAGGCATCGGCGGCGCCCGCTCCGGCCTGTGGTCGGAGTTCGCTCGAATCATTGGCGAGGTTCGACCCCGATACGTCTTCCTGGAGAACGTGTCAGCCCTCGTTATTCGGGGCCTCGACAGAGTCCTCGGTGATCTTGCCGCGCTCGGGTTCGATGCGGAATGGGATTGTTTCCGAGCGAGCGACCACGCCGGCGCTCCGCACAGACGAGAGCGAATCTTTGTCCTGGCCCACCGCCACGGGGCAGGACATGGCTTCGAGCGGAGCGGCAGGATACTCGACGGAGAGCGGACGGCAT
>CAYJPZ010000119.1:4946-8792 GCA_964372185.1 uncultured candidatus Brocadiaceae bacterium
CGAACACCCATCGGGTAGTATCAGATCGTGACACGATCGGCGCCGCAAGCGTCGTATCTGTACATGGAATTGCGGGCCTGGGCGGCACCTGCTTGCAACAGGGGTGGAATCTCCGTACCACCTGCCGCCCGCCTGGCCCCTTCCTTTCGAGGATTACGGAGAGCAAGCACGGAGGTTGACTGTGGATCGTCCTGGACTGGCACACCCTTCTGCGTCAGGCGCGATAGGGGGTCCGTTGTAGCGTCTTCATCTGGCCGAGGCGGCAACCTCGACGGAGGCAGGCGGAGCCGATGACCGCCGCGCCGCTTCGGCCATTCTCACGAGTCAGTCGGCGCAACCGCATCGGAGGTTGATAGTGAAGGTATCCAACAAGCGTCTTGAGGAAGAGATTGCAAGCTGCATCGAGAGCCATCACGGCTGTGGAATGGAACAAGCGCGTTGGCTTGCTGCGATCGCAATGATTCCTTTGGATTGTTCCTGCGATCACTGGTTTGAGGCTGACCAGAAGTCGGCAAGCTCATTGATTGGTGGGGCGCAAAGTCCGATTGAGAAGGCTCTAGCCCAGGCGTTGATTGAGGCGCCAATTCCAATTCACTGCATCGAGTCTCAGGGCGGCAACATGCCTGATGACTTTGATGGAATCACTCGACCGGACTTCTCCGTGCTCGTGTACGAAGGAGAGCGCGTCATCGCCATCTACTGCGACGGTCATGACTTTCACGAACGAACAAAGGAGCAGGCCGAGCGCGACAGGTCCATTGATCGCAAACTCCAGGAAGCTGGGATTGTGGTCATGCGGTTTACCGGGAGAGAAATCTACCGCGACGCACACGCTTGCGCTTACGCGGTAGCGAGAATGTTTCATCGGATGCAGGCTGACGGAAAGGCGCGCCGGTAATGAGCAAAGGCATCGCAATCGAGGTCGCGTTGTGACCCGCCGCGAAGATCGGGACAAACATGGGCCAACCCTTCGCCGCGGGGTGATCTCGCACGTCAAGATCGGCAGGTTCACACTCGACGAGTACGCCATCTACATGACGCTGATCCCGCTTGCGGACTTCGAGTCTGGCGTGTGGCTCGGAAGCTCGACGACCCTCTCCGGCTGGTTCCAGACCGACCGCAACCAGACCGGAAAGGCCATGCGAGGCCTCCGGGAGAAGGGGTACATCCACTACCCGCGCATCGAGCGGCGCCGGGGGGAGATCCCCGTCGTCGTCATCGGGCACGAGCGACCGGACGGCTCTCGCGTTTCCGTGAGCGATGCGCTAGAATTGGTGGCTGGCTGGCTGTCCGAGAATGCCCTTCTGGAGAGTCAGCCAAGCCCCAGCGGAACCCCAGCCACGCCCCAGCCACGCCCCAGCGAAGGCGCAGCCAAGGCGCAGCCAAGGCGCAGTGACGCCCCAGTGGACGGAGCTGGAGACGGGTCCGAAACCGACCCGATCCGGCGCACGGAGCGCGCACAGGCCGCGCACGGACGGCGCAGTGACGAAGCAGCGCTAAACGCTGTCCAGGAAAGCGATTGCGTGCCGTCGGAAAATGACGCTCGGCGCAGTGACGGCGCACAGACCGCGCAGCCACGCCCCAGCGAAGGCGCAGCGAATCGCCTACATTCGCATGCGAGCGCGCGGGGTACCAAGAACGAAACACTAAACCCAGACCATGTGGGGCCTGTCGCCGGCAAGCCGCGACGGCCGGCCCCGGATGGCGGATGGCGTTCCGCGTTTGAGGGGACCGTGGCGGCCCTTCAACCCGACCTGCAGCAGCTCATCGCTACCTGCCTGCCGATGTGGCAGCAGAGCACCAAACCTCGATGGTCCTGGGAGCGGGCGGTCGAAATTGCCCGGCAATGGGCCAAGCTCCCGCCCGCGCAGGTCGCCGCCGGTCTGCGTCAGTTTGCGAGTCCGCGCATCGGGCACGGTGGCGTCGAACTGCCATCACATCTCAGCGAAGGCAAGGGTATCGGCTACGCGCACGCCATCGTGCAGGCAGCCCCTCCCCGCCCGGCCAACGGAAATGGCTCCGTCCGCCCCTCGAACGGCAACGGCAAGCGCCCGATCCCGTCGTTCGAGTGCCAGGAGCCGTCCTGCAAGCACAAGCACTACATCCTCGACGCCACCGGCATGTTTTGCCCCGATTGCGGGGGGTTTGTGAGCGGCGAGCGATGCCCGAATCGAATCAAAATCACCGCAGAGGAGTTTAACGCCCATGCCTGAAGTCACCGCCGCACTCGCTCAGATCCCGCCCCACGACACCCTGGCCGAGCAAGCCGTCCTCGCCTCGATGATGCTCTGCCCGCTCCAGGCCGCCTACTGTCACGGCCACGTCACGGAAGGCGACTTCTACCACGCCAAGCACCGGATGATCTTCCGGGCCGCCTGTTCGCTCGTGACCGAGGGGGAGCCGGTCAACCTGATCACCGTCCGGGACCGCCTCCGCGTCCGCGGCGACCTGGACGAGATCGGCGGGGACGCCGCGCTCTGCTACCTGCACGAATATTCGGTCCCCGCCTCTCAGTGCCAGGCCTACGTCAAGATTCTCCGGGAGAAGCGTGTCCGCCGCGGGCTCCAGAACTACAGCGCGGAGTTGGGTTCTCAGGCCGTCGACGGCGAGACCGCCGAGGATGTGGTCGCCTGCGCCCAGTCCCGGCTTCAGGAAATCGCCCAGGCCTCTGCTGGCCCGAGGCCCCTGATGACGGCGCTCGATTCGATGCTCGACATGGCGCGCTACGTCGACGACATCAAGACTGCCCCCGAGCTTCACGGCGGCGTCCCGTCCGGTTTCATCAATCTCGACCACTTCACGGGAGGCTTCCACCCGGGACAGCTTATCGTGCTTGCCGCCCGCCCCCGGATGGGCAAGACGGCGATGGCGATGAACATCGCTCTCAGCGTGGCCGCTCGCGGCATCCCGGCGCTCATCTTTTCGGCCGAGATGACCTCTCGGCAGCTCTGGATGCGGGCCGTGAGTGCCAGGACCGAAATCCCGTTTCGAGACCTGCAGGCCGGACGGGTATCGGACGCAAACGAGGCTGCTTTCAACGCTGCGTGCGGAGCGTTCTCTTCGCTGCCGCTCTCGACCGACGACACGCCAGGCATCAAGATCACCGACCTCGAAAGCAAGGCGCTGGCATGGGCGCTCAACAAGCCGCGCGGCATCATTTTCGCGGACTATCTGCAGCTCGTGACGTCGAAAGACCAGAAGACACGCGAGGCCGAGGTCGGTAGCGTGAGTCGGGCCCTCAAGCGTTTGGCCGGCCAGGTGAGAATGCCGGTGCTCGCCCTCGCGCAACTCAACCGAGGGCTCGAGGCGCGGGAGAACAAGCGTCCGATACTCCCAGACCTTCGAGACAGCGGGCAGATCGAGCAGGACGCCGACGTGGTGCTCTTCCTGCATCGTCAGGCGGTCTATGGCGGGTCGGACCAGGGCGCGGCCGAGCTGATCATCGGCAAGCAGCGGAACGGCGAGTGCGAGACCGTGATGCTTCGCTGGTGTGCCGAAAAGACTGAGTTCTCGAACGACATGGACCAGGTGCTGAAGTGAAGCCGAACGACGTCAAGGGCGCGCTCGCCTTCCTGGAGGCAAGGCAGGCAGAAGCCGAAGCCGAGGTAGCGAAGCCGGACGCCCACCCAGCAGTCAGGGCGGCGGCTGTCGCCAAGGCCGGCGCCTACCGGGAGAGCGTGACGATCCTGCGGCGCGTGCTGGAACAGGAAGGCCTGTGACCCGCATCGTCCACCCGGAACTCCTCAACCGCGCTCGCATCCGACTGGCCGAGTACCAGGCAGCCGAGAAGAAGGGCGAGGAGAGCAGCTTGGAACTCCGAAACAACATCGACGCCTGGACGCACAT
>CAYJPZ010000119.1:8892-12522 GCA_964372185.1 uncultured candidatus Brocadiaceae bacterium
TTCTCCAAGACCAGGCCGGCGATCAACACCGTGCGAGGGCAGAGGTGCGTGAAGTCCTCTTGCGTGGTGCCCGAGTTCTGCCGCATGGCCTGGTTCTGCCGGTGGTGCGGCGCCGTCGTGCTGGAGCGAACCATTGCCCGCTGGAGCCAGAAGCGTAGCCGCCAGTGGCTCAAGGTTCATCGACACGCGGAGGACCGCAAGCGATGACGCGAGTGACCAAAATACCCCTCACCGGCCCCACGCGCACCCTGGCCACGTCGGCAGCCGCCCGTTCCGCTGGCGAAAACTCGCCCCCGTCCGCGCCCTCGTCCGCCCGATTCCGACTTTTCGCCGCAAACTGACCGCCAGCGGTTTTCCACAATATCCACATTCGGCGCTGTGCATAACTCGCATGCGCGCGCACGAAATGACCATTACCGGATCGCAGGGAATGTGTGTCTGGGAGGTGTGTCTCAGGTGAGTTTTCGCCATGTCTGGAGTCCGGATCCCGTGGTCTCTTTTCTCGTCCCGAGGCTCCCTCCGTCGAAGAATCGGAAGCTCCACCACCGCGGACTGTCCGAGGACGAGCAGGACTGGCGGACGCAAGTCTGGGGCTACTACCGGCAGGCGTACATCGGCAATCCCCTCACCGGCCCCCTCGGCATCGAGGTTGTCTACTACGGCCGGCAGACGGCCAAGTCCCGGACCCGCGACGGGCACAACTTCGACGTCGCGTGCTACGACGCGCTGAAGCCTGCCGGCGTGATCGCAGACGACAGCCAGATCGTCGCCTGGCGCGGCGAGTACCACCAGGACGCGTGCCTGCCGCCGGGACGGACGGCCATCGCGATCTACCGGCTGACCGAGAGCGAGTAGGGAAGCTCTCCAGACCAATCGGGAAAAGTGAACGATGCTCGGTAGAAAGTACCGCTTGACGGAAAAACGCCCGAGGGCTACCATTGTCCGAGATGGACATGGCGATTGCCCGGCTTCAGCCTCAGCGTCGTATCTGCACGGTCGAGGTGTCCACTACTCGCTCGACTGGATCACCGCACAACGCCTTTCGGAGCGCCTTTGGGGCTCAGAAGCGAGGCGGGGCGATCAAACGGTCAGCGGTGCCCGAGGATGCGCCGCTCGACGAGTGGCAACGGGGAGCGGTGGAGCGATTCATGCCCCTGGCTCTCAGCCTTGGCCGGTCGTTCTGGGTTCGGGTCGGTCGCCACGAGCTAGGCGACTGGACTGGCGTGGCCTGTGTCGGGCTCGTCGAAGGGGTCAGACACTTCGACTGGCGCCGGCGGATTCCGTTCGCGGCCTACGTTCGCTGGTGGGTGATGAAGTACCTGCAAATGTACCAGCAGCGCGGCGTCAACGTGATCACACTGCCCTTCCGCGAGAAGGAGCACCGGCACGAGACGGTCGGCCTGGTCAACGGGCTCGAGGAGTCGGTCGGAAGTCGAGATCAGGCCCGCGGCGCTCATCAGCTCCCGCTCGACTGGAAGCAGGCCCCAACCGACTCCTCGGCAAGCGGAATCCTGGCGGCGTGCGACACGGACATGGAGCGCGATGTGCTCTGGCTTTCGGCGGTCCACGCAATGCCGGATGACGAGGTGGCCCGCTTCCTTCGCCGGGAACGCGGGCGCCGGCTGGAGCGCGATGAAGTCAAGGCAGTCCGCCGGGCGACGATCGCTCGGCTACGGGGCACCGTTCGGGCCCTGGTGTAGAAGCGAGGCAAAGATGGACGACGCGATGCTCGAGAAGTACCTGGAACGGATCGCAGCCGCAACGGCGGCCCAGGCCAAGGCGACGGAGAAACTGGCCAAGGTGGTCAGCGACCTGTCCGGGCCGATCTCGAAAATCAACGAGACCCTGGCCAAGTTGGTCGACGCCGTTGGTCAGCCGGTCCCGGTGATGGCCATCAAGTGCGGTGGGGAATAATTCCCTGGCGCGTAGGGAAAAGCGTAGCACGGTAGGGAAAATGGCCGAAGTAGGGAAAAAGGCGCGGACGGGCCTGAAATCGCGAAAGGCCCCGGAACCCCCGTCAAACGGCTGGCACAAAGGGCTGAAGTGCAAGGCGAAGTCCAGCCGGACGGGGAAGCCGTGCGGTCGCTACTGCCGGCAGGGATTCCTTGTCTGCCCGTCGCACGGTGCCGGGACGAGAAAGAGAGTTCAGAACGGCACGCGCAAGGATCCCGTGCAGGCTGGCGTCGACGCCGGGCTGGGGAACATCCGCACCGGCCGCTACGTGCGGAGCCTCGAGCGCTGGCCCGAGCTTCAGGCGAAGCTCCAGACAGAGATTGCGGAAGGGAAGGCCGAGGGCGCCACCTTCGACGCCGAGCTGGGTCTCCTGCGGCACTGTCTCGAGAACCTGATCGCCACGATGGGGACCAATGACGTGATCGGCTTGGAGGTCATCCGGGACCAGATCGCGGAGATCATCAAGGCGTCGACGGCGAAAGCGCGAGCGGAGCAAGGACTCAAGATCGACCTGACGGGCGGCGTGCTCCCGATGCTGGAGCGGATCGGGGACATGGTTCGGGATGGGGTGCGGCGGCTGGTGAAGGACGAGAATGACAGACGAGCACTCGAGACTTACCTTGACGCCGGCTTCGCTCGCTGCCTGTCAGAGTGCGTTGGCCCGGGGCTGGCGGCAGTCGGCGGCATCGTCAAGTCAGACTAACCTCTCGCTCATCGACTGGGCGGTAGCGAACGTCCCAACGGTCGACGGTGAGCCGTTCACGCTGGACGATTCGGCGCCGCTTCGGGCAGTCTACGCCGACGACAGCCAGGCCAGGCACGAGAACCGGGGCATCGTGGCCATGAAGGGCGCTCAGACTGGATTGAGTGTCTACGCGATGCTCAAGGCCCTCTGGCGGGCCCTGCGGTACGGCATCAATCAGGGCTACTACCTCCCGGACCAGCCCACGGCGTTCATCCTCTCCGGCGAGCGGTTCGCGCCACTCCTCCGCGAGATCCCGGCCCTCCTGGACGCGCGCAAGGTCGACGACACGGCCAACAAGATGGTCCGGCGCATCGGCCGCGGTGTCGTCTACTTCCTGCACATGGGCGGCAAAACCTCGAAGGAGTCGATCCCGCTTCGGGCGGTCTACTTCGATGAAGTCCATCAGATGTTGTTGCGCGACATCGAGATCGCGCTCGAGCGTCTGTCCGGCAGCTCCACCTATGGCTGGGTGGACCTGATCTCGACGGCAGGCTACCCTGACTGCGATATCGACTGGTGGTTCCGCCGACGCTCGGATCAACGCTTCTGGCACTCGCTCTGCGGCTGCCCCGAGGGCGTCGTGCTCACCGACTTCTTCGTGGACAACGAGATCCAGTGCATCCGCATCGATCGCGACACGAAGGTGCCAGAGTATTTCTGTCCGCGGTGCGGCCGGACGGTCAACCCGCTCGCGCCGGCCCAGGTCGGGCAATACACTGGCTGGGTGCCGACCGTCACGCCGACGCCGGAGCTGTACCACGGCTACCAGTTCTCGCAGACGATCAGCCGAACCGTTTCCGCCGGCAAGATGCTGCAGGCCTTCCGGGAGTCCTCCGACCTGGACAACCTCTACCAGCGCAAGGTGGGAATCCCCAGGTTGGACCCGTCCAAGATCCTCGTGACGCCGGAGCACCTGGCGCTGTGCATCGACG
>CAYJPZ010000120.1:0-10138 GCA_964372185.1 uncultured candidatus Brocadiaceae bacterium
CCTAAAGGGTCGCCCTACAACAGGCCCGAAGGGCTGAAAGGATATAGCCAGGGGTAAAGCCCCTGGTAAATGCAATAACATAGCCAGCCCCAAAGGGGTGACAGAAAAGGATACATACTATGGCTGCGATGCCTATTTTTTTAGCATTTAGTATTGTTTTAGTCACGAAAACAAAACATCCTGAGCGTAGTGGCAAGGCGCGCCTTGCCATTACACGTGCATTTGGATTCCTGTACAGAACTACTGCAGGCAGGATGCCTGCGCTACTATTTTAGAACGGCTTCGACGTTAAATAACAAGCACTGCCCTAATTGCCTGAATAGCTCTATCCAGTGGGCGGCGTCGGCGTCGCCCGATGCTGCTTTTGCCTGAAAGTCTGTATATGTCGTTTTTGACATCCTGTAATAAATATTTTGCGCCTGCCATAAGTTAGTTTCGAACGGTAACAAGGCGCTCACCTTGAGTTTGTTTACAAGCATCCGGAGCAGGTGGAGATTGGATGGGTTGCCTTCGAATTCGGTAATTGCCGCCTCTATCTTGTGCCGCAGGGTAAATTCGACGTTTACTTCATCGACGGCCGCCTTCCACTTTACCAGGGCGTTAATGATCTGCCGTATTTTTTCAACGTCGGAGCCATTATCAATCTCTGTTTTCAGGTAGTGATTCAGGCTAAATTCTGCCGCCATACAAAATACCCGCGGCACGGGAACGCCTGCGTCCTGCTGGAAGCCCATCATAATACGGTTGTTTTCATACATCTGCCGGTACGACGTTTCAAACTCCTTCGTCGCCGATGAGCCGACAATGCGCAATATCTTCCGTTGCTCATCCTTAAAGAGGTCTTTGAGGGAATAATTGTGCACGCCAAAGTGCTTGTCCATGAGCCTTATAACGTCCACAAACGTCCCTTTTTCAAAGGCTGACGCCATTTCATTTTTCATTGCCGTGTACGGTTCTTCTCCAAGAAAGGTGCGCACACCGCCATTGAAATCGTGATTCCCAAGGTGCAGCACGGCAAAGCTGATGAACTCCTTTTGCCGGGTTATTTCAGATACAATTTCAATTTTTCCTATGGCAATACCCTTTGTTCCCGCCTTGATTTTTTGGTAGTCTTCCTGTGTCACGGTATATGAATAAATCCGCATTTTCCGGGGATAATCCTCAAAGAGTGAGCTTATCGCATAGTGTGACCCCACCTTTTTTAGGTCAATCATGGCGGGTTTTACAAACTTATTATAGATACGAGTCCCGTCCGCGTGTTCCGGCACGTTACTTTTGGCTCCGGCAAGTATTTCAAGGAAGGTGGCTTCGAGTTTGCCGTGAAAGGTGTTTTCAGATAATTGAATAGCCCTTCCTGCATACTGTAATGTTTGCACGGTTTCAAGACCGGATATCTCATCAAAAAACCATCCGCAGCTTGAGTACATTAACATGGCGTGCCGTTGTATTTCAAAAAGCGTAAGAACAATCACCTTTTCATGTTCGTTCAATTCTCTTGCCGCGTGGTGTTTCAGAAAGGTATCAACGTTTTCGTCCGTGCGGTTTAGAATGATTTCTATATAACCGTTCCGCGCTTCCCAGGGGTTGGACAGGAATTTCGGGGATTTATTTTCATATTCGGTTATCAACCGATCCCTGAGCCAGTCGAGAGCCTTTCTGAGGGGCGCCCTCCACTCCTGGTTCCATCCGGGATATCTGCCTGAATTACAACCGCAATTACCCTTCCAGCGTTCTATGCCGTGGATACAGCTCCATGAACTGTTATCGAATATTTCCACCTCACGCGTTGGGGGGTGTTTTTCAAGGTACTCGCCATAGTTGGTCAATTGTGCCGGTTTGTTCGACTCAATATGATGAATGGCAAACGCGAGCGCCATATCTCCGTACTTGTGGTGGTGTCCATACGTTTCGCCGTCCGTAGCAATGTTTAATACTTGGGGCCACGGTCTTTCATTGGAAAGGCCGCTTAGCAACCGGCCTGCAAAATCTTCGCCCCTGTTAAGCAGTTGCTCAAACGCCACGGCGCGGGAAATCATGCCGTCGTAGAAAAACAGATTTATTTCCCTGCCCGATGGCAACCTGCAAAGGTATGCCTGAGAGGGGTCTATGCGTTCACCACTTACGTCATCCCATGTGTCGGCGCCAATATTCCTTACCCTGGCCGCCTGCCGTTGTGCAAGTGCCGTAAACCGGATTCCCTGCTCCGCAAGGATGTCAAGCGTCTCCACATCCACGGCGGTTTCCGGCAGCCACATGCCTTCGGGAACACGCCCAAACCGGTATTCGAAGTCTCTTTTGCCCCAGATAATCTGGGTGCGTTTGTCACGGGTGTTTGCAAGGGGCATTATCATGTGATTGTAGGCCTGCGCGATTGCATTGCCGTGCCCCGATCGGTAAGCAATACTTTGTTTGTCTGCTTCCAATATTGCCTGGTAAATACCGGGGGCGCTTTCTTTCATCCATGAGAGGAGGGTTGGCCCGAAATTAAAGCTTATTTTGGCGTAGTTGCTGACAATGTTCAGTATCTGTCTTGCCCCATCCAATATCCTGGATGAAGAATTAGGGGCATAACATTCTGCGGTTATTCTTTCATTCCAGTCGTGGTAAGGGTGCGCAGAATCCTGTAACTCTATTGCCTCAAGCCAGGGGTTTTCGCGCGGTGGTTGGTAAAAATGGCCGTGAATGCAAACGTATCCGTTCATAATATTACCCATCTCCTCTTTGCCGTTTCAAAAATAGCGCCCCCAGCGGCGGCACATTCAGGGAAAGCGAATAGTATCTCCCGTGCATGGACAGCGGAGCGGCCTCCTGGCTGCCCAGGTTTCCTTGTCCGCTGCCGCCGTAGATGGTTGCGTCGCTGTTCAGCAGTTCCTTCCAAAAGCCGCCCAGAGGCACGCCAATCCGGTAATTCCTTCTCATCACCGGGGTAAAATTACAGACGACGAGGATGACGTGGTCTTTATCTTTTCCCCTCCTCAGAAAGCTTATAACACTTTGTTCAAAGTCCTGGCAGTCTACCCACTCAAAGCCGTTACCGCTGAAATCAATCTCGTGCAATGGAGGTTCGCTTCTGTACAGGCGATTTAAATCTTTCACCCACTGCTGAATCCCCCGGTGAGCCGGATACTGAAGGAGGTGCCAGTCGAGGCTTTCGTCGTGGTTCCATTCCCTCCTTTGGGCAAACTCTCCGCCCATGAAGAGGAGTTTCTTTCCCGGATGGCCGTACGTGTATCCCAATAACAACCTGAGATTCGCAAATTTTTGCCACTCGTTGCCGGGCATTTTTTCCAGCAGTGACCGCTTCCCGTAAACCACTTCGTCGTGGGAAAAGGGGAGGGTGAAGTTTTCGGTAAAGGCGTAGAGCAGGCTAAAAGTGAGCAAATTCGAATAATATTTTCTGTAAATCGGGTCTTTGGAAAAGTATTGCAGGGTGTCGTGCATCCACCCCATGTTCCATTTCATGCCGAACCCGAGGCCGCCAACGTAGGTTGGCCGTGAAACGAGGGGCCATGAGGTTGATTCTTCCGCGACGGTCAGCGTGTCTGGATATGTGCTATAGACCGATTCGTTAAATCTCTTCAGAAACCGTATCGCCTCAATGTTTTCCTTTCCGCCGTATTCGTTAGGTATCCATTCATCATCCCGCCTTGAGTAATCAAGGTAGAGCATTGACGCCACGGCGTCCACCCGGAGGGCGTCAACGTGATATTTGTCAAGCCAGAAGTGCGCGCTGCTTATCAAAAAGTTCCGTACCTCATTTCTTCCGTAATTGAAGATGTAACTCTTCCAGTCCGGGTGAAACCCCTGCTTCGGATCCGCGTGCTCATAGAGGTGGGTGCCGTCATAATAGACCAGCCCATGTTCATCCGATGGAAAGTGTGACGGCGCCCAATCGAGGACGACGCCGATGCCGTTTTGGTGCAGATAATCAATGAGGTACATAAAATCCTGTGGCGTCCCGTACCGGCTGGTGGGCGCAAAGTATCCCACCGCCTGGTAGCCCCACGACCCGTAGAACGGATGTTCCATAACTGGCAAAAATTCAACGTGCGTAAACCCCATCTCCTTTACATACTCAGCAAGATAACTGGCCATTTCCCGGTAAGTAAGAAACCGGTTGCCTTCTTCCGGCACTCTTCGCCACGAACCGGGGTGGATTTCATAAACGATCAGAGGCGCACGCAAAGAATTTACCGCGTGTCTGTTTTTCATCCATTCACCGTCATTCCACGTATAGGTGACGTCCCACGTCTGTGAGGCGGTCTTCGGCGGCGTTTCCCATCGAAAGGCAAAAGGGTCTCCCCTCATTGTCGTATAATTATGATACCTGGAGGTTATATGGTATTTGTACGCAGTCCCGTTTCCAATACCTTCGATAAACCCCTCCCAGATGCCGGAGCCGTCGTCGCGTATCGTGAGGGGATGTGATTCCTTACGCCATTGGTTGAAATCGCCGATAACCGAAACCCGCTCTGCATTTGGCGCCCATACGGCGAAGTATACTCCCGGCACCCCGTTTACCGACGTCAGGTGGGAACCGAGTTTGTTATAGAGTTGGAAATGGTTTCCCTCTTTAAAGAGATAGATGTCCTGTTCGGTAAGGAAGCTGACAGGATGGCATCCGTTGCCCGGGGTTCTTTTTTCCGGTAAAGTCATTTTTCCTCCAGCAGATATTTTATGCCTTTCAGGGGGATTATTACCCATTCAGGCCGGCTGTTTAATTCATAGCCAAGTTCGTAAACGGCCTTTTCCAGGATAAAGACCTTGAGCAGGATATCAAGCTCCTCCTTCTCTTTCGGGACGAACAAGGCGTCTTTTGCCGTGTCGAGATAGGATTTCAAAAAGGTTCCTGCCGCGTATTTATACCACAGTTCAACCCAGGGGTTTAACGCGGGGGCGTCTTCCGCCCGAATCGTGCCCTGTTTCATAACGGACGTGTGGGCAACGTAATGAAATGACCTGATCATACTCGCCACGTCCCGCAATGGAGACCGCTTCAACCTTCTCTCACTAAGGGTTTTTGCAGGTTCTCCTTCAAAATCAATAATCATGAAATCGTTTCCTGTGTACAGCGTCTGCCCCAGGTGGAAGTCGCCGTGAATCCGCGTCTTTATCACGGATATCTTTCTCCTGAAGAGTATTTTAAAGCGTTCCAGTATCTCTTTTTCACGACATAGTATTTCCTGTGACGGCGCTTTCTGGTCGTCGGGCAGATTGATAACGTTTTTCCTGAGAATCGCAAAGTTCTTTTTGGTAAGCGCCTGCATCGACTGGTAGATTGATCTTTGATAAAGCACGGAGAAAGGTTCCGGCGTAAAACCCTTGTTTTCACCGTCAGAAGCAAGCCGCGTGTGGAGTTCAGCGGTTCTCTTTCCCAAAAGGGCGATCATTTCAAGGTAGAGTCCGCCTATTAACTCCTTTATGAGCAAGGGCGTTTCCTGATTTACGGTTTCAAGGAGCGATGAAGGGATTTTGGGTATCTCCTGTATTTCGTTCTTTCTTGCGGCAACCCGTCCAAAAAACCTTCCTGCCCAATCAAGGGAAAAGCCCCATCCGTCACCCTGATGCGGGACGTATGCCTGCAGCATTCCGACGACCGTCGGCTCCCCACCCTGCCGCACGTATTGTATGGCGCCCAGAAAAGGCGGGACGTTGGGGTATTGCGCCTTTTCCGCCAGGTACCTGCCGATTTCCACGTCGGGGTTTATGCCCTCGTCAAGCCGCCGGTAGAGCTTGAGAAAAAGCGACTTACCGTACTGGAATGCCGTGTTTGACTGATCCGCCTTCAGTGACTGTGATTTTTCCGACATAATTTCATCGTACCGGTATTTTTTTATTGCCTTTCCGGTATAGGCGACAAGGCTTCCCTGCTGTCCGGTGATACGATGCCTTTTGACGATCATGGTAAGGAGTATCCTTCTGAATTCCTCGTCATGAACACTGTCGTAAATAATCCCTTCGGCCATATTGGTCTTCAGATGCGCAAGCACCGCGTTGGGATTTTCGATGATGATGCCCTCCGCCTTATCGCCGGACGTGAAGGAGACCGGCAGAAGGTAGTAGTCGTGTGGCTCCGTTGTGTACAGGACTGCAACCAGGAGGAGGTATGAAACATACGTATGCTCCTTCAGGATAATTGTCTCCACGATTCTGACAGATCGTATCTCCCTTGATTTACCGGCAAACCACCGGCATCCATTTACGTAGAGGGGTAATACTTCGTTTTCCAGGGACTCTCTTGCTTCGTCTTTGAAAACGGTTTCCCATCCTTCTTCCACACTGAGGGCCGGAATCGAACGGATCGTTCCCATCCTTGCGCGGCTTTCTTCTTTTCTCAGGATAAACCAATAATAGTCGTGGCGGCTGAGGGTAAGCAGGTAAGGGGTGTTCTTTATTATGGGAAATTTATTTCCGCTGAAAACGTCCTCCGGCACACATCCGGTATATTGAGAAAGGTCCAGTTCCACCACCTGTGAAAATCGTGACAGGTTCATGACGGCCAGGATACATTCATCCTGATATTTGCGCGTAAATGCCAGAATTTTTGGGTTGTCAGGAAAGAGAAACTCCATACTGCCCCTCCCGAATGCCTGATACTGTTTTCGCCGGGAGATAACCCTTTTCATCCACCAGAGAAGCGAACCCTGATTCCGCTCCTGATTCTCTACGTTGACCGCTTCGTAATGGTACTCAGGGTCCATAATGATGGGGAGAAAGAGTTTTTGGGGGTTTGCCCTTGAAAAACCGGCATTCCGGTCAATGCTCCACTGCATGGGCGTTCTCACGCCATTCCGGTCACCCAGGTGGTAATTATCCCCCATGCCGAGTTCATCTCCGTAATAAATAATCGGGGTCCCGGGCAGAGAAAAAAGGAGGAAGTTCATAAGCTCTATCTTCCGGCGATTATTCGAAAGCAGCGGCGCCAGACGACGGCGGATACCCAGGTTGATCCTCGCAACGGGGTCGCCCGCGTACACGCGGTACATGTAATCACGCTCTTCGTCGCTTACCATTTCAAGGGTGAGCTCATCGTGATTTCTTAAAAAAAGCGCCCACTGGCACGCTTCAGGTGTTGGGGGGGTCTGTTCAAAGATGTCAACAATGGGGAAACGGTCTTCCATCCAGCAGGCCATAAACAACCTGGGCATCAGGGGGAAGTGGAACGACATGTGGCATTCGTCATTCTTCCCAAAGTATGCCACCGCGTCCTCCGGCCACTGATTCGCCTCGGCAAGCAGCATTTTATTTTTATAATTTTTGTCAATATATGACCTGACCTGTTTCAGGAATTCGAATGTTTCCGGCAGATTCTCGCAATTGGTTCCCTCCCGTTCGAAAAGGTAGGGTACGGCGTCCAGCCGGAACCCGTCCACCCCCATATCAAGCCAATAATTAATAACCCGCTGTATTTTCTTCCGTACTAAAGGATTGTCGAAGTTCAAATCGGGCTGGTGGGAATAGAACCGGTGCCAGTAGTAGGCGTTTGCCGTGTTGTCCCACGTCCAGTTTGAATACTCGAAGTCTTTGAATATGATCCTTGCGTCGGGGTACTTTTCCGGGGAATTACTCCAGACGTAAAAATCCCGCAGAGACGAACCCGGCTTTGACTTCCTGGACAACTGAAACCATGCGTGTTGGTCCGAGGTATGATTCAAAACGAGTTCCGTGATAACCCGTAAGTCCCTTTTGTGCGCCTCCCGGACAAACTCCTTAAAATCTTTTAATAAGCCATAATCCGGATGAATTCCAAAGTAATTTGCTATGTCATAGCCGTCATCCTTGAGGGGTGATGGGTAAAAAGGAAGAAGCCATAGAGCGGTTACGCCGAGATTCTGAAGATAGTCCAGCTTTTCCGTAAGTCCGGCGAAATCCCCGATGCCGTCGGCATTTGAATCGAAAAAGGATTTTACGTGAAGCTCGTAAATGATAGCGTCCTTGTACCAAAGCGGATTGTCGTCAATGTGCGCGTCTGTCATTGTAGCCTGGTGCCTCCTTACATAAAGTAGTCAAAATCCGTTTCCCGTTTCAACCTTTTTCTGATGCGGAAAATATGTGCCGGTGATATTTGAGGGTTAAGTTCTACATAGTTGTTTTCCCCCTGCCAGATGTATTTATCGTCACTCAACAGGTCGTGTGCCAAATACGGATGTTCCCCGCTTATCCCGTAAGCGGCGATGGGTACTTTTATCCACCCCGATTGAACGTGGTAGGGGTCGAGATTTACCGCGACGAGTATGATGTCGGACGTATCGTCCGTCACCTTTCCATAAACAAGAATATTGTCGTTGTTTGTTTCATAAAACTGCGCGTTCCATGACGTCTGAAGCGCGGGATTTTCCCTCCGTATGCGGTTGACGCGCGCGATGAAATCCTTCAAATTCCCCGGCTTGTCCCAATCCCAGGCGCGAAGCGCGTACTTTTCCGAATCCAGATACTCTTCCTTTCCCTGCACGGCATCACCCACACAAAGTTCGAAGGGTGGTCCATAAATGCCATAGCTGGACGACAGGGTTGCGGCCAGCACGAGCCGCGCCATAAAAACCGGCCTTCCACCGTGCTGGAGGTGTTCCGGAAGGATGTCCGGCGTGTTGGGCCAGAAATTAGGGCGAAAAAATTCTTTGGCCTGGCCATAAACCAGTTGAGAAATATATTCGGTAATTTCCCGCTTGGTATTCCGCCAGGTAAAATAGGTGTACGACTGCGTGAATCCGGCCTTAGCAAGATAATCCATTACCTTGGGTCTGGTGAATGCCTCTGAAAGGAAGAGGACGTCAGGGTAAGAGTTCTTTACTTCCCTTATCAACCATTCCCAGAACGAAAACGGTTTGGTGTGTGGATTGTCCACCCGGAATATGCGAATGCCCTTTTCTACCCAGAAAACAACGATACTTTTTAATTCTTCCCACAAGGATTGCCATTGCTCCGTCTCAAAATTCAAAGGAAGCACGTCTTCGTATTTCTTCGGCGGATTCTCCGCGTGCTGCACCGACCCGTCGGGACGCCAGATAAACCACTCCGGGTGTTCGGCGACGTATGGATGGTCAGGCGAACACTGGAAGGCCAAATCCAGGGCGATTTCTATACCGTAGTCTTTGGCCTTGTTTATAAGGTTCCCGAGGTCTTCAAAGGTACCCAGTTGTGGGTGGATGGATTTGTGGCCGCCCTCGCCCGCCCCTATTGCCCACGGGCTTCCCACGTCACCGTCACCGTCAACGTCAACGGATACGGATGCGTTGTTTTTCCCCTTGCGGTTTTTTCTTCCTATAGGGTGGATAGGGGGGAGGTAAAAGACGTCAAAACCCATCCTTGCTATTTCCGGGAGCATCGCCTCGCAATCCTTCAACGTGCCGTGTCTGCCCGGCGTCGTGGCGCATGACCTCGGAAACCGCTCATACCAGGCGCTAAAAAGCGCCTTTGGCCTGTCCACCACAACGATAAGCTCCTTAGCGTATCTGGCGGCAAACCTCGTATCCCGGTATTTATGCATCAAGGCGCTGAGTTCTTCACTGAGGACGGTTGATACCGCACTTTGCTTACCAGCCTCTGTTTTTAGGCATTCCATGCACGCCAGCAGGGTTTTCTTGTCATCTGCAGTGGCTGTATGGGCGGCAGCCTCCAGGTATTGGACGCCGGTAAGAAGGTCTACCTTTACATCCTGATGTGCATCAAATTTTTTTTTGAGGGATTTCTGCCAGCTTGTGAAATGGTCTACGCCGCCCTCAATCGTATAAACGTACGTCCCTACCTCCTCAACGGTAAAAGACGCCTCCCACCGGTCATTTCCTTTGTGTTTCATGGGAATCTCTTTCCATGGGGCGCCGCCCGGCCTGCGGTACAAAACATTTGCCCAAACCGCGTCATGCCCGTCGGCAAAGACGTCAACCGTAACGATAACCCGCTCACCGGTAACCCGCTTAATGGGAAAACGCCCGCCGTCAATCTCCGGCGTCAGATTTTCAATAATAACCCGTGTTGGTTTGTTCGTGGTCATAGTAAAACCTTCGATTTCTAAAAAACCCTGAAAAGTTCCAGAGGTAGTGGCAATTCATGAATTGCCACTACCATATAAAAAGTCGCCAAATGCCTAATTCAATGTATGGGAAATTCAATGTAGGGACACGGTGCCCGTGTCCTTGCG
>CAYJPZ010000120.1:10148-12521 GCA_964372185.1 uncultured candidatus Brocadiaceae bacterium
AGAACGAAGCGATTGCTTCGTTCGAGCGAAGCAGCACTTCGCTCTACATCAACGAAAAAATTGCCGTAGGCCTAATTAAATGTATAGGAATTTCAGTGTCAGGCCTGAAAGGCCGACAGGATATAGCGGGGGGTGAAGCCCTCCTGTAAAGATAATACAATGTTATAAGCCCCGAAGGGGTGGCAGGATGTTTTGTTTTCAAGATCAAAACAATAATACATTTTTTAAAAAACAGGTATCACTGCTATGCACTGCGTCCTTTTCTGTCACCCCTTCGGGGCTGTTGCAGGGCGACCTGTTTGTATCCCCTTGCCATTTCTACCGATATTTTGTCCCTACGGGAGAGTAAACTAAAGATTACATACCATATTGGCTTCCCATGATTACCGTCTTGTTGCCATAATAGCAAATTTAACACGGCATGTCAAAATGGTATAATTTCATTTTATACACAACAAAACTACACCCCGCGACCATTGTTTTTCCGCCGGAAGACAGCCTGTCTGCGGCCGGAGAGCCGGGGCCATGCCATGACGTATCGGCTGAGTCTGCTATTTTGTTCCAATGTCCGTCAGGGATTGGGGGGATAATCTCAACGCCGACGTTGTTGAAATTAAAAATGGCGCATACCTGGCCTGCATCCTTCCACCTTCTTACGCACACCATCTTTTCCTCTTCAAACCCATCCACGGCAAGGCATGTTTTATTCAGGTGGGAAAGGGCGGGAATGGTCTTTCGCAACGTGATAAGATGCTTGTAAAATGCCAATAATTTCCCATGAACGCCCTCCCGCCTTTTTTCCCATCGTATCTTTGATTTTTGGAAGGTTTCTACTCCTTGGGGATCTGGCGGTTCGCCCTGCCATTGAAATTCGCCGAATTCCCTCTTCCTTCCCTGCCGCACTGCATCAATAAGCGCATGGTCGGAATGGCTTACAAAATAAAGGAACGGGGCGTCTTCTCCATACTCTTCCCCCATAAAAAGCAGAGGGATATAGGGAGAAAGCAGCACGGCACCTGCGGCCAGCTTAATGGCCTCAAGTGATACGAGGGCGCTGAGCCTTTCTCCAAGCATCCTGTTGCCGATCTGGTCGTGATTTTGTGAAAACACGACCATTTGTTCGGCGGACAAGTTCTTTGAAGGATTGCCGTGATTTCTCCTTCGGAATGCAGAATACCCGCCCGAATAGACAAAGCCCTCTCTTACGGCCTTCGCTATATGCTCAATCTTTCCGAAATCCTGATAATAGCCGCGGTTTTCGCCGGTGAGGAGGGTATGGAGCGAGTGGTGAAAGTCGTCGCACCACTGGGCGTCCAGCCCGTAGCCGCCGTGTATCGTTGGGGTAACGATTTTACTGTCGTTGAGGTCGCTTTCGGGGAAGAGGAAGAGGCTTCTCCCTGATTGCGCCGCTTGATTGCGCACCGCCTCGCCCAACTCCTGTAAAAAATGGTGTGCGCCGAAATCATAGATGCCGTGTATCGCGTCCAGCCGGAGCGCGTCAACGTGATATTCCGCAAACCAATACAGGGCGTTATTGATGAAGAACTGCCTTACCGGGTTACTGTATGGCCCGTCAAAGTTAATGGCGTCTCCCCAGGGCGTCTTGTACCTGTTGGTAAAATATGGCCCGAAGTCCGCCAGGTAATTGCCTTCCGGCCCCAGGTGGTTATAAACCACGTCAAGGATGACGGCCATGCCGTTTTTATGGCACGCATTGACAAGCCGCTTAAAGCCATCCGTCCCGCCGTACGAATGCTGCACGGCATAAAGATAAACCCCGTCGTAGCCCCAGTTTCTCTCGCCGGGGAATTGCGCCACCGGCATGATTTCCAGCGTATTTATGCCAATATCCTTGAGTTCGGACAGGCGCGGGATTATCGCGTCAAAGGTACCCTCCGGGGTGAACGTCCCGACGTGGAGTTCATAGATAATCATTTCTGCAAGGGTGATGCCTTTCCAGCCTCCGTCTTCCCAATCAAAGGCGTGGTTAATCACCCGCGACGGGCCATGCACGCCTTCTGGTTGGTGGTGTGACGCGGGATCAGGCCTGTCCTTTTCGTCATTGATACGATAAAAGTAGGAAGGCATTTCCCGCGTCCCTTCAACGACCGCTTTCCAATATCCCCACACATCTTTTTCCATGGGGACTATCTTTTCGCAAGGCGAAACGATCTTTAACGACACGGTGTTTGCAAAAGGAGACCAGACCGTGAACGCGCACTGTCCGTTTTTTCCATACCACGATCCGATATTCATTATTGAACCACCTTTTCCAAAAAAGTTCTTTTTATTGGGCTTGTCCGCAGAATCTGTGTGTAATAAGTAAGATTTACGGACGGTAAATAAAGAATTTTTACAACTTCAGTCTAACGA
>CAYJPZ010000121.1:0-12509 GCA_964372185.1 uncultured candidatus Brocadiaceae bacterium
TTGTTCACACGCAGGGACACGGGCACCGTGTCCCTACTTTGAAATTCCTATACATCGAGTTAAGCACGGACAAACGTAGAGACGCCCTGCCAGGGCGTCTCTACAGCCCGCACCACCCAAAAAACCATACAAATAAAATGAAAAAGCCACCCATTCAACCTCGCTCTAACAAAGAGGATAAAGGGGTGGCTAAAAAAATCTCAAGGTCATTACGGACGCTTTCGGTAATTACCACTCACTTACCCGGTTAAATCACCGCTCGTCTGTATGATTTTATTTACCAGCCCATACTTGAGCGCCTCTTCTGCCGACATCCAGAAGTTCCTTTTCGTGTCCGACCCTACCTTTTCAAATGTCTGTCCCGTTTCAACGGCAATCAGGTGATTGATTTTTTCGCGGCACTTGATTATCTCACTGGCCTCTATCTGAATATCGGCTGCCGTTCCGTGTATACCGGTCGAAGGTTGATGTATCAGCACACGCGCATTGGGCAAGCTGAACCGGTTCTCCTTTTTTGCGCCCAGAAGGATGATTACGGCTGCACTCGCTGCAACACCGGTGCATATCGCCTTTACCTTCGGCTTTACGAAGCGCATCATGTCAAAGATAGCAAAACCCGCATCGGCATCGCCGCCCGGTGAGTTAATGAAGATTTTTATATCTTCATCATTCTCCGCTTCCATAAGTATGAGTTGCGCCATAATCTGCTGTGCCATTTTTTTATTCACTTCGTCCGCAACCATAATCGTTCGGGTCTTTAATAACCTTGCAGCCAAGTCACCCGCCGGACGTTTTTCCTTTTCTTCCCCGGCTTCCTCATCACGATACCTTATCAACGGCGTACCAAAGACCATGAACACACTCCAAGATTAAATTGTTTGAACTATTTAAAATTTACTAATGAAGACAATTGTAATTTGCCTGCTACAACGCCTGGAACCCACAAAAACTAATCTTCCAGCACTTCTAAAAACTCTTTTACCGTTATACCTGCCTTTGCGATTAAGCTTCGTAACGTACCACGGGCTACTTCGGTATGATTGGGAACTGACAACGTAGCTATGTGTCCTTTCTTTATCAGGACGATATGGCTGCCTCGTTGACGAACAACTTCCCATCCAATCCTCTCGAAAGTCTTTACAACCTCCCGCGGTCTTAATATCGGTACAATAGGCACTAAACAGAAACCTCAACTTGACGAATAGCCACCGTTAAAGGCATTCCCTTTTCAGCACGCACTTCCAAACATTCCTTAATTGCCTCTTGAATATTTCTTTCTGCCTCTTGTTCGGTCTTGCCTTGACTCACACAACCTGGAATAGATGGGCACTCGGCAATGAACATTCCGTCTTCATCCCGGAATACCGTAATAAAGAATTTCATATTCCCTTTCCTTATTTGAGCAGCATTTTTATATTCATTGATACTCTCTTCCGGAATTAGTGAGACAAATTTCTGCACCTGTGCCTTAATACCTTTTAGCTCATCCAAGATTATATCTAAAGTAACCTGGGACTTTTTCATAAGTTTACTCTCCTATTTAAGGCAATTGAAATTCTCCCGCTACAACGCCTGGAACCGTAATGTCCTCATCTAGCGTCTCCCACCTTAAGGCATATCCATTCAGCCGCAAGGTAACTCCCTTCAGTTGTTCATCCGTAGCGTTTTTGAGAATTTCAAAACGGTCGGCTGGAAAACCTACAATTCTTCTGTCAGTAAGCTCGACAAAAACAATTCGACCTTCAACCCATACGCGAATGGCGGATGGCTTTACGTCAACTTCTTTACCTATCACCATGACGCTCATAATATTTTTCTGCTAAAAAATCGCGATATTCAAAAACCAATCCTTAAAACAGTAGGCATAACAAAGCAACCTCATCGCTTTTTTATATCATCGGCTCCATTGTAAGCGCAGGATGATTGACCTTCTGCAGGTATGCAACGACTTCTTCTTCCGTCTGTGCCACCGTCTCATCCGCAATCTTGTTCAGGAAATCTTCTAATCCGAGCGACGTGGCTGTCTCTGAAAGCATCTCGCCGATCTCTTCCTTCAATGCCTTCGGCATCCATACGAGACGGGCAAGTCCTCCATCTGCCGATATGAACTTCCTGCTGCTCAGGTAGTATTTGCTATGTCCCATAAAGCCTGGGGTCTGCAATCCGCCACCTACCGTTCCTGCGAGGGTAGAAAACTTCATACCGCAGGGCGTCATCTCCGTAAAGTCACGGTCTACCACCATGATCCCATTCGTCATGGGCAACATGGCAGAGATACACTCGAAACACCCGCAACTGGTCATAGGATCCGTCATGATACTATACAGGCTCACCTTCTCAAGCGATCTGTTTGAGCCGTTGAAGATAAATGAATTCGTGCCTTCCCACTGCCCCAGCCGTTCGTCAACAACCTTTCCTCTTTCAATCGGCTGATTGGGACCCGTAGGATTGATTTCGTAACCCGCCTTCCCGTCCAGCCAGCTTACCGAACCGCAAAGGCCGGAACGTTCCGGGGTGACCACGCATATATGCGTGGGCGCAAAGCTCTGGCAAAGGGTACAGCTATAGAACTGGTTTACCGAATCGTCCTTCATACCCAGCAAACGCGCGTCACGCTCGGAGTATGCGGCACGCACCTCTTTCATTTTATGCTCCACGTCTTCCTTTTTCGTATAAAACGTCACCTGAACCTTATCGACAATCGCCCCAAAGTTACTGTGGAACTGCGAATGGGCAATACTGCCGATGTGCTTTAACCTGAAGCCTGCCTTAAACGCCTCTTTGCTGATACGATGGCGGATAATATCCCTTTGTCCCATGTGGAAAAATCCCTGCGCCTCGCCCAGGAAACGGTGCATCTGCCGTTCAAAAATCGGCTCGAAATCAGGCTGCATCTTACGTCCGGCCACCTCTATCATAATACCCAGGGACACACCAGGGCCAGGGGGAATTCCATCCAGATCAGGACCAATAATCTCTATCTTTCAATCCTCAATCTCATCAAGTTCTCTCGTGCAGACAAATTCAAAGGCCGGAGTACCCGGACCGCCAATCTCGACCTGCATATCCTCTCTTCTGATACGTTCACCTTCAAAGGCAGGCCCGTAAGGCACGGGCAGATCGATCTTGTGGATGGAAATCTTCAGACCGCGCACCTCAATGCACTTTTCAACAATCTTGTCGACCGGCACCCTGGAAACAACGTGTTCGTAAGTGCAAACGCCGGTAGGTAAGATTTCCGGGATGTCAATATTGGTAATCGTCGGAAATCCGTAGTTGATTGCCCCGGCTGCATTCGCATATTGTTCATCGGTAACTCTCGTTCCTAACGCAAGCACAAAGGCAAAAATACGATTCTTATTGTAAAGGAGGTTTTTCCTGAAATCACCCGGCGGCACGTTTCCAAAGGAAAGGGCTGCCCTGTTGGCAAAACCCAGTGAATAGACTGCTGCAGAGGTCTCTTTTCCAAATGGCACCAAACGGGTATCCCACCCCATCTGGACGCCCTTCTCGGCTAACTGTTCGGCAAATGACGTCCCAAGATTGTCTGATTGCATGAACACGTACAGGTTCTTTTGCTGAAGTTCCCTGGCAATCTTTACGGCCGTGTCAGAATCCGGCGCGCAACCAACGATAGCCGCAAAGCCGGGCGCAGTGCCGTCCACAAACTCGATGCCACGTTCACGCATGATCACGTCATCGGCAGCTCCCAGCCATATCCCGTCTACCGGATGCGGCCCGATGAGATATTTACAGGCCTCGTAAACTTCTTCCGCAAAGAGGGTTGCCATACCGGCATCCAGTGTATGTCCCAAATAAGGCACCCAGTGTTTTTCAGCCGGCAACGGAGGCAACATGCTCCTTGCCATCCCTATAATATGAACGCAATCTTCCAGGGTCTTTACCGGTATACCCGTCATCGAATAAACGATAGGCAAATAATACGCTGTGTTGGGGAATTCCACTTTGCAGTCACGCCCTTTCTGCGCAATAGCCTCCGATAGCTTTTTGTCAGCCTTATCGATAATTTGGTATGCACCGCGTATGGCGGCGGAACAGATGATCTTCGACATAAAAACAACCCCTTTAAAAATCTTTATCGACGGTTTATCTTTACCAACAAGTCAAGTTAAAAAAACACAGAACTACGATGCTGGAAGCATGAGAACGGCAATCCTATCTCCAACGTTGTTCCTCATACCTCCAGCCTCATCCATGTAGCGCGTACTTTCGCACACGCATCTCTGGTCTGATGCTTTGCCTTTTTAGTGATGCCCCCCGGGAACCGGCTTACATTCCCTTTCCAACGCCCTTCTCTCAGCCATATCGTAAAGCTTTCTTTCCTTCTTCGTGTTGATGCCAAGGGCGTCTCTCTTCTTCTCGATGTGGTCCATCAGCATCCTGCCAATCTTCTTCAAATCCTTTTCAAAATCCCACCTTGCGCCGACCAACTCTTCCATTTCCTGGGTCAGCAACCGCTGCATATCTGGAGCACCGGCTACCGGCGAGTTCATGCCAAATACCGTATAAATACCGGAGGCTACCAGGAATTGTCCGATAGCAATGGCCTTCTCACTCATCCATTCAAGGCAAGCGCCAGCCACCGGCAAGTCACAGATATCGTTCCCCAAACCACCTTCTTTTACCATTTCTGAGACGGCGATAAGGATACGGCTATTATCAACACAAGCGCCGGAATGAAGAACGGGAGGTATACCAACCGCCTCACAAACCTCTTTCAACCCCGCGCCGCACGCATCTTTCATTTCAGGAAGCAACAATCCACCCGATGCGCATTGCCCCGCGGCACAACCCGTAGCCACAACCAAAAAGTTATTGGCAATCAGCTCTTTCGCCATTTCTACGTATGATTGCTCACAAACGCCTGCCTTCGGACTCGTACAACCCGCAATACCCACAACGCCGCGAATCCTTCCATTCATAATGTTGTCATTCAACGGACGGTAACTTGCCCTGAATCTGCCGCCCAGCATGTATTTTATCGTTTCGTGGCTGAAGCCGGCAACAAGGCTCGGCTCGGCAGCGCTTGGGATAAACACCTTGGTGGCGTCACGGTTCTTATAATTATCTATAGCCATCGTGATAATCTTTTTTGCCGCCTCAATGGCATGTTCATCCTCAAACTCCACGTGCTCCGCGCCGAAAATCTTTGCCTTCGACAAGGTGGTAATAAGTTTCGTATGAAACTGCTTCGACACGTCGGCCAACGACTGCATCACGCATTGTATATCAACAACCATAGCCTCAACGGCGCCCGTCGCTATAGCAGATTCCTGTATAGTCATGTGACCGGCCATAGGAATACCGTGCCGGACGAGGAGTTCATTCGCTGTGCAGCAGAGTCCTGCAATCACAATACCCTTCGCCCCCACTGCATTAGCCGCCTTTGTAATTGATGGGTCTCCACAAGCCAGAACAATAGCCTCAGCGAGCTGTGGTTCATGACCATGAACAATGATGTTCACGTGGTCTTTCTTAATAACCCCTAAATTTGATCTCCCTTGGGTTGGCTTTGGTGTGCCAAACATGATGTCCTGTAACTCCGTGGCAATCATGCAGCCGCCCCAGCCATCCGCCAGCGATACGCGCATGGCCTGTTTGGTGAGGTTCCGGTAATCCTGGTCACCGCCCATGCCCGTCCTGTGCATACTCTCGGTAACCTCACGGTCGATGGCCCGGGGCGCAATACCAAGCTTTTCCCATATTTTTTGACGCGCCTCCGGAGCCCTTTTCAGAAACAGGAGCGTTCCGTAAGGTTTTCCAAACTCCATGAGCGCCATTTCACCCACTTCTTCCGCGATCTCATTAGTCTTGCGGTCCTTCGTTTTTATACCGAAGCACTCGGCAACCATCATGAGTTTATCAACGTCTTTTATCCTATATCCGGGCGCTTCACCCCTGGCAGTGGACACAAGCAGGTGCGCCGCGGCACGCGCGTGGTCGGAGTGACACGCAGTGCCTGCCCCGCACATACGCAGATAGTGCCTGCCGGCAAAAGTATTGGCGTCCGCGCCACAAACGCCTTTCCTCGGTCCTGGACCGAAAGGCGCTATATTACAGGGACCATAGTTGCAATGGCGGCAACACAATGCCAGGCTACCGTAGCCGCACTGCGGAAGCTGCTGCTGGTATCTGTCGTACATCGTCTCCACCTTCATTTCCTTCATCCGGTCGAGCATTATATGGTCTACTGATTTTTGTTTTTCTTCCATAAGTGAATTACCTCCATTCCTCGGCTTACGAATACCCACCGTGAGCAATGCACATTACATATACCTTCCTGATGGACAATCATGAACCCGTTTGTCGAGAGTTTTTGGAACGATAAATTATAATTATTACCACGTCGAAATCAAGTAAAAAGGCTGGACTTTGTCATTTATTTGTTAATTCCACAAGCCTTTCCTTTATATCACGCACCTCTTTAAGCAAAAGTTTATTTTCAGAAAAGGCAGCCCTCCTTTCGATATCAGATTCAAGAATCTTATCATTCAAAGAAATGTACCCAAGAACGGGGATACCTTTCAGTTCCCTTTCTATGAGCGCTTTGTGAGCTTCAGACGCAACCTTATTTCCCACGGCATAAATCGACTTAAGGCCTATGTCGTCTGCAAGTTTTTTTACCTGAAAGGCCGTTTCAATACTCTTAGAACCGGGCTCTACAATCACAATCAGGGCATTTACCGACCTTACCGTGGCGCGGCCCAGGTGTTCAACCCCTGCCTCCATATCAACAATCACCACCTCGTCCCTGTGAACAATGAGGTGGCTTAGCAACGCCCTCAAAAAAGCGCTCTCAGGACACGCGCAGCCACCGCCACCGCGTTTGATAGCGCCCAATACCATAAGCTTTATCCCCTCGTGTTCCAGCGAAAGTTTCTCGGGTAAATCGGAAACCGTAGGATTGAGTGAAAAGAATTTCCCGTATTCGTCAGATGCGCCCGTCCGCTCCTTTATCAAATCCTTCATTTGACTGATCGGCACGATGCCGGATGTGCTTTTAATACCCATCGTCACCGCCAAATTGGACACCGGGTCTGCGTCTATCGCAATAACCTTTTTGCCGCACTCACTGAAAACCTTGGCCAGAGAGGCCACAAAAGTCGTCTTTCCCACCCCCCCCTTACCCGAAACAGCAATTTTCATAAAAAATTCCCTTTATAATGTAAGAAAAATGGCTTAGTATGGAATGATTATTATCTACAAATTACAACATAAATTGTATCATAATTATCATATATTAACCAAGTAAATATTTTTCAATTATGATACATTTTTACGATTTCTATCTGTGCAATCTGGGAAATCTGTGGTTCCGAAACTTTTTCGTGCGCATTGGTGCAAATCAAACACTAATTTTAGCGGTACTTTCATATTTCGGAGCTATATAATTGACGCGCAATTAAAGCATAGCTATGATTTAACAGTTCATTCTACCGCAAAAAACGCTTAATTCGCGGAGCACCTAAAAGGATAGAAGCAGCCGCTTACCTGGTTATCGAAGCGTCCGTTAATAACTCATGGAATAATCATCGCACTAAAATCGGAGGTCTATTGAAAAACATGTCGCGTACCGCAAAACTGAAGGCATTATTGACAACCAAGCTGGGGACTGACGCTAACTCTCTGCGGGACTCATTTGCGCAGCATTTGGAGTGTTCGCTGGCCAAAGACGCATATTCGGCAACCATGCTTGACATTTACAAAAGCCTGGCCTACACCGTGCGTGATCGGATGGTGAATCGCTGGATAGCCACGCAGCAATCGTACTACGATAACGACGTAAAGCGCGTTTACTATTTATCCATGGAATTCCTCATGGGCCGCACGCTTAGCAATAGCCTGATCAATCTTAATCTGCACGATCACGTCCTCCGGGCATGTCTCGACCTGGGATATGATCTGGAAGAACTGCGGGAAATCGAGTGGGACGCCGGTCTAGGCAACGGCGGACTCGGCAGGCTTGCGGCGTGTTTCCTCGACTCGATGGCAACCATGGAATTGCCTGCTTATGGATACGGTATCCGCTACGAATACGGCATCTTTTCACAAAAGATTAAAGACGGCTATCAGGTGGAATCGCCCGATAACTGGCTTCGATACGAAAACCCGTGGGAAATACCGCGTCCGGAATATCTATACACGGTGCAATTTTACGGAAGGGTTCATCAGTATACCGATGCCAACGGCAAGCTTTGCCACGAGTGGGTCGAAACGCAGGACGTAATGGCAATGGCCTACGATACGCCCATTCCCGGCTACAGGAACAACACCGTCAACAACCTGCGGCTGTGGGCGGCAAAGTCAACCCGTGAATTCGATTTTAGCTACTTCAACGAAGGGAACTACATCAGGGCGGTCGAAAACAAGCAGCGAAGCGAGATTATTTCCAAGGTGCTGTATCCCAACGACGACAAATTCGAGGGAAAGGAATTACGACTGAAACAAGAATATTTTTTTGTGTCGGCAACCTTGCAGGACGTAATGCGCCGCTTCAAAAAAGGCCACCCGGATTTCCACGGGTTCAGCGACAAGGTTGCCATCCAATTGAACGACACGCACCCCGCCATAGCCATACCGGAACTCATGCGAATTCTGATAGACGTCGAGCAACTCGATTGGGAAAAGGCATGGGAGATTACGGTAAAAACGTTCGGCTATACGAACCACACGATATTGCCGGAGGCGTTGGAGAAATGGTCGGTAAGCCTGGTGGAACGTGTGTTGCCGCGCCATATACAAATCATCTATGAGATCAACCGCCGTTTTCTCGGCGAAGTCGCGTACCGGTTTCCCGGCAGCGCCGAACACCAGCAAAACATGTCGCTCATTGATGAAAGCGGAGAAAAGAAAGTATGTATGGCGCATCTTGCGATTGTCGGCAGCCATTCAATCAACGGCGTGGCCGCCTTGCATACGGAATTGCTCAAATCACACGTATTCAAACCTTTTTATGAAATGCATCCTGACCGTTTTTGCAACGTAACGAACGGTATTACCCAGCGCCGCTGGCTGCAGAAATGTAATCCGGAACTTGCGCGGCTCATTACCCAAAACATCGGTGACGGCTGGGTGAAAAACTTGCAGGAATTGAAAGATATCATCCTCTTTGCGGAAGACAAATGCTTCAGGGAAGAGTGGAGAAAGATCAAACTGTCGAACAAGCTGCACCTTGCCGAGTATCTTATACACGACGACACCTTTGCAATAAACGTAAACGCAATGTTCGACTGCCAGGTCAAGCGCATTCACGAATACAAGCGGCAATTGCTCAACGTCCTGCACGTAATTTATCTTTACAACAAGATCAGGGCAAATCCCACGGCAGAATACACGCCGCGCTCCGTCATTATCGGCGGCAAAGCGGCACCAGGGTACGCTACGGCTAAACTAATCATCAAATTGATTAATTCCGTGGCAGACGTTGTAAATAACGACCCCGTCATTGGTGGAAGATTGCGGCTGTTTTTCCTGGCAAACTATCGCGTCTCGCTTGCCGAAAAAATCATCCCGGCCGCGGACCTTTCCGAGCAGATTTCCACGGCCGGCACGGAGGCGTCAGGCACGGGCAACATGAAATTCGCCTTAAACGGCGCCCTCACCATTGGTACACTGGACGGCGCAAACATTGAAATCAAAAACGAAGTTGGCGACGACAATATTTTTATCTTCGGCATGACCGTTGAAGAGATAAAACAACTCAAGAGCAAAGGATATAGCCCTTATGACTATTATCAGAAAAATCCGGAATTGAAAGAAGTGATTGACATGATTGGTAACGGCCACTTTTCACCCCTCCATCCTCACATATTCAGGCCAATCGTGGATAGTTTACTCTACCAGGGGGATAAATATTTCCTGTTGGCAGACTTTGCATCGTACGTGAGTTGTCAGGAACGGGTCAGCCGGCTTTATCGTGACCATGAAGATTGGACGAGAAAATCAATTTTAAACGTAGCCAGGATAGGCGTATTTTCCAGCGACCGCTCCATCCAGGAATACGCGCAGAAGGTATGGGGCGTTTCTTCTGCGCCCGTTATTCTCACCCAATAGCCTTATATTTTAGTCAACAAGCCCTTTGCTTTGTAGCGCTTTTTTAACGGTGTTTATGAGACGTCCCCTTTCAATGGGTTTCGGCAGGTAGTCAAACACGCCAAACCGGACAGCCTCAGCCGCAGTGTCAAACGTGGGATATCCCGTCATAAAAATAACAATGCTATCCAATTTTTTTATTTTCACTTCCCGCAAGATATCGACCCCCGTCTCACTTCCCAGGGCAATATCTGCCAGTATCAAATCGTAGTTATTCTGTGCCATTTTCTCTTTTGCATCTGCAATGCCGCCTGCGGTGTCAACCACATATCCTTCCTTTGAAAGCATCCCTCCCAGGATAAACGTAATGTCCGGTTCATCATCAATTACGAGAATTTTTACCATGATAATTAGTCCTTTATTCTGTGATTTTATAAAAAGTTTTCTTTACTTAAACAAAGGGCTTAGCACAAGTCAAGCAAAAAAAGCATTTATGTTGACACGTGAAGTCATCATAAAATATAATTTCTAGCTCGTTAACAACGCATATTGTATGAGATGAGAAACGGGGATTATCCCTGCGCGCGCGTGCATTTTCCGCAAAAAACGGTAGAAAGCCGCCGTAGTTTTTCCTACATCGGAAGAAATCGCCGCCACCGCAGAATCCCTACTTTCGTCAGCGCAATCTTGTCATGCGAATTCTCTATGATACGCAAGAGGTTGATAACATCAAGCACCTCCTGCGTGGTGTAGAAATACTTCTCACCTTCCACGATGTACGGGATGCCATACCTCTTAAATGTCTCAACGTAGGGCTTGAGTTGGGTAAACGCAAAAGCAAGGCAACGTCACGAAGTTTTATTAAAAGGAAATTTTTCTGAAAGATATTCGAAGCAAGAAATACTAGGATTTTTAAGGTATTTTTGTAAAATTTGTATCCATCAAGAGATTTTCTATTTATGGAGACCCGTTTTAAAAGATCAAAAAGATGATATGCTTTAGGAATTAGCAGTAGCTGGTGATTGTGATTACATTGTTACTCACAACATTAAACATTTTAAAGGTTTGGAGCAATTTAAACCAAAACCACTAACGCCTAAAGAATTTGTTGGATTACAGGGAGGTTCACTATGAGTACTATGAGTGTGAGATTACCGGAATCGTTACATAAAAAAATTAAGGAAATTGCTAAAGAAGAAAAGGTTTCTATTAACCAATTCATAAGTAGCGCAGCAGCCGAAAAGATATCTGCCATTATGACCGTAGATTATTTAAAAAAAGAGGCTAAATTGGGGAAGGCAAAAGATTTCGAAGCTCTATTAAAAAAAGTACCGGATATTGAACCTGAACCATACGATAGATAACCAAATCACTCCAGGCAAATAAACAATTTCCACCAACAATTGTCAAACTCATTTCCACCAGCTATAATACAAAGAAATATCAAGAAGGAACGATGGAGCGCAGCTTACAAAAGAACCGCATGAAACAAAAAATACCTGAGTGTCTTTCTGAAATTGAAGCCGCGGAAAATATTAAGGTGGTTTATGCATGCGAATCCGGCAGCCGCGCATGGGGGGTTCCATCCTCGGACAGTGATTACGACGTCCGCTTTATCTACGTTCGCCCCATCGAGTGGTATCTTTCCATCTTTGATAGACGTGACGTCATCGAGCGCCCGATTGATGGTTTGCTCGACATAACCGGATGGGACTTGAAAAAAACCCTCCAATTGCTCCGAAAATCCAACCCACCCTTGCTCGAATGGCTCGGCTCGCCAATGGTTTATTGGGAAAAATACTCTACGGCCGCACGCATGCGCGAGTTGACCCCTGTGTTTTATTCCCCAACCGCTTGCTTGTATCATTATCTCCACATGGCGCGGGGGAACTTTCGCGACTATTTGCAGGGCGAAGAAGTCTGGGTGAAGAAGTATTTTTACGTACTCCGCCCAATCCTGGCCATGATCTGGATTGAGCATGGGTTCGGTGTAGTGCCAACGGAGTTCAAGGTGTTGGTGGACAAGCTGGTCATTGACCTAAAACTCAGAGCGGACATAGACCGGCTTATTGCGGCCAAACGTGCCGGGGAAGAACTTGACCGAGGGCAACGCATCGCAACCATCGGCAACTTCATCGAACGCGAGTTGAAACGTCTTGAAGGCAGGAAAGTCCATCACGATAAACGTTCGCTTCCTGACGAGCAACTCGATGAGTTATTCAGGGCGAGTATCATGGAAGTCTGGCAAACGTAGCATGGGCGTGCGCTGAACAACAAGTCTTCATCAGAAGCCGGGACGCCTTGTGCTTGCCTGGTATGCTGACAAGGCGAAGGCGCTGTACTGGCAATGTTACGTATCTTTTTCTTTCGCCCCTTTGGGGCTGGTTATTATTTTTCTTTAACCAGGGGCTTCACCCCTGGCTATATGCTTTCAGCCCTTCGGGCCTGTTGTAGAG
>CAYJPZ010000122.1:0-12376 GCA_964372185.1 uncultured candidatus Brocadiaceae bacterium
GGTTTGAATTAGGCATTTCGGCGACTTATTTGTGTTCACACGTAAGGACACGGGCGCCGTGTCCCTACTTTGAAATTCATACAATAAATTACCAATTAAGGTATCCGTCAGGCCTTATTTTTCCCTGTAAGATATATCATGAGGATTGAGACGTCTGCGGGGGATACACCGGAGATGCGGGATGCCTGACCCAGGGAAATGGGGCGAATTTGGGTTAATTTTTGACGCGCCTCTTTTCTTATTTCAGCGATGGTTGAATAGTCAATCCAGGCGGGAATTCTGAGGTCTTCCATTTTTTTGAATTTTTCAATTTGTGTGTACTGCCGCTCTATGTACCCTTTGTATTTTACCTCGATCTCCACTTGTTCTCTCACTTCTTTCGATATCGGTCTCTGGCGGAGTTCGTTATCCAGGGAAAGTACGTCGTCAAAGGTTCTATCAGGACGGCTTAGTATCTTTGCCAGCGAATCCGGGCCGACGTGTTTTTTGTCCAGATACGCCAAAATCCCGGCAATGTCGCGCTCCTTTTCCTGTAATTTATTCCACTGCCCGTTTGAAATAAGCCCATTGCGGTACCCGTATTTCATCAACCTCCTGTCCGCGTTGTCCTGGCGCAGCAGGAGCCGGTATTCCGCGCGGGAGGTAAACATACGGTAGGGTTCCTGCGTGCCTTTTGTGACGAGGTCGTCGATAAGGACGCCGATGTACGCCTCGGAACGTCCCAGGATAAGCGGTTCTTTCCCTTGAATCTTGAGCGCCGCGTTCATACCGGCCATGATTCCCTGGGCTGCGGCTTCTTCATAGCCGGAAGTCCCGTTGATTTGGCCGGCGTGAAAGAGGTTTTCCACACCCTTTGTTTCCAGGGAGGGTTGTAGTTGGGTGGGCGGCACATAGTCGTATTCGATGGCATAGCCGTATCGCACGATTTCCGCCGATTCCAGCCCCACAATAGAGTTGACTATTGCCTCCTGCACGTCGTGAGGCATGCTTGTGGATATGCCGTTACAATAAACTTCAAAGGTGTCAAGTCCTTCCGGTTCCAGGAATACCTGATGCTGCTCTTTTTCTGAAAACCGCACCACTTTGTCTTCCAGGGAAGGGCAATACCGGGGGCCTATGGACTTGATCTGACCGGAGTAGAGCGGCGCACGGGACAGGTTGTCCATAACGATCTTATGCGTTGTTGCGTTCGTGTGCGTTATGTGGCAAGGCACCTGCGGGCGTGATATTTTTTCCGTCGAGTATGAAAATGGTTGCGGGTTATCGTCGCCGCCCTGGAAGGTGAGTTGGGTGTAATTAATCGTGCGGCCGTTCAGACGCGGAGGCGTGCCTGTCTTAAGGCGACCGACCTCAAAACCCAGCGTGCGCAGGGAGTCTGACAATTTCTCGGAAGAAAGCTCCCCCATGCGCCCGCCGGGGGTGAGAAACCCGCCGATGTGGATTAGCCCTTTTAAAAAGGTACCCGTGGTAAGAATAACGGCCCTTGCCCTGTAGGAAATGCCGCTTTGGGCAACAACCCCGGTAATTTTTTTACCCTCAACAATAAGCCCATCGATGATATCTTGTCGTATAAAAAGATTGCTTTGCGCCTCCAATCTTTTTTTCATGGACACCTGGTACGCCTTTTTATCGGCCTGGGCGCGCGGGGAGTGAACGGCGGGTCCTTTTTTGGTGTTAAGCATGCGAAACTGTATGCCCGTTTCGTCTATGGCCTTTGCCATTTCACCGCCAAGGGCATCAATTTCCCGCACCAGTTGTCCTTTTGCAAGGCCGCCGATGGCGGGGTTGCACGACATCTGCGCAATGTTGTCCAGATTTATGGTAAACAGCGCCGTGCGCGTCCCCATGCGCGCCGCGGCAAGGGCTGCTTCACAGCCTGCATGTCCGGCGCCAACCACAATCACGTCAAACTCAGTATGCATACCGCTACTTTGCATGTTCGACAAAACGAGTTTCCCGAACGACCGTGACGACGACTTCTCCCGGATACTCCAGTTGGTCTTCAATTTCTCTTGCAAGGTCGTAGCATATCTTCGCGGCTGCTTTGTCGTTTACCTTATCGGGACAAACGATAACGCGTACTTCCCTGCCTGCTTGTATGGCGTAGGCGCTTTCAACTCCGCTAAAAGACGTTGCAATGCCTTCGAGCCGTTCAAGCCGTTTTACGTATTTTTCCAGGGTTTCTCTTCTGGCGCCCGGTCTTCCCGCGGAAATCGCATCGGTTGCGCTTACCAGTACCGTGTAAACAGACTCAACCGGTGTCTCCTCGTGATGGCCGCCAATTGCGTTAACGACCTCCGGTCTTTCATCATACCGTTTCGCAAGGTCTGCTCCTGCCACTGCGTGGGTGCCTTCCATTTCCGGGCCGATGGCCTTGCCGATATCGTGCAAAAGACCGCACCTTTTTGCCAGCGGGACATCCAGCTTCAGTTCACCCGCTATGATACCCATAAGGTTGCTGACCTCAATAGAATGCTGCAACTGGTTTTGTCCGTAACTGGTTCTATACTTAAGGCGTCCGATGAGCTTTATTATTTCAGGATGAACGCTGTGAACCCCCAGTTCAAAGCAGGTCTGTTTGCCCGTTTCCTGAATCACCTGTTCAATTTCCTTTTCCGTGTCCTTAACGACTTCTTCTATGTGGGCAGGATGAATCCTCCCGTCAAGGATTAACTTTTCCATGGACTGCCTTGCTATTTCACGACGAACACTGTCAAATCCGGAAAGAACAATTACCCCCGGCGTATCATCCACAATAACATCAATACCCGTTGCCTTCTCAAAAGCGCGTATGTTACGTCCCTCTCTTCCAATAATGCGTCCCTTCATTTCATTATTGGGAAGTTCGATTGCGCTTACGATATTTTCCGCCGTTTGAGTGGCGGCGCAACGTTGGATTGCAGAGCTGATGAGCGATATGGCTGTTTGTTCCGCGCTTTCCTTTGCCGCTGAAATTTTCTTTGAAATGATTTCAGCGCATTTGATGTCGAGTCCTTTTTCTAATCTGGTGAGCAGAAGCTTTTCAGCCTCTTCAGCGTTCATATTGGAGATTTTAAGGAGGACTTTATTCTGTTCTTCTATGATTGCATCGTATTCCAGCTTTTTTTCATCTACTTTTTTTTCTTTCAGGGCGAGGTTGGCAGAAAGGGTATCAATGTATCTTTCTTTTTTTGTTAACAACTCCATTTTACGTTCCAGGTTATCTTCCCTTTTGCTTAATCGCTTTTCTTGCTGCCTTAACTCCATCTTGGTTTCTTGTGTCTCTTTTTCAAACGCTTCTCTACGCTGAAAAAGTTCTGATTTTACGGCAAGGTCTGCTTCTTTTTTGATTTTTTCGGCGGCCCTCTTTGATTCATCAATGAGGTCTTGTATCTTCTTTTCGCTGGCTAACTGTCTCTTCTTGTACACAAAGATACAACTAAAGTATCCAACGGCAATGCATACAGGAAGGAGCGCCAGTAGTGGAAACATCGGCATTTTATATTACATGAGCTTTTTTTGCGCCCATCCTCCGGAAAATAAAAATAGTCTGAGTCGTGAAGCTTTGGAGGGAGTATCGCTTATAGGGAAAATGTCTATTGTGAGCAAATTTGAGTAATGAATGGCACAACCATTAAGAATGTACTTCTATAACCAGCATATCACACACCAGATAGATACACAATAATGCAGCCGATGCAAGGTTGAGTAGTTATTGTTTTATACCATCGTCCACTCATTTTCGTTTTTAATCTAATGGTTGTCATCTGTTTTTCCTGATAGATCGACAATGAAATCCACTAAATAACAAATTGATAACCTCGCATTCAAAATTCCACAAAACCAACCACAAATATCACATCTTCCTTAATAGTTAAGAATTTGGTTTGCAGTTTATATTCATTGCCACAATTGCCCTGAAAAGAGGCATTCAGCTCAAAACGACAGTTTTCTCTGTCAAACGTCCTTAGCCCTCCGTTCGGCTAATAATTGCCGAAGATTCTAAACAATCTTTTTAACCATGTCAAGTGATTTTATATCTTTATTATCAAAAGAGTTAAGATTGTTGTAGCCTGTCAATGTCCCTGTCTTTTTTATTTGTTGCCTTGATGCTTGACAAGCAAATTATCGTTCAGTATAATTCACATCCTTAAAAATTCTTAAATAGTGCAAGACGATTATTTATCTTAACTGGTGCCGATAACAGCGTATCCTCTTATGCGATAATCTAAGGAGAACCAATCATGAGAGTTGAAGTAGAGTTACCTGAAGTAGAAGGGAATAACGGAGACGAAGCAACCGTTTCATTTTGGTATGTCGAAGAAGATGAAGAAGTAGAGGAAGGCGAAGATATCGCCGAGATGATCACGGAAAAAACCACCTTTAATGTTACCGCCCCGGTTTCCGGCAGATTGGTAGAAATACTTGCTCAGGAAGGAGACGTGGTAAAGATTGGTGACATTATGGCCATCCTTGAAACCGAGGATGAAGAAAGCGATGATGAGGACGAGGATGAAGATACGGAGGATGACTACGATGATGAGGACGACCACGACGACGATGAAGATGACGAAGATTAGCGTTTAAACCGTCAGGCACAGAAGCACATTATTCCCATACCCATCAGTGCGCACGACAACGAAATTATTGTGTAGCGATATCGTTCATGTCTTTTAAAAACATATCTTGCCAGAACCGAATTATAGAATTATTTCAAAATGCCTTTGCAAATAATCGGCTGGCGCACGCTTATATTTTTACCGGGCAAGAAGGCGTCGGCAAGTCCTCTTTTTCCAGGGAATTGGCAAAGGCTGTTTTTTGCCAGAGGCAGGGCATAGACGCTTGCGACGTTTGTAATATCTGCCAAAGGATCGTCGGTAACAACTTCTCGGACATGCTTATGGTACAGCCTGAGAAGAACAGCCGGGTGATTAAAATTGAGCAATTGAAACATCTTCAGGATTTCCTGAGGATTAAACCGATGGAATCACGTAACAAAATGGTAATCATCCAATCGGCGGACAAAATGAACGAGGAGGCGTCTAACTGTCTGTTGAAAACCCTGGAAGAACCCCCTCTGTATGCTATACTCATTTTAACGGCAACCTCACTGGATGCAGTGAAAGAAACCATTCGCTCAAGATGTCAGATAATACGGTTTTCCCCCCTGTCAATGGCCGTTGTGAAAAACATCCTGGTAAACCAGTATCAACTGGATAATAAACAGGCAGAGCTGGTAGCTTTTATCGCAAATGGTAGTATAAAAAGGGCCGTGTGGCTTTCTCAAGCGGGTGCGGTAGAAAAGAAGACCTGGCTTGTAGCACAACTCTTAAAATTGGAGTGTAAAGACAACTTAACCTTCTCTAAAGAACTGGTTAATACCTGGCATATTCAGGATACGGACGTACTGGAAGAAAAACGCACCTTCGTAAAGGAACTTCTGTTCTCCTTCCTCATGTATTACCGGGATTTGCTTGTTTGCAAGACGGGACGCCGGGAATTGTCTATCTATCACGATGATTGGAAAGCCGCTTTGACGGTAAAAAGTCAGGCGGTATCGGAAGACGCATTGTTTCACATTATCCAAATCATCAAAACAACGTTTGGATATCTCGACCACAACGCCAACATTGCCTTATTGCTAGAAAATATGATAACTAAAATACTTCATCTTCAGTTCAGGAGGAACGCATAAATGAAAAATACACTCTTTTTTTTGACCTTCGTGTGGTTCGTTATACCCGCCCTCGCGTTCGGACAGTTTTATGAGTACGAGTCTCCTGAAATTCGGTTAAAAACGGGGATGCCGAACATCTTTGCCGTAGACAGCGTACGCCAGATATCCGACAGTGCAGATGAATCGGTATTAAACATTGTGGTAACCGTTAAGAAGGGAAAAATCGAATCGGTGAGTAAGGATGGGGGAAATTGGATTGTGACCGTACGGACAAGCAGCAAAGACGCATCGACTTATCTGATAAAAGACAGTCAATTCAAAATTATGGGAGAAGAATCCAAAAAGGTTGCCATCAATGCCATTCACTGGAAAGATGGAAACTAACGTATGAAGGTCTCTTTTATTGGCGCTGGCCCCGGCGACCCTGAGCTGCTGACAATCAAAGGAAGCAAAGTCCTTCAGCAGGCGGGATACTGTATCTATGCAGGGTCTCTGGTAAATGAAGAATTACTCAAGATGCTTCCGTCGCACGCAAAGGTGTATGATTCATCACGGATGAGCCTGGAGGATATGGTGGTTGTTTATAAAGAGGCCAAGGAGCGGAATGTCGACGTGGCCAGGGTACACTCTGGTGATCCGTCGATTTACGGAGCGATACAGGAGCAAATCCGCGCCCTGGAAGAATTGGATATCTCTTACGAAATCATACCGGGCGTGAGTTCATTCGTTGCAGCCGCCTCTGTTTTAAAAAAGGAATTAACCCTTCCCGGCGTAACCCAGACAATCGTAATTACCCGCATGGAAGGAAAAACGCCTATCCCTGAAAAAGAGCATCTAAGCGTGCTTGCCGCTGCTACTCCCACCCTGTGTATTTTCCTCAGCATTGATAAAATAGAAGAAATCGCAAAGATACTCATACCCCATTATGGCCTGGATTGCCCGGTATCCGTCGTTTACAAGGCAACGTGGCCCAACCAAAAAATCATCTGCGCAAAACTATCCGAAATTGCTGAACGGATCAACCGTGAGGCCATAAAAAAATCAGCACTTATTATTGTTGGGTGGGTGCTGGATAGTGAATTCGAAAGATCCGTTTTATATGGGCAGGATAAAGATGGAAACACTAACGTATGCGGAGTTCAAGACCCTTGAAAAGAACGATTCGTATTACAAAGGCCGTTGGCCTTATTTTAAAGAAGTCATTAGTATAATAAAAAAAGAGTGCCCAAAATCTGTTTTAGAATTAGGTCCTTACAAAAGCCCTATTGTGAAGGGTTCTGATGTGATGGACGTGAATCCATATTTTCCGAATGTAACGTATCCTCATAACGCAACCGAAATTCCATGGCCTATTGAAGATTCCCAATACGATTTATTTATAGCGTTACAGGTATGGGAACATCTGAACGGTAAACAGTCTGAAGCTTTCAAGGAAGTCATGCGAATTTCTAAAATGGCAATATTGAGCTTTCCATTGAACTGGTTTTTCCCGGGTGACTGCCACAATCGTATAACTGAAGATAAAATTTCAGAATGGATACTACACACCATTCCTGTTAAAAAAATTAAGGTGACTCAAAAGTTATTCCTTTTTTTAGATATATCTAAAATAATCTATTTTTTTAAGTTCAGATAGTTTTGAATGTTAGATTTGAACGAAGTTTGTCAATCCTTGCGAATAATTTTCGAATCCCTTATTTGCCACTTTTCCCTTGACATAATCAGGCCAAAAATGTATCGTGCAACATACGTTCAACCTAACAAACCGTATGTTGAGGATGATACTGCGCAATGATTACCGGTAGCCAAAACATAGCAGATACCTTTTCAATCTTCAGTGATGGTATTATCGTCAACCACTTCTGTAACGGCAATCGCTTAACCTTGAACATAGAAATTCCCTACCTTGCGCGATGTATTTGTCCCGATTTCCTTGGGTTTACGATAGAGTTAAGCAATATAAAGAACATCTGTTTCAAGACCTGGCCGAGTGATGCAGGGGATAAAGAGAGGCTTCTTGTCAATCCGGCTCATATCTTTGAAACCGGCCTCGAAATCATGGAGGGTAAAGTTCGGAATGGGTGCATTGAGGTTATTTGCAGTAATCCGATTGAAGAATATGACTTTTGTGGTGGTGAACTTACCTTTGAAGCAGATACCGTAGCGGTCTTTGATGACAGCGGAAGACAGTACTCGCTGGAAGAACTTGCATCCATCAGCAAAAAGTATTTGAACAAATGGGCAATCCGATAAAAAGATGTGAATCTTCAGACCTCTATAAAACCGCTTGTCTATTCCTTCCCCAAAGCCGGGAACCATACTGCACGTTGCCCGTCCTCATGCCATTTTTTTCCCATGGTTCCTTTCTTTCATTAAATTAGTCCTTTGGCAACTGATTTGTATTCACACGCAAGGACACGGGCACCGTGTCCCTACTTTGAAATTCCTATACATATACATTCAATAATATTAAGCAAAGGAGGAAATATGGTAGACACTTATGATAGAGCCAAATTTCTTATGGTTAAGGTTTCCGATGACCACATGAAGGTCTATTTATCCGTAAAACCCTTTGCTCTGGAAAACATAGACATCAAAGTAGACGACGTGGTGAAATTCCTAAAAACAAAAACCATTGCTTCCCCAATAAATGAGGAGTTGGTAAAGACTACCCTGGATAAGGTCAAGCAGGAGAATTTCCCGATCGAAAACATCCTTGTATCCGAAGGTACCGCGGTAATTCACGGCGATGACGGCAAGCTCGAATTCTTATTTAACGCAGATAAAAGAATCAAGCTGCATAAGGATACCGGCGGCAAGGTGGATTTCCATAACCTTAGTATCGTCGATAGCGTTGAAAAGGAGCAACCCCTGGTTAAATTGATTGAACCCACGTCCGGAATGCCTGGAAAAGACGTTTATGGCAACGTGTTAGTGCCGGTACCGGGAAAACCGTGCATGCTTCCAGTGGGGGAAAATACCAAGGTGTCGGCAAAAGACGCAAAGGTGTTGGTATCGTGTATCGACGGAAATCCTCAATACGCCAGAGGACTTGTTTCAGTAAAATCTTGTTATACGGTCGAAAAGGACGTTGATTTCGGTGTAGGAAACATCACGAGCAAAGGCACCATTGTTGTTAAAGGAAACGTGAGAAGCGGGTTTGTTTTAGATGCCGTAGGGGACATAGAGGTGTGGGGCACGGTAGAAGATTCTTTGATAAAATCAAAGGGGAGCGTTTTGATAAAGGGTGGTTTTATCGGCTCCGGTAAAGGAAAAATTGAGGCAGAAGGGGATGTAACCATAGGGTTTGCCAGGAATCAAACAATTGTGGCAAATAATGTAACCATTTTACGGGAGGCAGTGGGTTGCATTATCTATGCAAAAAATACCGTGAAGGCAGGTGGTGACAAGATATCTATAGAAGGTGGAATAACAACCGCTGGAACATTAATTGAGGTTGAGGCATTGGGCAGCAAGAACGAGATTTATACCGACGTGGAAGCGGGCATTGATTACACGACACATCCGGACCAAATAAATACAAGAAAAGAGATTAGTGGATTAAAAGCCTTTCTCAAGAAGGTAGATAAAGAACTTAATACGTTGTATGCCATTAAAAAGGCAAAGGGCGAGCTTCCAGCCCAGTATGTAGCGACGTTCGACCATCTCCTCTCCCGAAGGGAAGAGTTAGTGAAAAAATTAAGGAATCTTGTGAGCAACGAAGTGGTGCCTGTTAATGCAGACGCCAAAATAGTGGTAAACAGGGTGGTGCATCCGGGGGTAGAAATTAAAATCGGAGAACCGGTAATAACACTGCTTGAGGAGTGTACAAGGGTAACGTTCGTTTTGTCAGGTGAAGAGATAAAATTTAAAAAGAATGTATGAAAAATACGACGAAGATAACAGAAGTCCTCAGAAATCAAAATTTTTTCATGCTTTGGATTGGACAGATTGTATCCGCGCTTGGCGACAGATTTCACCAGATGGCGATTATGGGGATCATTTTGAGGAATGGGGGAAATGTTGGAGAAGGGCTATCCAGGATCACCTTTTGGAGCATACTGCCTTTTTTTTTGTTTAGCCTGTTTTCGGGATCACTTTCTGACCGATGGTCAAGAAAAGGCATCTTAATTGTGTCTGACATAGCCCGCGCTGTCCTGGTATGCGCACTACCCTGGGTTGTCAGCAACTCGAATTCCCTTGACGTGACGTATCCTTTCATCTTTGTTATCGGCATTTTCACCTGTCTCTTTTCACCGGCAAAATTTTCGCTTATCCCCGGTATTGTTAATGATGACCACCTCCTCGCCGCAAACTCGCTCGTCACTACTTCCGCGCTCTTAAGCGTCCTGGCCGGTACGGCCGTTGGCTGTGTAGTATTTGACAAGTTGGGATTTGGCGCGTCCATTTACATCGACGCCTTTACTTACCTCTTTTCTGCGGGAACCATCTGGATGGTACGGGTAAGGGCATGTAAACCGTCCGGGATAAAAAACGGCATTACTCTGTTTTCCGATATCAAGGCGGGTATGAAATACATTTATCATAATGCGCAATTAATAATTCTTATTAGTTTTGGTTCCCTTTTCTGGTTTGTGGGCATCAGTTTTTATATTATGGTTTCGGAATTTGCAGGCAAGATATGGGGTTTTACAACTCTAACCCCGCTGGGGGCGCTTTTTACCTTGATTGGCGGCGGTCTCCTTGCCGGGTCAATTTTAGTTGGGAAATATGGAGATCGGGTGAAAAGGAGCGTTCTTTATACCGGCAGTATAGTAATTATGGCGCTGGGGATCACAACTTTTTCCTTCATACGCTCGTACCCGGCATCGTTCGGCATCGTTTTTCTTATCGGTGCCGCCGGTGGAATGTTTTTGTCGCCTATCAACGCGGATATTCAAAGGATCGTGCCTGACGAGTTTAGGGGGAAGACATTCGCCTGCAAGGACGTCTTTGTAAATGCCGCTACCGTGTTGCCGATTCTGGCGTTGGGCAAACTAACCACGATGGTATCCGTCAGCACATTATTGCTCTATTTGGGAGCGGGAATTTTTTTAATCGGCATATTTGTGGCATGGGCAAGCGCCAGGCTTAATACGATAACGGCAAAATAAACCCCGGAGGCTTTGCGCCTTTTCAAATACTTATTATTGTATTGGGCGAGAAAACCCGCATTTTATCAGAGGAACACACCGTGAGCGTAAAGCGTTGTATGGATTTTCTGAACAATTGCTTTTTCAGCATCCTGAAAGTAACCGGCATCTTGTTATTAAAGCTCTTCTTCCATATCGAGGCTAAAAGCGATGGACGGATACCACTTTCAGGCCCCCTCATCGTAGCGGCAAATCACTTCAGTTATATGGACCCTGTTGCGCTTCAGTCCATATTTCCCAGGCGTATTTCCTTTATGATGACCGAGTTGTTTTATGAAGGTCGTGGGAAATGGCTTTTTAAATTATTGCGGTGTATCTGTGTGAGGGAGAGGGGAACGAATATTACCGCTTTAAAGGCGGGCATTGACGTGCTGAAAAATAATGGGGTTATTGGCATCTTTCCGGAGGGACGCGTGAGTAGGGAAGGCCGTCTTCAGGAAGGAATTTCCGGCATCGGCTTCCTGGTGAAAAAAAGTGGTGCGGCCGTTATACCGGCCTTTATTTTCGGTACGTATGAGGCGCTCCCTAAAGGCGCAATGCTGCCGAAGCCTTCCAGGATTAAGATTATCTTTGGCAAGCCTATGCTATTTAAAGATGGCGGAAACGGCTCGCAAAGGCAAACGATTACAGAGATTACCGGTCAGATCATGGAGCAAATTGAAAAATTATCATTTTCAAGTAACGTGTAATTCGACTACTTTATTGAAATGATGTCCTTTAATCGCCAGTTCAACAGCCAATGGTATCAACTTGGGGTTGCGAAAATACGTCCAGCACAAGAGCTTCCAAAAATAGAATCGCTCTTTGCCTTTAATGCCGAGATAGTAAAAGGAGCGACAAAGAATAACGAAGTGTTTGAATCGCAACGAGGTTTCAATCTTTGGTTGCTGGTATTCACGGAAAAAGGTTTTGACTCGCTCATAGTAATATTCGGGTGTATAAATGTGCCGGATGATGCTTTTATACCCTTCTTGCAGTGTGTTCATGTTCATTTTAGGCAAGATGTTTGTTGAACCATTCAGGAAATCGAATAACGTATTACCATTCAGGCGTCCCTCCCGTTCTAAGCGCGCGTAAAGCCTTGTGCCGGGAGGGGCTTGTAGTACGGCAATGTTTGCCATGATAATGCCGCTTTGCTGAATAAAATCAATTTGCCGCTGGAAGATGTCGGGCGTGTCAGTGTCGAAGCCAACAATAAAGCCTGCCTGTACCTGCAACCCGGACCTCTGGATGTGCCTTACATTTTCAATCAGGTCACGGTTCTTATTTTGTTTTTTCCCACATTTTTCAAGGCTTTCATTATCCAGTGTCTCGATGCCGACAAAAACCTGATTAAACCCTGCTTCGGCCATCATCTGCAGCAGTTGTTGATCGTCAGCCAGGTTGATGGATACCTCTGTGTAGAACGTTATTCCCGGCTTTCCCTTTCGCCACTCGATGAGGGCCGGTAACATCTCAGACTTGAGATACCTTTTATTGGACATAAAGTTGTCGTCCACACAAAAAACAGACCCATTCCAACCGAGGCTGTAAATACGGTTCAGTTCATTGATGATTTGTTCAACAC
>CAYJPZ010000123.1:0-12102 GCA_964372185.1 uncultured candidatus Brocadiaceae bacterium
GCTAAAAACACCAAACACGATAAAGCTCCGGAGGAGCGACAGAGAAGGCGCGTAACCCATATATCGCTCCTCCGGAGCTTGACCTTGATGTATATCTTTTTCTATTAATATACCGCTCCTACCGGAGCTTTTCAGGGTTTTTTCAAAAAAACTACCTTGTTACCAATTATTTAAAGATGTGTATAAACCTAAGGGCGTTGCCCTGGGCTAAGCTATTTCGCCCCTTCAGGGCTAAAAGAAACAAAGGTTTGGTGGTAATTGTAGGATTCCTAACTTAACACCTATGCCACAAACTCATATTAATAAGATGAAAATACAATTAAATTAAACGTCTTTTTCTAGCGGAAATAGCTCATGAATGATAAAAAGGAAGGTGGCATCACTCTTAAATCTGTTTTACCTGTTGATGATATTGTCGTTTTCTCGAAAATGATTAAAGAGTTAAAATCCAAAAATAGATATTTCTTGAGTGAACATTCCACTAAATTATTAGAGAATCTAGTTAACTACGTAAATCTTTTTAAGAACCACAGACTTGTAAAAGGCGACAAGACGTACCGCGCACGTATTAATGATTGTGGTAAGAATAATGATTATCCTCCTTTTCCTTTAAATAAAATGGGCGCTCCACCAACTCCTAATGCAACCCATGGAAGAATAAATCCAGTTGGAATTTCTTATTTGTATCTGGCAAGCGATCTTAAAACAGCGGTAGCCGAGGTAAGACCATGGAAAGGTTGCGAGATTACAGTGGCAGAGTTTTATCTTAAAAAAGAAATAAAGCTTGCTAATTTTTCAAATAAAGTGGCAATAAATAAGCCTAGCGATAGCAAGTATGATGGCGCAGAGTGGACATGGAGTGAATTAATAACATATTATTTTTCAATGCCTATTGACCCAAGAGATGATATATCATACATTCCAATTCAATATATTTCAGAGAGAATAAAAAAAGAAGGGTTTGATGGAATTATGTATGACAGTGCGTTAGACAAGGACGGCTACAATATTTGCCTTTTTAATCCCCCAAAGGCATCGCCTAAGAAACGGTTTTCGGTATCGGTCACTGATATATCTCATGAAATGAAAACTAATGAGTGTTAAAGATAATACAGTGGCGTCTGTACGCTTCATGCGCCTTGCAATAGACAAGGCCAGGGAAGGCATTGAAAAGGGGCAGTCGCCCTTTGGCGCTTGCATAACAAGGGGTGATGAAATAATCAGTTGCGCCCATAACGTTGTATGGGATAGTGTGGATATAACTGCTCATGCGGAAATCCACGCGATCAGGGACGCATGTAAAAAGCTAAATACCGTTGACTTATCAGGCTGTGTGATTTATTCTACCTGTGAGCCGTGTCCCATGTGCTTCAGCGCGTGCCACTGGGCAAAAATCTCAAAAATCATTTGTGGCGCACGCATAGAAGATGCGAAAAAGCTGGGGTTCAATGAACTTACCGTTTCAAATAAAGAAATGAAGCAATCCGGCGGCAGTTCTCTGGAAATTGTCGAAGGGTATTTGCGGGATGAAGTTTTAGCGTTATTTAAACTGTGGCAGGAACAAGAAAAGACGAGGCTTTATTGATACGCGGGATATGAAAGGAAACGGGTGTGGAAAAGGTTAGAGAAATGCTTACCGGCAACTCATCTGCTGCGTGGGGTGTGAGACTTGCCGAGGTTGATTACCTGCCGTCTTACCCGATAACGCCGCAGACAGAGGTTATCGAGACCCTGTCAAAATGGATTAACGACGGCCTTATGGACGCCACGTTTGTAACCCTTGATTCGGAACACTCCATGATTGCCGCGGCAGGCGCAGCTTCGGCAACAGGGGTGAGGACGTTTACCGCCACCTCCAGCCAGGGGCTTTTGTTCGGCTTCGAGATGCTGTACACCGTGGCCGGGTGGCGCGTGCCTCTGGTGATGTTAAACGTATCCAGGGGGCTGTCGTCACCGATAACCCTTGAGCCGGACCACAACGACGTCCTTGCCGCCAGGGATTCCGGGTTTTTGCAGATTCACTGTGAAACGTGCCAGGAGGCGCTCGACTCGATTTTGATGGCCTATCGTCTGGCGGAGGATGAAAGAGTCCTTTTGCCTGTCCTCGTTAATATGGATGGATTTCACCTTTCCTTTACCAGGGAGCCGGTTGAGATACCGGACGTGGAAACGGTCAGAAGGTTTTTACCGCCGTATCGCCCCAGGCACGCCTTTTTCAAGGCAAGCCAGCCGATGTCCCAGGGCGTTGCCGTGCTGGGCGGGGCGGTTTATTCGTACTTTAAATACCAGATGCACCTTGCCGCCCTGAAATCGCTGGACGTTTACAAAACCATCGCTCAGGAATTTTATGAGATATTCGGCAGGTCTTACCCTGTTATCGAAGGGTATATGGTTGAGGACGCCGATTATCTGCTGATTATGACGAATTCATTTTCAACCACGGGGAAGGCCGCCATAAAAAGCGCCCGAGACAAGGGAATCAAGGCCGGGCTGTTGCGGTTAAGGCTGATAAGGCCGTTCCCTGAATCGGATTTACAGGATGCGGTCAAACAAGCGAAGGCCGTGGCGGTCTTTGATCAGAATATAAGCGTTGGAAAGGGAGGCATCCTCTATTCGGAGATTGCAGGCGCCTTGTACCATGAAAAGAAGAGGCCCCTTTTGCTGTCGTTTATTGGCGGGCTGGGAGGAAAACCGATCAGCGCGAATGAGTTTGCGTTTATCATTAACAGCATGATCCGCGCCGCCGAAACGGGCAAGGTACCAGGGCATCAACTGCTTTATACCGATGACGAGTGGAGCGAAGTCAACCGGTTAAAAGGCATAGCAGGTAAGCAATGAGTAATGCGGAAAAGGCCGTATAGCGTAATTTGTAACACTTTAGTTTTTTGAAAAACAACCCCGGCGGGGTGAAATATTAATAGCTAAAACGCTAAATTGCGATAAAGCTCCAAAGGAGCGATATATTGTTTATGCACCTTATGTGCAGCTCCTCCGGAGCCTGTTGTAGAGCGAAGAGGTTCTTCGCTCACTATGAAACGGTACAATTAAAGAACGAAGTACCACTTCGTTCTACAAACGGAAATTAATTTCTCAAGAGACCGATGACCATAAAATCAATAAAAGACATTCCAGAGGAAGAGATCCTTTTTCCCGGAACCCCTGCATGTGCCGGGTGTGGCGGGCTTTTGGCGCTACGGCATTGCCTGAAGGCGTTGGGGAATAAGACCGTTATTGTAAACGCCGCCGGGTGCTTTACCCTTCTTTCGGTGTATCCGTTTACCCCCTTTGCAAATTCCTGGCTCTACACTGCAATGGCCTGTGCGCCTGCGGGGGCGCAGGGCATACGGGATGCATTGGACATTTTGATAAGAAAGGGACGGCTCGATGCGCAGGAAGACGTGAAGGTGGTTGTCCTGACGGGCGATGGGGTGGCTTATGATATCGGCATGGCTTCCACGTCGGGGGCAATCCATCGCAACCTTGATTTTTACTACATCTGTTCAGACAACGAGGCTTATGGAAACACGGGGTTTCAGTGGTCGGGGGCCACACCCTTTGCGTCGAAAACGGCCACAACGGCCACCGGCTGCGCAAATCCGACCGGCTCGCAACTGATAAAAAAGGACCTGTTTGAAATATGGAGGAGCCACAAACCACCCTATCTGGCAACGATTTCACCGTCGCATCCGGTTGATTTGATTAACAAGTTCAAAAAGGCAGAACAATTTAAGGGACCAAAGCTCTTCATCAACCTTTCACCCTGCCCCCCCGGATGGTCGGTTGACGCTTCCTATTCCGTCAAATTTGCGAAATTAGCGATTGATACGGGAATTTGGCCGTTGAAGGAGGCCGTTTATGGCGACCTCAGACATACACTTATTCCAGGAAGGCTCAAGCCCGTTGAGGAGTATTTGAGAGAGCAGGGGCGGTTCGCGCACCTTTTCAAGCCGGTGAGGCAGGGGGCTACGCTGCGGAAGATACAGGAAATGGTTGACCGGTATTGGAAGGAAGTAAGGGAGAGAGAATCGCCGCAGGCCGGTTTAAACAAATCGTAAAAGTTTTGTGTTCTTAAAAGTGGTTCGCTCCGTATTTTTCGAAAAATAGCGGCTTTTGGCTATAACGCCGTTCGGCTGACTTTATCTTGCAAACCGGCTATAATACCACCCGCCTTTAATCCATACGTGTTAAGTTAAGAAAGAAAAATACAGTGGCACTCCATATCTAAATCTTAGGCAGCTTTCACACCATTGTGAGTCGTAAACGGGCACGGGCAAGTGATAAAGATGGTTGCAGCAGTGAACGGAATGTGTTAAAATTCGCTTCACGGTTTACTGGACAATAAAATGGTTATGTAAATTTCTTTTGGAGAATAAGAAGTGATGGAGATGATAGTGAAGCGTTTATATATCGCTACAGGTATCGGTGGCGTTCTGTTTTTATCCCTCTGCGGCTGTGGCAGGAATGAGGCGCCTGAAGGGGCTGCCGTAGTAAACATTCCGGGCGAGGGATCGGAAGTGGCCGGCGAGCAGGCAGTAAAAAAAGAGGAGGTCAAGCTTCCCGAAAAGCTGACGGCAAAAGAGTATTATACCTATGGACTTGAAGGCATTAAAAAAGGCGGGTTTGATGTTGCAATTGCTGCATGGGAAAAGGCGATAGCGCTCGATCCGGGGATGTTTGTAGCATACGAGAAGCTGGGAAAGGCATATTACACACAGGGACGATTTGATAAGGCCGGGGATATCTACCGGAAAGAACTGAAGCTGAACCCCAATGACCCGATGATCTATTTTAGCCTGGGCGTCGTCTATCGTATGAACGAGCAATACGAAGACGCCGTCGTCATGCAGAGGAAGGCGTTGTCACTCAACCCCAAGCTTGCCTCCGCCTATAATGAACTTGGATTGACCTATTGCAAACAAAAAAGGCTTGATGAAGCGATTACTGCGCATAAGGAAGCATTAGCATTAGACCCAAAGCTTGGAACGGCGCACAATTATCTGGGCGTTGTATATTTGCTAAAAGGGATGAGCGCTGAGGCGGAAGCGGAATTCAATGAATTTAAGAAGTATGAGGCGGGCAAAAATCTCTCCCCACAGCATGGCGCTCCCTCTGCTCATTAACAACCGTATACGTGATTTCATAATTCACCATCTGTGTAATCTGCGAAATCTGTTGTTCCAAATGTTTTTATGGGTTGTAGGGGCGAAGCATTTGCTTGCATAAACAGTAATGCATTCATACCAAATTTGGCAAATGCTTCGCCCCTACGTGATCAAAACAATCAATGAATTCCTGAAAAAGTAAATGTCCCAGCCATGTCAGGAATCCTGTTTTTACCGCGACTAATATACGACTTCAAAAATATCCACCTTTTTCTTCTTCCCCTTAACGGCAAAACTGCCCAGTTCTTTAAATTCAAACGCGCCGTTGGTAGCTTCATAAATGGTGCGATCTACGAGTATTTGTTTTCCCCGTGCGATAGCTTGTAATCTTTCCGCAATGTTAACCTCGTCTCCTATTGCCGTGTAGTCCATGTGCTGAGGCGACCCGATGTTTCCGACAACCACTTCTCCCGCGCTGATCCCGATTCCCGTATTGAAATTGTCCCGTATCCACGCATTGCTTGTTCCTAACAAGCATCTTTGCATCATAACAGCGGTTTTAACGGCTTGTTTCTTGTTATCCTCGCAGCTTGAGGGCGCGCCGAAGATGGCGACGATCATGTCGCCAACAAACTTGTTTACGGTGCCGTTATGATCGAAGATAATTTCCACCATGTGGGTAAAATATTCGTTAAGATAGGCAACCGTTTCTTCCGGCATAAGCTTCTCGCAGGTAGAGGAAAAGTTCCTGATATCAGAGAATAAGATTGCAATGTCTTTTTTTACGGGATTCAAAGAAAAGCATTCTTTATCATCACCAAGAATGTTGTTGACGATTTGCGGTGCAACGTACCGGTGCAAATAGGTCTTCATGCGTTCTTCCAGCAACCTGTTTTCATGGAGTACCGCGTTCTCAATGGCGGATGCCACCTGTGATGACAGGATACTCAGGAGTTTCATTTCAACGGACGTGTAGACAATGGGGGAATCATTGCTTACGTTAAAGACCCCAATAACCCGATCCTTTACCTTGAGTGGCACGCAAAGCAAAGAGCTTGCCCGGTAATTTCCCTGCGCAAACCTTGCATCACGAGCCACGTCATTGACAATTTCTGCTTTGCCCGTAGATAATACGATGCCTGCTATTCCTTCCCCAGGCTTTAATCTGATCTTTGGCGCGTATTCCATGCCGGATGCCGCCACAATTTCAAGTACGTCTTGCTTCAGCAGCATGACAGACGCATTTTGTACGTTTTTGATTAACCGTTTTGCCTCGTCAATAGCGACCCTTGCAACGTCTTTCAGTTCCAGGCACACGGCTATTTTGTCGGCAATATCATAGAGAAGTGTTAATTCTTTATACTTATCAAGGGTATCAATAATAAGCGCCTTTTTCTCCCGTTCCCTATTTGCCATAAACGTGAGAAGGGATGCCACAGAAGACGCCTTGGTATCTCCGGCTACCCACCCAATCACCTCACCGGCAAGTTCCACGGGATATCTACACGACAAAGCACTATTTTTTGTTTCACCCGATTTGTAAGAAGAGCTTCCGCCATCGAAGCTTACCAACAGTACGCCATTGGTATCCTGAATATCCATGCAGGTATCCAGGGCATTGACAATGCCGGCAACGACAGAGGATGTATCGTTTTTCGTGATGAGCTTTTTGAGATTTATTTGAGCCATCTTGTTTTTACCTGGGTTCCGCGGATATTACGGACAACCACAAATTACCCGCCAGCGGAGGACAAATGACTTGCTACATTACCCCTACCGCTTTGTTTCGAATTTATTAGCGTTCATTGGCGTTCATTAGCGGTTACCAGGAAAATATCTCTTACCCTTCGGCATTTGTTAGTCAACGAGTTGTAATGCTGCCAAATGTTGGACGGTGTTAATATTCTCCCCAAAGCCTTATACAAAGCGGAGTACAAGTCTTTGTAAAAAATATTTCTGCTGAAAAATGTCAAGTTATTATTGCAGGAGTTTCAAGCGGACAGAAACATCTCTGTGCCCCATCCCACAAAGAATGTATAATAGCAATATGTGCTTTATACACAAATCAAGTGCCAAATTGTAAAAATATTATTATTTACCGGAAATATTACGTTCGGATTGCGTATTTTACGTGCTCAAGACGGGCAAATAATTGGAATGGAAATTTTGTTGAAGATTATTATTTATACGGTTGATTTTGTGTGTAATATGCTATTGTATCGGTAGTTATCAAATATACAGTCTCTCCATAAAACTATCTTTGAGGTTGAGAGACCGCGTGTGGAGGGTTGGCAAAAAAGAGGGTAGATTACGCAAAGAAATTAGTGCAACAGGACTTGATCGTACAAAATAGGAAGGGGGTTTTTTACTGAAATAGTGCCTCATGAGACAAAATGTCTCAGGACACTTTTGTGCCTGAGACACTTTTTGATAACACTTTCGTTTTCTGAAAAAACCCTGAAAAACTCCGTGCAGTAGCATTTCATTACTACCGGCGCACTATTTTATCCCCAGAACGTCTGCGGCCTTAGCAACGATTGCGTCCGGGTTGAATGGCTTAGTCATGTATACATCCGCCCCAACTTGTTCTCCCCTCTTTTTATCGAACTCCTGGCCTTTTGCGGTAAGCATGATAATGTAGACGTCCTTCATGTTCAACTCATTCTTCACCTTGTTGCACACATCAAAGCCATTCAACTTCGGCATCATGATATCGAGCAGCACCAGTTCGGGCCTTTCTTTCCTGATAATTTCAACTGCGCTTTCTCCGTTATCCGCCAATAGCAGCATTACCCCTTTTTCTTCAAGCTCTTCAAGGGTTTGTTCCAGAAGAAGCCGGATATGGGGTTCGTCGTCAACGATAAGTATTTTTGGCATCTGTCCCTCCGCTGTATCAAATTATTTTGAAAAACACTATTCCAATGTTTTTTTACAACTATGCATTTTTAAGCCCTGCCTGACACATCATTTTTTTCCACGATTGAATTGATTACCGTAGGGAGGGTAAATAAAAACGTACTCCCTTTGTCCTGCTCGCTTTCAACCCATATCCTTCCGCCGTGATGCGCTACGATCTGCTTGCATATCGGGAGTCCAAGCCCCGTGCCACTTGGTTTATCGGTAAGCGTGTCGCCAACTTGTTTAAATTTTTCAAAGACCTTTTCATGATCGGGCCGGACAATCCCTCTCCCCGTATCTATGACGCTTACGGTTACACCGTTGCCTGTTCTTTTCACGGCACACGTGACAGAACCTTCATCGGTGAACTTCACTGCATTCGAAATCAGATTAATTACCACCTGCATTAACCTGTTCTTATCGCCATTAATCACCGGCAGGTTGTCTTCTATATTCTTTATGAGTTTCAATCCCTTTTGCTCAAAGAGAGAAAGGGTGGCAGCCGTTGCCTGCTCAATGATATCAGGCATTGAAAGCGGCTCCATCTTCCACTCAACCTTGCCTGCCTCTATTTTTGTAAGGTCCAGAACGTCGTTTATCAACGAGGTAAGCCGCTCTCCTTCGGAAATGATGATGCCTATGTTCTCGCCAATCTGCCGCATTGCCTTCAAGGTCTTTCCCTCTTCGGTTTTAATCTGGGGAACGATAACCTCTTCGAATCGTTTCTTTATAATTTTAGTAAACCCGATCACAGATGTTAATGGCGTCCTTAACTCGTGTGAAACCGTCGATAAAAAGTCTGACTTTATCTTGTCCAGTTCCTTGAGTTTTTCATTGGCCTCCCGGAGTTCACTCGTTCTCTCTTCCACCTTTTGTTCCAGCGTCCGGCTATACTCTTCTAATTTTTCATAGGAGGTTTTCAGGTTTTCTGCCATTTCAGTAAATGATTCGGCAAGGATGCCGACTTCGTCTCGCGAATTAACCTTGATATTTGCTGAGATTGCAAAATCACCTTTGGCCAGTAATTTTGCCGATTCAGTCAATCTGATAAGTGGCCTGGACAATGTGGTCGATATCATATAAACCACTACGGCACCGATAATGATAAACGAGACGGCGGTAATGATAGACCTGATAATAATATCTTGAATCTTCTTTCGTATTTCTTTATTTGATAACTCGATTTCTTTATGCAGCACATCCAATGAAAAACCAAGACGAAGCGCCCCCCATTTCCCCGTGCCGACGTTGAGCGGCACGATCATCTCCATGAACTGCTTGCCGCCCTTCTCGTATTCATTAATAACGGCCTTATCCTGCACGGCTGCGAATGTATCCTCGTCAGCCGTAAGTCTTTCTTGCTGAAGTTCAGGCTGCAAGGTATGCGTGTAGGCCACGCACGAAGAATCCATTAATATAATGTAACTCAACTCTTCGTGGTCGCTGACCGTCTTTTTTATTATTTCGGTAACGTGAGAGAAATTGAAGGATGCAATGCCTTCTTCCGTTTGCCGGGCCAGATTGTCGGAGAGCAGCGCTCCCTGCTCGACAAGGTTCTTCTTCATGAGGTAGATACGGCGTTCGAGTTCTTTTTCCAGGATACCTTTTTGGGTTGAAATCTGCAGGAAGGTAAATATGAGCAACAGTCCTACAATCAAGCCGATCATCGTAGTGAGTAATTTCCAACGGATGCCCCTTTTTATATGAATCCGTTCTCTCATGGTGTTTACCTTTACTTAATAATCTGATTTACCGAATCCAGAGCCTCTTCGTTTAGCTTTACTTTGTATTTTTCCACCTGTTTTAAATTAAGGATCACGTTGGTGCCGGCAGGGGGCTGGACTTTGTCATGTCTCTTTTGCTCTGAGAGCAGGTCAAGCGCTATCCCGGCAGCTTGCCCTCCCATCGTGGTGATATCCGCAGAAATAATCAAGGTCGCCCCGAGATCGGCAAAAGCCTCGTTATAGGCTAATACGGGCTTTCCCGCATTATCGCACTGTTTAAACATTTCTCCTACAGATTCTATTTTTGATATCACAATCGGGTCCGGGGCCAACCAGAGCGCCTCTACCTTCGGCAGCAAATGTTTTAGGGCGGATGCAACGTCTTCCTGTTTACTGATGGATTTTTTGAATATGGTAATGCCCACGTCTTTAGCGCTCTTTATAACGGTCTCCAGCCACTCTTTATTATAATCTTTACTGTAAACAACGCCTATTTTATTAACTTCCGGAAAGAAATAACGATAGAGCGTCAGTTGCATACTGGGGAGCAGTTCTACGGAGATACCGTAAGCATTTTTACCCATCGGTAAACGGCGCCAGTTTATTATCGAAGAAAATACGATGTTTTTATTTTCGGCAATTTCGTAGGCAAGCAGATACGCCTTGGAACCGATACAATAGATAACATCGGGATTCATATTGTGTATGGTTTTCCTGACGTTCGATTCGTCCACCCATTTACTTCCCAGGTCTATTTCACCGTTGATTGCGGCTACTTTAGCTTTAAATCCCGTATGCGCCAGGGCATAATTGGAAACAGATATATCAGAATTGAGGATTAAGACCTTTCCTGAAGGCGTTTCTGCAAACAGCGATTCCGAACCGGGCAATTGCAGTAAAAGAGAAATCAGTACCGCCAGAACAGGATGAAATATCCTGCCCGGATACATCATGTCTTTTCTCATCAGTATCATTTTTAGCGCTTGCATAATCATTTTCCTAAGATTCTTTTTTCCGGTTCACTTAAGACCTTCCACCCGTCAAACCCGAGCATATTCAGTCTGTTTTTCCCATCAGGAGTCATTCCCATTTTTTCAAGCACCTTTAACAACTGCGCACAATCATTAATGAGGGATTTGGGAACGGCAACAATCGGGAGCAATGTTTCCTCACTTACCAGCAACTGCTTCAACATTTCGTATTGTTTTTGATTAATTGCGGCCAGTTTTGAGAAACTATTATCGGTAGTAAGAGCCGCCTCAGCCACTCCGAACCCCACCGACATCAACGCATCAATATCCTTCGGCACTGAGAGCACCTTAACGGAGCGCACAATACCGTCGCTGGTTTCACCGAGCATTTGTTTGATAATATTTCTTGTGTAATCCTCGCTGCTTGCAGAGGCGATATTGCTGTTTTTCAGTGAAGTGAGATTGTTAATGTTCTTTTTTGCCGATAGTATTTTCCTGCACGTGGACTTGTTCTTGGAGACAGCCACCAATACTGGTTCTATGGGTATGGTTTCTTTCAGTTTTTTGTAATGCCAACTGGAGATAATAAAGATACCGTCATTTTTACTCACGGCAACCTTCTCAAATATTTCCCGCTCGCTGAAAGGCTGCAATTGATACTCACCGTAGGAAGAAAAGTACGTGTCAAACTCCTTTTTTAACGAGGCGAAATTGTTGATATTAATTTCCGGATTGTAGAAATATATGGTTTGCCTGCTTCCGGCAAGGGTAGTAAAAGAAAAAGAAAGGCAGAGGATGATTATTAAGTAAAACAGGAACAGTGGTCTTTTTGTAAAGGCTTTGTGGATATAACGTAAAAACGAGGGAGCGGAAACGGCTTTGGGTAAATTATCGCGGCTGCCCGGTGGGTAACCGGTACTGAGATTTTGCGCTGCGCGGAGAAGCGGGTCACTACAATATGGCCGGACGTCAAAACGCATAGAGAGTTACAAATAATATGTTTGGCATGGTATTTTGAAATATACAATAAAGGCAATGACTGGCCGTTTACAGATATTATTATTGAGATGACAGGAAATTGTTTTTTCCCATCTGTAGGTCAATTTAGCAAAAACAAAGAAAATTGCAAGTATTTTATTTTATCTGCCCTAGTAAATTCAGGTATAGGGTTTTCAACGCAGCAGTAGGACGACCCTTTAGAGTTGCAATCCCTGGTACCTATTCAGAAAGGAGCAAGGCTAATAACAGTCGAGTAGGTTGGACTGAACGTAAGTGAGACCCAACATCAACCGTTCATATATAGGTGTGCATAATTAAACAGACATCACGACTACGAAAAACCAGCTAAAAGCTGCAATATTTTCGATGGGTTGTTTTTTAGAAAATCAAAAGTAGTCCCCAGTGCGG
>CAYJPZ010000124.1:0-12017 GCA_964372185.1 uncultured candidatus Brocadiaceae bacterium
ACCTGTATGATTAGACACTCATTTATCTACTGCGGCTATTATATCACAGGCTTTTCCATCTTTTTATTTGCGCTATAAGGCACGACAATGGCACTAAGTCTCTCTTGCCTACAAACCCCACCCATACCTATGCAATCACCCCACCTGAACTGCACCAACCCCCTCTGTAGGCCGTATATACCCCAAACTAAGCCGAACTCCTCTTTGTCCCCGATTTTCTGTCAAACAAATTTTAAAATATTTTTGCTGAATAGTTACACTTAATCAGCATTTCTTTTATAACGGTTTTATCTGCCTGTCGCTTCACAGCCCAATGCCTTCTTTCAAAATATTCAATCCTACGGGAAACCTTTTCTTTTTTTCCCATTCATTCTCATCACAAACTATATATCCTATAAGGGCGTCGTATTTATCCATTATTTCGCTGGTCTCATCCAGAACAATTTCTTGAAACTTTTTATCCCTTTTATCAAGAACAATTAAAAAATCATAATCAGAACCTGCGGTAAAATCGCCCCTTGCGTGTGAGCCAAACAGAATAATTTCCTTTACGTGATTCCCCAGTTTTCTCCTAACATTATTTGCGAAATCTTGGGATACCTTGTCTGGTTGATTACTTTTTGCACCGCTCCGGGCTTTATGCTTATTAACGAGTTTTGTTTTTTCCATAATTTTGTTTTTCCTTCGCAGCTAAGGGAATTTGTGCAGATTGTAGAGCGAAGAGGCGGCTCTTCGCTCTACATTTAAAGAATTGCTGTAAGCCTAATTAAACAGATAAAACCTACAAAATCTGTGTAATCTGCGAAATCTGTGGTTTCAATGTTTTTGGGACGGTCTGTGGTCTTGTCACACCAATATTTCCGCGGCAAGCATGGCGCCTGCCTTTAATCTTCCATGTTTTTAATTATTTCATCAGCAAACCCGGAACACGTCACCAGGGTAGCGCCCTCCATCTGGCGTTCGAGGTCGTAGGTCACCGTTTTTTGCCGGATGGTCTTTTCCAGCGCGCGGACGATCAAATCCGCCGCCTTGTCCCATCCCAAATGCCCGAACATCATAACGCCCGACAAAACGACAGAGCCGGGATTCACCTTGTCCTGCCCCGCGTACTTGGGGGCGGTACCGTGTGTGGCCTCAAAGATTGCCGCTTTATCCCCGATGTTTGCGCCTGGCGCCATGCCCAGACCGCCTACCTGCGCGGCACAGGCGTCGGAAATATAGTCTCCATTAAGGTTTGGCGTGGCAATAACGTCGTACTCATCCGGACGCAAAAGCACTTGCTGGAACATGGCATCGGCAATCCTGTCTTTCACGACGACCTTTCCCTTCGGCACAACCCCCTTATATTTTTCTGAGACGACGTCTTCCGTAACGGTGTGTTTGGGAAACTCATCCCTGGCCACTTCATAGCCCCATTCGCGGAACGCGCCTTCGGTAAATTTCATAATGTTCCCTTTATGCATAAGGGTGACGCTTGGCCTTCTTTTGTCTATGGCATATTGTATGGCGCGCCGTACAAGCCTTTTGGAGCCGGTCTCGCTCATGGGCTTAATGCCAATGCCGGAATCCTTGCGGACTTTCTTCCCAAATTCACTTTCGAGAAACGCTATCAGTTTCCTGGCCTCGGGAGAACCTTGCTTATACTCGATACCCGCATATACATCCTCAGTATTTTCACGGAAAATAACCACGTTCAGTTTTTCAGGCGATTTTACCGGGCTGGGCACTCCGCTAAAATACCGCACCGGCCGCACGCATGCGTAAAGGTCAAGTTCCTGCCTCAAGGTAACGTTGAGGCTCCTGATACCGCCGCCCACCGGCGTTGTAAGCGGCCCTTTGATAGCCACCTTGTATTTCTTAATGGCATTCAGGGTGTCTTTCGGAAGCCACTCCCCGCACTCCTTAAAGGCATGTTCACCCGCAAAGATTTCTTTCCATACAATACGTTTTTTGTTTTTATAAGCCATGCTAACGGCGGCGTCGAATACCCGGACGGAAGCGTTCCAGATATCCGGTCCCGTGCCGTCGCCGCGGATAAAGGGGATAATCGGGTTGTTTGGTACAACCAAACGGTTCTTTTCTATCGTTATTGCTACACCATCTGAAACATTCTTCTTTGCCAAAGATAATTACCTCCTTAAATTTATTTAAGCGGTTCGTAGAACGAAGAGGTTCTTCGCTCTCCATAAAAAAGCAAATATATTAAACTCCTACGGAGTTTCTCTGAGGAATTGAAGACTACTACTACAAATATTAAACCCCTACGGGATTTGTGATTTTACTTGGCAGGCGATGAATGCCAGTATTTTCTCTGAATGCAGTAAAGACCTGTGCTTTCTCAGAACATTGTTCCTTAATTGTAACTTTGCAACAGCACTTGCTCCAGCGGAGCAAAATATTTATAGAATAAAGATAAAAGAACAACGGGAAACTCCATCGGAGTTTTATATTTAAACGTATAAATTTTCAAACCGGTAGCACAAAATCAATTCCGATTGGGTTTCGGAGTGTTTTCGCTAGACGGTGGCAGTATTGGAAAAATAATAGATGGCTGATCACCGGTCAGCGCCTTGAGAAATGCAACGATGTTACCCGTTTCATCCTTAGTCAGCGTTACCCCAAGTTGATATTCAGCCATAACGTCTACCGCCTCGCTCAGGCTCCACGTGCTTGCATCGTGGAAATAGGGCGCTGTTAGCTCGATATTCCTGAGCAGCGGTACCTTAAACACGAATTTGTCACTTTCCTTCTTCGTTACATTGTAACGGCCAAGCGTCTGGACGTCTTTGCTATAAGGTTTTACAACCCCAAATTTCTGATAATCGCCTCCCCCAACGCCAAATCCGTTATGGCATCCGATACAACCCTTTTCCTTAAAGAGCGCGTATCCCTGCAACTCCGATTCCGATATCTTGTCATCATAGTCCTTCAACCACCAATCAAACCTTGAGTTTGGGGTTGTAAGCGTCTCTTCAAACGCCGCAATGGCGTCGGCGACATTATCAATGGTTATCTTCCCCTCTCCGTAAACCTCTTTAAACCATTTTACGTATTCCGGTATCGTCTGCAATACGTTCACGGCGAGCTCATGGTTCGAGGCCATCTCCATGGGATTTGCTATGGGTCCTTTGGCCTGCTCTTTCAGGTTACTTGCGCGTCCATCCCAGAACTGAGCCAGATTGAACCTGGCATTCAGCACCGTAGGGGCGTTTATTGGGCCGAAAAGCCATTTATGTCCGATGGATGTGGGCAAGTTATCAGCGCCGCCCGTTGCAAGATTATGGCAGGAATTACAACTGATCCACCCGGATTTCGACAGCCTTGGTTCAAAAAATAATTTCATTCCCAGATCCGTCTTTGCCCTGTTATCGTCAAATGTGATGGGTACCGGCTGGACAGGTTCTTTCGAGCGTTCCGACACACCTCCTCCCTGCATCCTTCCACCCCTTCCATAACCGATGCGTTTCTGTGCGTCGTCTGCGGCAGCAATTGCCTGAAACACCCCACCAACAACGGTAGAAGCCAGTAAACAGCTAATCGCGATAAATTTCGTTATTTTCATGTATCCATCCTCCTCGTAAATAGTGTTCGTCTATGATTGAAACAGGTGCTTCTAAAAAAGGTAACAGTTCAGCCGGTATTGAAAGTGCCTGGCATGGATAAACCCTGTTTGTCCATACCTATTCGTGTAAATTAGTGTTCATTCGTGGCTTAATTTAGGTAAGGAATTTATGTCTTATTTGGCGCCAAAATCACCCAATGCCTGATCCACATATTTCCCCTAAAACAGCGCTATTGTTTGTGCCGGATTTCTTACGTGCAATAATATGTTGAGTGTATAATATTGTCAACATCAATATATTTGTGTGTCGTGCGTAAACGTTCGGGCATTTACCATGTTGCCTTCTTACAGAAATCTACTCTTGACGTCTACTGCAGATAATTATATACTTGTTGTGCAATGAGACTCTTTATGACGGAGAGTGAACACGCGTCATACCTGTTTTAACTACCGTTTGTAAGCGTTTTGCTCACAAAACGCTTCAGAGAACCACCATGAACGATAAAAGACTTTTCCGCCGTATCCCGTTTGACACCCAAACGCGGGTAATTTGTAGTGACGTAACGTACAACGGCAACCTGCTCGACATATCTTTAAAAGGGGCGTTGATACAGTTTCCCGATAATATTCCTGTTAAAAAGAATGATCGTTGTAACATTGCAATCCACCTTCCATCCTCCAACGTAAACATGTTTTTTGAAGCAATCCTGGTTCATGTGAACCAACTTAACTATGGGTTTAAATTTCTCACTGAAAATATTGATACGATCACCCACCTGAGAAGACTGATGGAATTAAATATAGGTGATGATAAAGAAGTTGCTGAGGAGCTTGCTTATTGGCTGCAGGCATAATCGTTATTTTAGCACAAAAAGTAAAAACGATCTCCGATTTCAGAAAACCATACCATTATGACCATGATTCAAATTACACGCACTATCACTATTAACGAGGACGATATTAAGGTGGAATTTATCCGTTCATCGGGACCGGGAGGGCAGAATGTTAATAAGGTTGCCACGGCCGCACAGATACGCTTTGACGTGAAGCAATCCACCGCCCTTCCGGAGGACGTTCGAAAGCGGCTGCTCCGTTTGGCCGGCAAAAGGATTACGGAAGACGGTGTATTGGTTATTAGCGCCAGACGGTTTCGCACCCAGGAGCAAAATCGCCGCGATGCCGTCGAACGATTAACAGACTTGATCCGCCTTGCAGCCACACCGCCTAAACGCCGGTTAAAGACCAAACCCACCCGTGCGTCAAAGTCCCGCAGACTCGACAGCAAACATCGCCGCGGCACGATAAAAGATATAAGAAGGCACGCTCCGTGCCGTGAGGACTAAAAATCCCGGCATACAGTCCCACCGATAAATCGGGGGGCTATTTCCATCTGTAAAATATCTGTAAAATAATGGTATAACGAGAAACATCCTTCTTAAATAGCTAAACCAGCGTACCTGTTGTGCTTTCCCGTATAGCGCGCACCTCCGCCGTAATGTCGATTGCAACGGGGCACCACGTAATACAACGTCCACAGCCAACGCAGCCGGACGTGCCGAACTGATCGATCCAGCTTGCAAGTTTGTGCGTCATCCACTGTCGGTAACGGGATTTTGCCGATGATCGGATGCTTCCGCAGTGAATATAGGAAAAATCCCTGGTAAAGCATGAATCCCACTTTCGCCAGCGCTCGGCATGTTCTCCGGTCAGGTCGGTAACGTCTTCCACCGTTGTGCAGAAACAGGTGGGACAAACCATGGTGCAGTTAGCGCAGGTTAAACACCGTGCCGCAACGTCGTCCCACCGGGGATGCTCGTGGTTGCGATACAGCAAATCCTTGATGTTTGTGGTGTCCAGCCGCCGTTTCATATTGTCCGCGGTCGCCTTTAACAGGCCGCCGGCTGTTTCCATTTCTTCTTTACGCGCTTTCCTCGTGGGGATTTCACGAAGAATCTCCGCTCCCCGTTCCGAGCCTGCTTCTGTTAGAAAATAGTGGGCGTTACCCTCTATTATTTCTGTTACAGCAAGGTCGAAGCCGAAGGTGGCCTTCGGACCGGTATTCATCGATGTACAGAAACAAGTACCGCCGGACCTTCCACAGTTGACGGCGAGGATGAAGGCGTCCGTACGTCTCGATTTATAAGAGACGTCGGTATACTGCCCACCGGTAAACACCTTGTCTTGAATGGAAATGGCGTGTATATCGCATGAACGCACACCGATAAAGGCAAATTTTGGTGAAACCGCCTCTTCTGCCGTTATACTGAAGCCCTTACTCGAACGCTTAGCGCTCCACAGGCGCAATGCCGAAGGGAATAAAAACTTCTTCCAGGCGTGCGGACCAACGACGTAGCTAAAAAGCGACTGTTCTTTCTGCTTTGTAAGACGATAAACCCCGCCATCCTGTTCGTCAATATATCCGATTGGCAGGTCATCAGCCGAGTTCAACTGATCATAGATAATGGCGCCGTCTTTCAATATTGGGCCGATAATTTGGTACCCTTTATTGAGCAAAGCAGTGAACAATTTTGGGAAATGTATCCGTTCAAAGACAACCTGTTCCATGCTTATTTCGGTATGATCTTTAACCATTCATCCATAGTAAGCACGGGCACGAACCTTCCCGTTTGACTGGGTATGATAGGGAGAAAAAACTCCACGACTGCGGCGTAATCACTTGATTCTACGATAAAATAATAATCGTGTTCGGTGACGGTGACATACGCGCCAATTACTTTAACTCCTTTTGCTTCGGCATTTTTTTTGCCTTCCCAAAACTTGCTCAGTACCTTTGCGCCGTCAGTTGTTCTGCCTGGGCAATTCTCCGGTGTGTGCGTCCAGTGCGCAACGTAGAGGGTCTTTTTTTCTGAAGGGTTAATAGCCCACCCGGCGTCCTTTTCATTGCCGAAGGCGTACTGGTGAGAACCGCAAATCATGGAGCCTACAACTAATGCGCACATCCCAAACATACCTGCTATCTTGTGTTTCATGTATCAAAACCCCTTTCTTTATTGTTTAATTAGGTCTTCGGCAACTGATTTGTATTCACACGCAAGGACACGGGCACCGTGTCCCTGCATTGAAATTCCTATGTGTCGGGTTAAGCCGGGCACGGTTAAAACCGTGTCAGTCCAAAAACCGCTTAAATAAAATGAAAAATTCTATACAATCAATGAAGCAAATTACAAATATATTGTTATTTTATGATACCATTTTTTCCAGTAAAAAAACAAAACTTATAAAGTTTTATTACGAGGATTGCTCTATTTCCGGGAATAAGTCAGAAAGTAATTCCTTGGCAATAGGCCCGGCAATTTCTGCGCCGTGGCCAGGCGTGTGTTCAATGAGGATGGCAAAACAGTATTTGGGATTATCGTAAGGGACATAACCGATAAACCAGGCGTGGTTGTCTTTTGCGCGTCCCGTTTCTGCGGTACCCGTCTTCCCCGCAACTTTATACACATCCAGTCCGGTATGCTTTGCCGTGCCGCGGGTAATCACTTCGTGAAGGGCTGTGCGCATGGTATACAGTACTGCCGGTTGCAGAGGGATTCGCGGGACGTTGCCCGGCGCGCCCGTTCGAATCGTTTCTCCATCACTGTTGGTGATCTTCTGCAGCACGTGGGGTTGCACTAAAGCGCCGCCATTTGCAATAGCCGCATAGACGCGGACCATTTGAAGCGGCGTTGTGAGCAGTGCGCCCTGTCCGATGGCAATGTTCATGGCCGTTGCGGTATTTTTCAATTTTGGGAGGTTTCCGCCTCTTTCATGAGAAATATCAATGCCTGTTTTATCCCCGATACTGAACTTCTTTGCCCAGGTGTATAGCGAGTCGCCTCCTAAAATCTTTGCCGTATCAAAGAAAAACACATTGCACGAATAGGGAAGGGCGTCTTCGATGGTAGTGGGTCCATGCCCGCTATCCAGCCAGCATTTAAACTGAATGTCATGGTAATTGGTGTGGCCGCGACAGTCAATAGTTGTCGCGTTGCTGATGCGCCCCGTGCTTAAGGCGGCAATTGCCGTGATCACTTTAAAGGTGGAGCCGGGTGGCAATGCCCCTTGTATGGCCCTGTTTAAGAAGGGTTTTAGGTGTTGCTTGTTAAGCTTGGCAAAATCCTCGTTAACGGTATTCGGATTAAAGCGAGGGCTGCTTGCCATCGAGAGTATCTCTCCCGTCCAGGGATCCATGACAATAATAGTCCCAAAGTTTTTGCCCAGTGCCTTTTCCGTAGACGCCTGAATCTGACTGTCAATGGTTAGGTAGAGATTGTTTCCGGCGACCGGAGGCCTTTCTAAAATTACTTTTTCAACCTGGGTGTTTTTGCAGACGGTTTCTTCAAATCGTTTGCCGCGCATGCCCTTCAATTCCTCTTCAAAGTAGGCCTCAACGCCGGACCTCCCTATCAAGTCGTTCTCCGCATAGCCGTCGTAGAGGAAAGAAGAGGTATCGCTGCCGGTACCTGTGGATTGTAGTATAAAATTATTCCACTTGCTGCTTTGCTCTTTCCACTCCGTTTCGTTGAGTCGTCCTAAATATCCCAGGACGTGCGAAGCCAGTTTTTGCTCCGGATAGACCCTCTCCGGTCTGGGAACAATGCGTATGCCTGATGAGGTATCCTGCTGTGTCTCGATTTGCACAACCTTTTCCCAGGGAATGTTTGAGATAAGCGGGTGGTAGTCCATCTCCTCCTTGATACGGGTTGCCCTGCCTGCTTTTTGCTCTACGTTTTGCTTCAACCGCTCCACTTTTTCAACGATTTGCTTTGTGCGTTCAAGCAAGGCGTTCTGTGGGGCGCCTAGTATTTTGCATATTTTATTCAGCCATGCGTCTTGCTTTTCATGACATTCAATGCAGGCCTTCGTTGTTTTTTTATGCGTGGGTATTTCACTAACACGGGGAATAGCCACACGGTTGTACACAATATGGCAATAGAGCAAGTTCTTGTATTGGATGGAGGCATCAAACGAGTGGTGGTCCATGGCCAGTATTTTACCATTTCTGTCATAGATGGTTCCGCGGGTGGCCTCCAGCGGATAGGATGAGATGCGGCGGTTTTTCGAGATGCCCCGGTAATTATCACATTCAATTATCTGGAGTTGATAGAGTCTGACCGCAATGCCGATAAAGAGGATGCAGATGATAACGAGGATCATTTTAAAACGGAAGGGATACATCGGCTAGTTATCTTCTATTGTGAAAAAGGTTTTGAGTAGGTTGAAATTTGCCAAATACCCAAAAAAAAATAGGAACCACCATAGCCGTATAGAGAGAACACACAAAAATCACCCACACGGTGGCAGAAAAACAGAGTGAGTGAAATGATGTAGCGGTATGTATGGCATACAGCACGTTGTATATGAACGCGAAGATAAAGGTAACCAGGACGTGCGTAATGACGTGACCCCGGTAAAGAAGTCCCCTGCTGGACCAGACGAAAAAACCTATAGCGACAAAAAACACGGAATTAATCCCAAAAGGCCCCTCTGAAACCATGTCCTTGGAAAACCCTGTTAGCCAATTTGCAATGGCATTTTGCTTGAGATCCGCGAGAAATGAGTAAAATATTATCAGTGAAAAATACAAATCGGGGACTGCCGACCCAATGTTAATCCAGTATGTTAAGGATGACTGGATAAGTGAAATACAGAAAAGGATACAAAGAAAGGTAAGCCATCGCATGGGAAATACCCTATAAAAACTTTATCGGCGTTTATCTTTACAAATGAGTCAAGTTTTGTAAAGGGTTACAGAAAGCACAGATAAAAACGTACATAAAAATGATATTTAAGAAAACATTATATCACAGATGATTCATGTTTGCAAACCAGGGCATGATTTTGATAGTATAAAAGCGCTTTGCAACATATTAATCACGCAATTATTTTTGGTGTTGCACAAAAGAATATTTGAATGTTTTGGTATTTGTGTCGCCCCTCCGGGGCTTGGTGACTGTAATAGCTTTCCCACCGCTTGCGCAGTGGGCTACGGTTGTTACACCCCGATGGGGTGTCTTTGTCATGCCCCATTAGGGGCAACACAACCGTAGCCCACTGCGCAAGCGGTGGGTAAAGAGAATACCTATTGTTTTAGCCCCGTAGGGGCGGCATAATCCGGAAAAGCAGCATAGACGTGCGCGCATAGGTATTATGTATTAAACATTGGTTTGAGGGTGGCCTTTAACCCCCCTCTGGAATAATGATGAAGGGAATGAAACAAAGTGACTGAAGAGCATATTGTAAAAATTGCAGGTGAACTACGGATAAACGTAAAGCAGGTTCAGGTGACGGCATTACTCCTTGAGGAGGGCGCGACCGTTCCTTTTATTGCAAGATACCGGAAAGAAGCCACCGGCACCCTTGACGAGGTTGCGATTACCGCCATCCGCGACCGTTTAAGTCAATTAGCCGAACTTGATAAACGCCGCGACGCCATTTTCAAGGCGCTGGAGGAACGGGGACAGCTTACCGACGAACTGAAAGGGAAAATCGCCGAAGCGGAATCCTTAACCGTTTTAGAGGATATCTACCTTCCCTATCGCCCAAAACGTCGCACACGGGCAATTATTGCGCGGGAGAAGGGACTCGAACCGCTGGCCATGTGTATCTTCGAACAGGGCAACATGGACCCCGCAGTGGAGGCCGCCACCTTTATCAATGCGGAAAAGGGGGTAAATACCGTCGAGGAGGCGCTTGCAGGGGCGCGGGATATTATTGCAGAGATGGTAAACGAGGATCAGACGGCGCGCGCAAAAATGCGCGAACTTTTCATGAACAAGGGCGTGTTTGCGTCGAAGGTAGCCGCCGGCAAGGAAGAAGAGGGGATAAAGTACAAGGATTATTTCGACTGGAAGGAACCCGTCGCCAAAGCGCCGTCACACCGGATACTTGCCATGAGACGCGGGGAGAAGGAGGGCTTTCTTGCGCTGCACGTCAGCCCTCCGGAGGACGAGGCGCTGTCCCTGTTGGAAATGCTTTTTATCAAGGGAACGGGACTTCCGTCTCAACAGGTTAAGATGGCCGTCCACGACGGTTATAAGAGGCTCTTGTCCCTGTCAATGGAAACGGACGTTCGTCTTGCAACGAAGGAACGCGCGGAAGAAGAGGCCATAAAGGTTTTTGGCGATAACCTGCGGCAACTCTTGCTTGCCTCGCCGCTGGGGCAGAAAAACGTCCTTGCCATAGACCCCGGTTACCGCACCGGATGTAAGGTTGTTTGCCTGGATAAGCAAGGGAAACTGCTGCATACCGACACCATATTTCCTCATCAATCGGAAAAGGCCACGGCAGACGCCGCATCAAAAATCATCGGCCTTTGCAAACAATTCCAAACGGAGGCCATTGCCGTTGGAAATGGCACGGCAGGCAGGGAGACGGAATCCTTTGTCCGTTCGCTCGGCCTTCCGGGAAGTATTTCCGTAATAATGGTAAATGAGAGCGGCGCCTCGGTTTATTCCGCCTCGGACGTCGCTCGCGAGGAGTTCCCCGACCACGACGTAACGGTGCGTGGCTCCGTATCCATAGGCAGACGGCTCCTTGACCCGCTGGCCGAACTGGTAAAGATAGACCCGAAGGCCATTGGCGTCGGGCAATACCAGCACGACGTCGATCAGGCCGCACTCAAAAAAAGTCTCGATGATATCGTCATCAGTTGTGTGAACAAGGTAGGCGTTGAGGTAAACACCGCGAGCCGGCAGCTCCTTACCTACGTTTCTGGCCTGGGCCCACAGCTTGCAGGTAATATCGTAAAATACCGCGACGAAAATGGCCCGTTTGCTTCAAGGGAAGAACTCAGGAAGGTACCCCGCCTCGGCCCCAAGGCCTTTGAACAGGCCGCCGGCTTCCTGCGCATCAGGGACGGCAAAAACCCGCTTGACGGGAGCGCCGTTCATCCGGAAAGCTATTCCATCGTGGATGCCATGACAAAGAACGCGGGCTGCACGGTTGGTGATTTGATACGGAATGAGGCGCTCAGGAAGAAGATCAACCTCACTCAATATGTGACGGAGAAGGTAGGTATTCCTACCTTGAATGACATCATGGCCGAATTGTCCAAGCCTGGCCGTGACCCGCGGGAAAAATTCGAGGCCTTCGGGTTTGCCGAGGGGATTGAGAAGATGGAAGACGTACAGCCTGGTATGCAGCTTCCCGGCATAGTCACCAACGTAACAGCCTTTGGCGCCTTTGTGGACATTGGTGTGCATCAGGATGGGCTGGTGCACGTCAGTGAACTTGCCGACCGTTTTGTAAAAAATCCGGGCGAGGTGGTGCAGGTGCAGCAAAAGGTGACCGTAACCGTGCTTGGCGTCGATTTACAAAGGAAAAGGATTGCCCTTTCCATGAAAAGCAAACCAAAGCAGACAAACGGTTCAGGCCCGAAGTGATGCGGGATTATCGGGTGGCATGGACAAACCCTGGCATGGGCGCGGGTTGGTGTAGGGACACGGTGCCCGTG
>CAYJPZ010000125.1:0-11968 GCA_964372185.1 uncultured candidatus Brocadiaceae bacterium
TGGCCTCTACCTGCCTGATAATCCCGGTGAATTTCTTGAATTCATCTGCCGCATCTCCCGTATCAAGGCCTTCCCAAAGTTCGACTTTAGTTCCAAACTGAAATGGAGATGCCGGATTATCGGGAGAATATTCTCCTGCATTATTTAGGACTTCAAAAGAAAGGCTGGATGCCCCGTACTGCATATTTGCAGAATACGTATAGGAAATAACTTTGGCTTTGGGGACCAGCGTGCTATCAACATGAATTCTATATTTGGGCTTTACAGTCTTTGCCGATAATTGATTTTCTCCTGCCTGAGATAACTTAATCACGCGACTGTCCTTATCATAAAGTCTACCGAAAGATTATAATATTCGGCAGATTTTCCAATAACCCATTCCGATTCTGCCTTGGTAATATATCCTTCAAATACTCTTCCAGTATGAGCTGTCAATTTAAGTCCGGTTCCGGCCTTAAGATAAGTTTCCAATTTTGTCTTTAATGCAGCAGTTGCCTTTTGCCAAGTAAATCTTATTGATTCAGGATTATATTTCGTCTCCGGAATAATAACTGCCTTACTGCCATCACCAAGACACGCCTCTTCAAAAGTCGAAGTTATGGGCTCTGAAAAAGACGCCCCCCGGGGAGACGGGATTGCTTAATTATGGGTTTAAGGTTGCTGCTTACGATACGACAAAAGAACTGGTTATAGATCCCCTTCTTGCATCCACCTATTTAGGTGGGCTTGATTCGGATTATGGCTACGCAATCGCTATAGATGCGGACAAAAACATCCTGGTTGCCGGGTATACCACGTCGTCCGATTTCCCGATAACGTCCGGCGCCTGGGGAATAACGTATAATAACAATGACATCTTCATATCCAAATTCAGCGGGGATTTGAAGCATCTCCTTGCCTCCACCTTTATCGGCGGTTCTTCCGACGATTACGTGCGTTCTATGGTTATAGATACGGCAAAAAACATTTATATAGCCGGTCAAACCTCGTCCTCAAATTACCCGGTAACCCGCGAGGCATATACGGTTACCAAACACGGCGGTAGTGACGTCTTCCTGACAAAGTTTGACGGGAATTTGACGCGCCTTATCGCGTCCACTTTTTTAGGCGGCTCTTCTGATGATTACGCGCATTCTGTAGCCCTGGGGACAAGCGGGATCTTTCTCTATGTAACCGGTGGAACAACGTCGTCAGATTTTCCAATAACCCCCGGCGCCTTTTGCCCTTCATATAAAGACACCGATGCCTTTGTCGCAAAGCTAAATTCGAACCTCACCCTGCTTCTCGCGTCAACATATCTGGGAGGAGCCAGTAAAGACTACGGTGTTTCAGTATGCCTGGATGCGGAGAAGAACGTGATCGTGTGCGGCGATACCTGTTCGCCGGATTTCCCGGTAACTCCTGACGCTTACGACACGGAATTTAACGGTGGTTTTGGCGATGTTTTCTTGTCAAAATTTAATTCTGATTTGTCAAAACTCCTTGCGTCAACGTATTTGGGTGGATCTACGGATGATTTGGTTCACAGCAGCGCTGTAGACCCAAAAGGGAATATCTACGTTACCGGCCAAACAGAGTCGTTGGATTTTCCGGCTACGCCGAATGCTTATAGCACTTCATTTCGCAATGGTGACGTCTTTGTGTCCAAGTTCAATTGGAATTTAACCGAGCTTGCCGCATCTACCTATTTGGGCGGCGCCGACGACGATGTGGGCAATTCCATCGCCATCAGTCCGGACGGAAAGATATACGTAGGCGGTTACACCGGCTCAACGGATTTCCCAACCACACCCGGCGCTTACAGCGTCACCAAAGGGGCATTCTTTGACGCCTTTGTCGTAAAACTTAGCGCCGATTTGACGAAGCTTCTCGCATCCACTTTTCTCGGCGGGTTTTATCGGGACGTTGCCCGTTCTATTGCAGCGGACTCCCAGGGAAATATTTACGTGGTGGGCGAAACACTCTCGGCGAACTTTCCATCAACACCGGGGGTCTTTGACACTTTTTACAATGGAGATGCCGCCAGCTCGTATGCTTACGATGCCTTTGTGTCAAAGCTGGATAATACCCTGTCGGCATCGCCTATTGCCGGTGATAAAAGGCAGTAACAGTTCAGTATGAAAAGTCCGGAGTACCATTTCCCTCTCCAATGCTTACCTGTATCAGGTTAGGCACGGATAAATCCGTGCCTACATTTTTTTCATAGGTTTGCAGGCACGGTTTTAACCGTGCCAGGCTTAAAACCCGCAAAACAAAATGAGTCCTATACATTAAAACAGGCCTTTGGGCGACTTATTTGAGTTCATACGTAAGGACACGGGCACCGTGTCCCTACAACGGCTTTGAAATTCCTAAACATCAAGGTCACAATATTATGTGGCTAATGACCTTCGTGTCCTTCAGGCACATAAATTACCTTTCCGTCTTTTAACCGGTAAGCGGTGCCCAGACGAGTGCCTTCCCCTTGCAGTTTTTTGTCGGTGACTTTTTCTACTTTTACCTGCCTGCCTTTTTTCGTAACGATCTCTATCTGGCCGTTATCATTTTTCCTGACCACGGTGATTTCTGATTTTGGTGAGAGGAAATCAAGCAGGCTGTAAGCGCTGAGTAAGGCGCCGATAAGACCTACAATAAATACTACCCCCACATCAAAAAGGTTGGCTACGCCTGACAGGGGATCTTCCTGGTGGAGTTCGACATCCTTTCCTATAACTCTACGCCTTCTTTTAAGGTATCTCATTTGTATTAGTTCCTCTCTTCATGATGCATTCCGTAAAATATTCAAGGTTCTTTATATCTTCATAAATCCATCGGTTTTTTATCATCGAGAGAAAATATGCAATTATTCCAATAGCCAGCCCCACGACCGTCGTAGTAAAGGCAATGATGATATTGCTGGAAAGTTTATCAATATCGCCCTGAGATAATCCCGACAGTGCAGGCCCCATCGGGATTATGGTGCCCATCAAACCAAGGGTAGGGCCTGCACGCACCATGAGGCGGAGTGTATCCAGGCTTTTTGCCATTTTCTGTTCTTTGCTCTGTAACAGATATTCAATGCGCATCTCTTTATCCATTACCGCTTTTAATTCATTCTTTAACTCGTTGAGATATTCCTGCAAATAACAGGGTATCTCCTGTGTTTCCTGAAATGTCAATTGCCGAACATCTTTATTTGATAATAATTCTATACATTCCTTGGGATATTGCCGCCCGACTTGTTTTTTACGCTGTAAGCATTCGGAAGCAAATCCACCGGCGGCGAAAATAACCCGGACAAAAAAAGCAACTAACAAAATCATAACCGGATAAAGCATTATGGATGAAAAAACTGAGAGAACGTCTTGTAATAATGTGAGAAGATTCATATTAAAACCTCTTCCTTATCCACCCAAAAGTAAATAAACTAATGCAGCCAAGCGCCACTGCTACAAAAAACCACGGTTTGACGGCGCTGTTAACGTTCCGGTTGTTTTTGCTATCTTTTGTCTCTTCCATTTCCAATCCTTCTACGGTCCCGGTTTTTCCAGTATCGTCATCCTCTATTTTCCAATCATCCGCCTTTGGAATGGCTAATCGTCTCTCGCCATTGTCCTGCAAGGGAGGCGGGGCTTGAACAATCTTGTCCATCTCTGCTTGCCGCTCGTTTAGTGTTTTACCGGTGACGGTTTTTAAGACTTCGGCATACTGAATCAAGGTGTCGGGATGTACGAGGCCAGGAGCAGACAAAACATCTGTTGTATATTGTTGAAAGGCCGGGTTATCGCAGGTGTGTTCACAGCAGGCCACACCATGCGCTATCACCGTTCCCAGGTATTCCTTTGCCAGGGTTTGTTTGATGCTTTCCGTAGGTTGCCAGTAACCTTTTCGTATCGTCTCCAGCATGCGCGCGGTAAGCGCCTGATACGCATAAGGATTATTTTTACTAAAAAATGCTTTTAAATCCATTCCGTATTTATCTTCAACATAGACTTCAAATGTCTGCTCCCATCGGGCGGCATCCATTGTCTCTGGTACGGTAACCTGCCAACCCCACATATTTTCAACAAATTCAGACATCTTGTTGGCCCCTTCAAAGCCCTCTTTCTTCATTCCTTCAATCCACTCCGGATTCCAATAGCGGGACCGTAATTCCATGCCCATCATCCTGTCAATCGCGGTCATTTCAGGCCGGGCTGGATTTATCATATTGGTAACGACCAATCCGGGCGACTTTCCGTCCAGGTTTCTGATTGCTGCGGCAAGCCCTCCCGCGTACATGAAAAAATCGTCATTATCGACCGTGCCATAAAGGTTGGTAGAACGGCTGTGAACAACCATCCTGGTTCCGCTGAGCGTCATTTTATAAACGTCTTCCATCGGCTCACCCCACAAACCGTTTCCATATCCACAACACATACGTTTTAGGTATTCTTCTGCCACAACAGAGTCGTCTTTCCAGGTGCCGCTGGCGCTTACGATACGTGACACATTCAGGTCATAATGTCCGGGTGCCTCATCAAAGATTCTCACGGAAGCGTACTGTTCTGCCTTCTTTGCGACCAACCTTTTTGAACCAGTTTTTCTGTCACTTCCCTGACATGTTGTTGAACCTGGTTATCTTTTTCTTCAAGCCCTTTTACCATTTGAACGGCCTGGTCTATGTATTGAGTCAACTGCCCAAACATTTCTTCAGCCGCCGAAGAAACAACGATATCAATGCGTGGGCGGCCTAGCTTTTCTCTTGGTATTATTTTAATTCCTGTTACCTTACCCCACTCATTCCAAATGGGTTCAACACCTAGTAAGTAGAGAATCTGAGATTCCAGCACCCCCTCGTGGCGTATGGTCTCCGTACCCCAGATAACAAATGATAATTTTTCCGGATATTTCCCGTCATTATTTGCACGATAATTATCGAGTAGCTCTTGTGTCAGTTTAACACCTACCTGCCAGGCCTCTTTCTTGGGTATCTTATCCGGGTCAAAGGCATAGAAGTTCTTTCCCGTCGGTAGCGAGCCAGGATTTCTTACCGGATCATTGCCCGTTCCTGTTGGTATATATTGTCCATTCATGGACTTAATCAGACTGGACAACTCCCGCTTTGCGCCTTCCTGAATATTTTTGTCCAGTTCACTGTTAGAAATATCTTTGACAACTTCTTTTATCGCCTGAATAGTGGATGAACGAAGTGATTCGTCAGGTGCATGACCAAAGGTATGTAGTCCATAAGGCATATTAAGCTGCTTCATCTCTTTAAGAAACTCTTCAATTTCATGAATAACCTCATGATCAAATTTGTGCGGATTGCCCACTTTAGCATCAGCGTTTAGGAATTCACTGATATCGATATCTTTATCAAGCCCCAGGGACTTTACCTTGTTTATGATATTTTCCTGGTACTGCCTTGCATGTGCTGCCCCTTGCTCAAGGGCTTGGTCATGGCTCCTTATCATCTCCTCAAGTTCGGCGTATTCATGATAAAGTCCGCCTTTTTTTAGGGGGGGAATCATGTGGTCTATAACAACGGCAGCGCCCCTTCGCTTTGCCACAAGCCCTTCACCCACGTCATCTACAATGTAAGGATAAATTACCGGCAAATCCTGAATCAATGCCTCCGGCGGGTCGTCACCCGAAAGGCCGTTGCTTTTCCCTGGCAGCCACTCATGCGTGCCGTGTGTGCCAAAGTGAATAACCGCATCCGCGCCAAAACCATATTTGAGCCATAAATAGGCCCCGAAATACTGATGGTGCGGAGAAAGGTCTTTACTATGATAGATGGCCTCTTTATCTTGCAGCCAGCCCCTGACCGGCTGTGGGAGGATAACAACATTTCCCCTCTTTACAGCAGGAATGACCATATATTTCTTCTTTTGTACCTGGTCCGTCCACATCATTACATTGGATTCTTCAACGGAACCCCAATCCTTATGAACGTCTTTCATAGTATTCGCGGGTAAATTTCTAACCCATCTTTGGTAATCCTCCAAGGGAACTAATACACATTTTCCTTTACTTGCCATTTCGTCGAGTTCGCCCGGCGCCCAATTCCCCACGTTTCTTCCGTACCGGAGGGAATTATCGAGCAGTATTTCAGGGTCAATTGCCTCGTTACCGACGTCATACCCGGCCTCTTTCATTTTTTTCAAGACGTTATTAATACTCGCAAAGACATTCAGGTAGCTGGCGCCGATATGTTGCTTCCCCGGCGGATAGTTCCAGTAAAACAGGGCAACCTTTTTGTCCGAGTTATTTTTCCTTTGTAAATTGACCCAGGCATTTATACGGTTAGCGGCGCGATTAACACGTTCAGGTATGGGTTTTCGTTGTTCAACAAAGAAGCCTGTTTCATCGTCTTTTGCACGAATACGATAGGAGACGACCGTGGGTTGGATAAGACCGGCAATTTCCGGGATAGCCAACTGCCAGCTTACCTCCAGAGAACTCAAGCCTTCGGGGTCACTCTCCCACGTTTTTCCGTCTTTTCCATAAACGGTAATCAGGTTGATTACCGGCGCCCCGCATTTCTCTAATGCATTCGTTGCCTTAAAATCTGAAAAACGGAATAAAAAAGAAAGTATACCGGAAACCCTTGAGACCCCTTTGGTATCAACTAATAGTCTTTCAACGACAGCGCCTTCAGGGTAACCAAATGCCACAAAGGCGTTCAACCCTTTTTCTTCAAGGGCGCGAATTAAATCGTCTTCTACTTCATTTTGGTCCTGCTCGCAAAACGACGGGTAGGTCAGGACTGCAATCCATTTTGCATTTTCTTTGAAATAACCTTCTTTCCTATACCAATTCTTATATTCCTCAAATGTCTCAAAAAACATCGCCTGAGAGTTATGACGATGATAGTAGCCTTCTTTCATCTGCCTCCTGGGTGGTTCCACCGGTATTCCCGAAATGTTTTGATATTTTGCCAGGGAAAAGAGCACCATGTTCTGAAAGTTATCCGGCCCTCCATAATCAAAATAAGAGCGAAATTCTTCATCATAGATAAGGCCTAAATCGGCGTACTCCTTATCCAATCCGGCCGAGTGGTTAATGGGCAATATACGCGCCCCCTGTGAAATAGCCCTCTGAATCGCCTCACGGGCAAAACCCGATTGTGTCGGGGTTGAAATCCGGATACCCATAATATCGACAACAATAATGTCGGAATCCTCAATCTCCTGGGGATTAAAGTCGGCATCTAAATCAGTCTTGCTAATGAGTTCAAAATTGACCCGGTTTTTCAGCGAGGGATGTTTTGTCCAAATATTTTTTATGGCTTTAACGACCGTAGGAGTCAGGTAGTTTCCTACAAGAAAGGTGTATTTTACCGGTTTGGTTTCTTCCGCGAGAGATAGAGGAAGATAGAAAAGAAACAGGGTAAAGAAGAACACCGCCACGCCCCTTTTCATTATTCACCCCTTCCCGGAGAACAAATATCCTTAGTGTACGTCCATATCATACAATCATCTTCATTGAGAATGCACTTATTGGCAAAGAGTGTTGCGCGTTTACCGTTAATACTGTAATACCACACCTTAGTCCCTATTTGTCCTTCAACGCCGTCAATGGACGCAACCAAAAGGTGTTCACCGATTATTCGTGTTTCGACCTGTGCAACGGACTTGAGCGCTTCCAGGGCGGTAATGCCCTGTTTCCATTTCGTTTCTACCTTACTATTTTGTTGTAACCCTCCGTAATCGATTTCAACCGTCACATTTTGGCTGGCGCCGTATGTAGCAGGCAAAACTACGAAAAGGACAAATATTACTACTACTCTTTGTAAGTACTTCATAACACGCAATTCTCCTTACTTAAATTAAGTCGCCTGCGGCGACAAGCGCCGACCTTTATGGTCGGCATTGGCGGGAGATAAACCCCCGCGCTACGAGATTACTTTGAAATTCCTAAACGTTAAGTTATAGGTCTGAAAGGCCGGCAGGATATAGCGGGGGGTAAAGCCCCCTGAAAAAAGTTTTTTTAAGGTATTAAGCCCCGAAGGGGAGACAGGGTATTTTCCCGGACATTAAATGCATCCCGAAAAGGCTACTACCATGACCACCGCCTTTTCTGTCGCCCCTTTGGGGCTTATTTCTCACGTCACATTTCATCCAGGGGCTTTACCCCTGGCTATATCCTGTCTGCCCTTCATTTCCAAGCTCCAACCTGGGAATGAGCAGGAAGGGTGGAACGCGGTGACCGTGTCCCTATTTAAATGTATAGGAATTTCAAAACGGCAACGTAGAGACGCATTGCAATGCGTCTCTACACCCTCGTGTGTATTGAAAAGTTGCCGAAGGCCTAATTAAATGTATAAGAATTTCAAAGTTGTGTTTGTAGAGCGAAAAGGCCTCTTCGCTCTCCATAAAAAAGCAAACATATTAAACTCCTACGGAGTTTCTCCGGGTAATTGAAAACTCCTCTCCTACAAATATTAAATCCCTATGGGATTTGTAACTTTAATCAGTTGGCGGTGAATGCCGGTATTTTGTCAGAATACGGTTCCTTAATCGTGGTTTTGCAACAACACCTGCTCCATCGGAGCAAAATATTTATAGAACAAAGATAAACAAACAACGGAAAACTCCATCGGAGTTTTATATTTTGTCTTAACCTTCAGTATTCCCCTCCTGGGAACTGCTAACACACAGTAGAGACGCCCTGCCAGGGCGTCTCTACACCCCACCCGTAAACCCGCATAAATAAAATGAAAATTCCTATACAATTAAATTAGCCCTAAAGTATTCTCTCGATCCCAAAAGAGTTTGGGAGCGGACCGAAAATATTTCCCTACAATCAAAATGGATAAATAAGGGTAAAAACGACAGCATCATTTGCATCGGCATTTGTCCCGATGTGCGCTCTTTGGTAACCCAGGAGTGTCTGGAATTTCCCATTTGACCAACTAATACCCGTGGTACTTGTTAAAGAATTACTCTCCGAAGCCGGTATTTTTACACCATCCTCTTCTTTATCTCCTTGTAAAAAGCCGTTAATTTCAAACAACAGGTCAAAACCTTTGGGTAAAAAATAGTCAATACCAAAATCGTAATTCAGGTAATTGCCATAGTTTGTTTCAACACCATCAACCCGCACTTCTTCCGTAAAACTGTAGGTAGCATCTGCGTGAAGTTTAAATGGTTTTATGCTTTTTGATAAAATAAACCCGTAACCATGGTCATAAGAACCTGTACCCATTAAATCCGTTTCCAGCTTATCAGGGTCTGCGTGTTGATATTTGCCTGTAGGTAACTTTAACTGAAATAACCCGGTTATATGAGGTAACCAGCCCTTTTCTTCAACAATACAGTGACGTAAGAAGAGATAACTGTCGCCATAGCCATGTGAATTGGCCCTGCTACCATCTTGTTTTGCAAAATTTTCCTGATAAATCAGTTGTCCATCGATTTCCAATCTATCAGTGATACCGTACTGTGCAAACAACTGTTGTTGAAATTGATGTTTTTTATCGCCGCCTGGTAAAGAATCATAGTTGCCTTTGGTATCAAACATACCCCTGGTCATGCTATAAAAGAAAAACGGCTGAATCACAAATTCCCCTTTACCACAAAGCGATGCTGTCCAGGTAGTCGCGGGCCCTATTGAAATGGGATTCCATTCGTCTTGTTGTTCATTTCCTTCAACTTGAGCAAAAGTATCATGTGTGTGGGCTGATACTATAAAACCCACCAAAGTAAAAATTATTAAAATTTTCAGCACCGTATTCCCTGTCTCTAGCTGTGTCGTCTGTGCAATGTGCCGTGTTGAATGTTTTTCCATTTTCATGAGGATAAGTTTCGTGAGCCATGCCCCGCTAAAACTTAAATTCAAGCCCTCCATACGCTGTGAAGCCGAGGCTGCCAAATCCTGTTACCTCCTCATAGCCATAATCAAAAAGGTTTTCAAATCTGACATAGGTTGTCATTGACTTTGTAATGTCATATCGGGTTACCATGTTGGCGGTCCAATAGTTGTCCATTTCCCCGCCGTCACTGTCTATCCTGTCTCTCACCATAATTCCGGTCATATTAACGTTCAATTTATCCAGGGGTTGGGTGTTAATCCCCAGGGTTGCCCTGTTTTCCGGTCTACGGGGTAATTGTTGATCTTTATCCCTATCCACTGTCTCGGTATAGGTGTAAGTTCCAACCAGTGAGAGCCTGGTAAGTGGTTTATAGGTTAAGGCCGTTTCAATCCCCTCCGCCTCTGCCCTTGCGACGTTTTCCGCCAAAAAACTTCCGTCACGTTGTATCGCAGCCGAAATCAAATTAGTAAAATCATTCTCAAAATACGTAACATCCAGGATAAGTTTGTTTTTGAGGATTTCTCTCTCTACCCCAAAGTCCCAGCCCTTACTTTCTTCCGGACGGAGGTTTGGATTTCCATAGAACGGGAAAAAGAGTTCATTTAAACTTGGCGCGCGAAAACCCTTCCCCCATGATCCGTGTAATCTGGTGTCAATTTCCTCCATGTTATATGATACCGTTGTCCTGTAAGTAAGATTGTTTCCAAACGTGCTGTAATCATCGTAACGTAACCCGGCTGTCCAATGTAACGATTCAAACAATGCTATTTGATTCTGGAAGAACAGAGAGTTGTTCCAAAACGTCTTATCAAATTGGCCGGTATTTTCGCCTTCCGCTACTTCATATTCATAACCTAAGGTTACCGTATCGATGTCAAATAAAGTAAAGTCAGATTGATGCTCAAGCCTCAATACTCGCGTAGAGATGCGAAACTCGCCCCATTCGTCGGTGGGATCAAAGCCTTTCAGTTCTGTATCGTTGATTGAGACGAGAAATGAAGGAGTCCACATATCAAAAAAGGTTTTGTTGACCTTGGTCGAAAAAAGGTTCTCGTCTGTTGTCTGGCGTCTGTCAGGGTCGTCTACCGGGCCGATGCCATATTTAAATGCATCGTACTCAAAATCCGAGTGCGCGCTCCTTATGGTTGTATCAACCCGTCCATTATTCAGAAAATTCCATCCCAGGCGTGAGGAACCGGTGAAATTTTCATAACCATCCGCTTCGCTTCCGCTGCCGGCAGCCGATATCCCGTGTGTCTTCAGATAGGAAGCGCCCACCGAATAATCAAATTTTTCTTTTCCACCGGAAACGCCGACATTTTCTCTCAAGGTATCGTGCGTCCCGTATTCTGTCCCCAGGGCGACTTTGGTATCGCCCGTGCCTTTTTTGGTGATAATATTGATAACGCCGCCAATGGCCTCAGAGCCATATAATGTGCTTTGTGGACCGCGCAGGATTTCAACCCTCTCAATGTTGTCTGTTGTAAGATTCGCAAAATCAAATGCCCCCGTGGTAGGGCTATTCATTTGGACGCCATCGACAAAAACCAGGGTTTGGGCAGAAGAGGCGCCCCTTATGAACAAACTGGTAGTTCCCCCTATGCCTTGCGTTCTTGTGACTTCAAGTCCTGGCGCCTGGCGCAGGACGTCGAGTAATAGTGGCGCTTTGCTATTTTCTATGTCTTTTTGTGTGATGACGGATACAGAACTACCAACATTCTTTAATGCCTGCTTTGTCCTTGTGGGTGTAATAACCGTTTCTTCTGATGTATTTTCCTTCTGCTCATCCTCTTTTGGTTGTGTTTGTGTTGCTTCAATTGATTTGGTTTCCTGTGCAGGTTTTGTTTCTTCTACAAGGCTTGGTATTTCTTCCTTTTCGGGTATGCGAATAATTAGCTTTTCTTGTGTGGCTTGGTTAGCCTGGTTTTCTGACTGTTTTAGAAGTTTTCTATCACGCGCCTCCTTTTTCCCTTCTAACGTTGGAATGGGTTCTATTGCTTCCTCTACTGACTCGGCTTGACAATAAAAGTCAGGCGCTAAAATAATAATCATCAACATAATAAAGACCTGTTTCATTTACGTTCTCTCCCTTCCCCTCGGAAATAAGAATTAATAAATTTGTGTTCAAACAGGTTTTCTGGCTTCCGGGTCTTTCTACTTTCTGCGCCTTCCCGGAAAAACCGTTTAATC
>CAYJPZ010000126.1:0-11753 GCA_964372185.1 uncultured candidatus Brocadiaceae bacterium
TGATTGACTATAAATAACCTAGGAAATGAACGTAAAATATAGGGAAAAGGCAAAACAATGGGGAACCGTTATAGAATGCGTTCCGGGCGGCAAGGGTCTTCAGCGCTCTTCCACTTCATCACCCAGGGAAGCCCACCGCTTGCCAATGGGTTTTTCCCATCGGACGTCGACATATTCCATCTGTTTTAAGGCCGTGCCTTCCGATTTTGCAATGCTCAGTAGGTTTTGGAGTTTTTCTTCGTTCGTGAGTTCACTGGTTTGCTTGATGACGGATGAGCATCCCCATCGTATCTGGGTATTGGCTTCCGTCCACAGAATAATATCACTCTTTTCCGAACGGCCTCTCTTGCGGACGTTCGACACTTCCACCACTAACACCTTAAATAGGTTATGGATATTATTTAGCCTGAGAAAGGCAATTAATTCAATCCCTTCTGCAATCCCTCTGTCGCTCCACGTGCTACCCACAGGCGGCGGTTTCGACAGTTTACTGCTTCTGATGTAGGGGCTGTCATAATCAGGATTTGGCATAAGATAATATTCATTTGGCAAGAGAACGCCTTCGTTATCAACAAGATAAGACTTACTTCCATATTGAACAATGGCCGCAGGCTTCCGCAACGCCAATTTTATGTCAAGGGTATTAGGAAATATACGGGTGATAGAATCGACCCTTTTGACAACGGGGAGTTTGCTATAGGCATCCGCAATTTTCCGGGTTAAACCATCTTCATATAACCCATAGTCTTCCTGTAAGGCTGCTACGTTTTTAATGTCGTTTTTTAAACGGTCGGTCACCCATGCCGGCGTCTGAAACGCGAAGGTAAGAGGGCTTACCTTGAAGATGTTTAAATCTGTCAAGGCATTCCATACCTTCGGCACGTTAAAGACGGCAAAGCCGACAACGCCCGCTACAATAAAAAACACAATCACGGAGGGACGAAGGGCCTTTTTTAGCTCTACCATTCCCGTTGATAAAATTCCTTTTAAAGGATTATAACTGAGCGCGTTGTTTAGCATTTTTCTCGTTACTGAAACGGATTAAACCGGAGTTTTAAAAACAGCAAAGGTTTGTTAGATACTTGTAGCTTGATTGTATAGGAATTTTCATTTTATTTAAGCTGCTTTTGGGCTGGCACGGTTAAAACCGTGCCTACAATGATAACAAAAATTGTAGGCACTGATTTATCCGTGCCAGGCTTAACTTGATACCGTGCGTCAAATACGTGCATCAAGCATTTTTTTATCGGTCTGAGGCTCCATCTTGTTGGCGCTTAAGAGGACGTCTCCGACGGCAAGTTCCGCGATTTTCCTGCATAGCGATGGGAACGATATACCGGCCGCGTGCGCCGCCTTAGGCAGCAAACTTTTTTCGGTGAAACCGGGGATGGTGTTTATTTCCAACAAGTAAAATTCACCTTCTTCATTCATCAGCATGTCTACCCGTGAAAACCCCTTACAACCGAGTACCCGATGGGCATCCTCGGCAAGTTTTTGCGCTTTGGTGTAAAGGTTCAGCGGCAACGCCCCGGCGCGGCAAACAAGCTTTTCATGTGCACGTGCGCTATTTTTCTGTTCCGTCTCCACCACCAGGTATTCAGTCTTGTTATCCTGGTATTTAGCCTCGTAACTAAAAAATTCCGCACATGGGTTGATCTCAATGATTGGCAGCGCCTTATCATCCAATATCCCGATGGTCAATTCCCTGCCCTTCACGTATTTTTCGATAAGCAGTTCATATCCGAATTTAAATGCGCTTGCCAAACCCTGCTTAAGGTCGTTGATATCCCTAATGATAGATATCCCGATGCTGGACCCGTTTTGTGGTGGTTTCAGCACCACCGGCAGACCAAACTTTATTATGGTCCGTTGGATCTCCGCATACTCTTGAAACTCGGTTACCGTGAGGTAATCCGGCGTTTTAAGGCCGGCATTGACAAAGCACTTCTTTGTTGCCAGCTTGTCAATAGCGATTTTACTGGCATTAACGCCGGAACCGGTGTAGGGAATCCCCTTTGATTCCAAAAGCTGTTGCACCCCCCCATCCTCGCCGAAATAGCCGTGCAGTGCGATAAACGCAACGTCAATTTCTCTTTGGTCTAATTCTTCTATCTTCTCGTCCTTCACGTCAATACAAAAAACGTTAAATCCCGCGTTCTTCAATGCCTGGGCAACGGCCTTCCCTGAGCGCAAGGAAACTTCGCGTTCAGGGGATATCCCGCCCATGAGTACCGCAATGTTTTTCAGCTTCACCGCACACCCCTCTATTAGAATTTAGAAACCAGATCATGGGCGAGTTTCCACACGTCGCCCGCCCCCATGGTAATGACCACGTCGCCGGGTTTTGCCATTACAAAAAGTTCGTTGGCAATATCGCACAATTGTGGAATATGCCGCACGTCCACACCTGCGCTTTGCGTATATTCGCATAACGTCTTTGAGTTCATTGCCGTTTTATCAAAATCGCTGTCACGCGCCGCATAGATGTCGGCAATAATCACTTTATCCGCAAACTGAAATGACCTGGCAAACCCTTGCAACAAATGGCGGGTCCTGCTGTATTGATGCGGCTGAAACACACACCATATCCTTCTTTCCGGATACATTTCCCGCGCGGCTTTTAAGGTGACGAATATCTCCGTCGGGTGGTGGGCGTAATCATCAATAACCTTTATGGAATTCTTTTCGCCGATGATTTGAAACCGCCTGTTCGCCCCGCCGAAGGTGGATAGCGCATTCTTTATGCACTCCTTATCAACCCCAATAAAGGTGCATACCGCCGTAGCGGCCAGGGCATTTAACACGTTGTGCGCTCCCGGTATTTTTAACGACATCTCGCTGAAGAATTCGTTCTTCCGATAGACCTTGAATTTTCTTACGCCGTCACCGCCGATAACCAACTCGCCGCGCCAGTCTGAAGGCTCGTCCAGGGAGTATGCTTCCACGGTACTATGAGCCTTTTGCGCCGCTAGCGCCACGTTATTGTCGTGTTTATTTACCACCAGCAGGCCTTCAGGCGAAACCAAGGACGCAAAAGAGCCAAACGCATTTATTATCTTTCCGATATTTTCATAATAATCCAGGTGGTCTTCTTCAATATTCGTGATTACCCCCACGGTGGGAGCAAGGTTTAAAAATGACCCGTCGTATTCACACGCCTCCGCCACGAAGAACTTTCCCGTACCCAGATATCCGTTACCGCCGATATCAGGTACCTCTCCACCAATCACAAAGGTGGGGTCCAAACCGGACCTTCTTAAGATGGCTGATACCATCGCACTGGTGGTGGTCTTGCCGTGCGTGCCGCTGATCGCAATACCCTGCTTTTCCTTCATCATCGAGCCGAGTATTTGAGAATATTTTACCACTTTTATGCCTAGTTTGCGCGCCGTTTTGAGGTCGGGATTATCTTCGGAGATGGCCGCCGATATTACCACCATATCCGTTTCCGGGGTCATGAAACTGCCGTCTTGTGTCGTGTTGATACGGGCGCCAATCTTCTCAAGGCCGGAAATCAAAGAAGACGATTGCACGTCGGAACCCCTCACAATGCAGCCTTCATTGATGAGGATGCGCGCAATCGCGCTCATCCCGATACCGCCGATACCGATAAAGTACACACTGTTTCCACGTAATGGCCGATAATTAAGCTGTATCTTGGGCACTGCCAAATAGGTTTGCATCAGTTCTACGTTTCCTGGTAAAGTCATGGCATTATTTCCTCTGTTTTGTTCGTTAATAGTATATCAGATAAACGTTTTTAATTGAATTAAGAAATTCTGAAGGCGGTTACGATTTCTTGATGCCCGATACCGGATGCCGGATTCTCGTATTTTGAGTATTCTGCATCTCATATCAAGTATTTGGCATCTAATTGACAGTCAGCGCAAACTGAGAACCTTTAACGTCTATCACCCTGCACAGATTGTCAACCACGTTCCTCGCGGCATTTGGTATTCCCAGCCCCTTATTAAACATTTTCATCCGGTCGTATTTTTCCTTGTTGTCCAAAAGTTCCGTTATGAGTGTCAGGATTTTTTCAGGCGTCAGGTCTAGCTGTTGTATTAAGTAGCCGCCTCCGTTACCAACCAATTCCATCGCATTCCAGTATTGATGGTTATCGGCGGCATACGGATAAGGTATGAGAATCGCAGGAATGCCAAGCGCCGTAATCTCTGCTATCGTGGTTGCGCCCGCCCTGCATATAATCACATCCGCCATGCTGAAGGCGGCGCCCATATCGTCAAGAAAACTGCAAACGTACGCGCCAATTGCCGTTTGACTGTAGGCCTCTTTTACCATTTCATAGCTATATTCACCGGTGCTGTGTATTATTTGCAATTCTCCGGCCAACGACTCCATTTTCGGCAGGCATTTCATAATAACCTCGTTGATTGACTGGGCGCCCTGGCTTCCGCCCGTAATCAGTATCGTTTTTTTGGTAGGATTCAGACCGAATTTTTGGGCGGCACGCGCCTTTTGACCCTGCACAATTTCTTTTCGGATCGGCGTTCCCGTTACGCGCACAACCTTCGCATGGGAGAACCACTTCAGGGAACCGCGCCAATGGCAATACACCTCGTCCACCCATTTCGCCAGGAATCTATTTGCCTTGCCGGGAATTACGTTTTGCTCTAGCAGCACCGATGGAATACTCAGCAGTTTTGCCGCAATTATCGGGGCGGCTGACGCATATCCCCCAAGACCGACTACGACGTCAGGCTTTATTGTTTTCAGCGCTATGAGGGATTCAAAAACACCTGTTAAGATTGCCACGGCAAATCTTATTTTATCCGTTAAAGATTTGCCAAGTTGTTTCGACCGGATTTGCTGAAACAGAAAGCCCCGTTGCTCCACGCACCGCTGTTCAAAGCTTTTATCCGTCCCAAAAAAGTAAATCTGCGCATTGTGGTATCTTGAGCTAATTTCTTCTGCGGTACTCAAGCCGACCATCAAATGCCCGCCTGTACCTCCCCCTGCAAACACCATTTTCATCTTCTTCTCCCCTTCCAATAACAGTTCAAAAGCCGGTTCTGAGATATGAGACATTAAACAGGCTGCCTTTGGCAGCGATTTCTTCCGTTGTTGATGTTTTTGTAGAGACGCATGGCATGCGCCTTTACGAAAACATTAAAATTCATGACGTTAATTTATGCATTGCCACCGAATATCGAATGTCGAACAAGGAATTTCAAATTATGAGGTCTTCTTACCCACTTCAACATTCGATATTCCTTGTTCAATATTCGATATTCAATTCGTTGTGTTTCGCTTTTTACGAACACACACGGGGATACGGGCGTCGTGTCCATACACCACGCCAAAGCGTGGGCAATGCCCACCCTACCAAGAGAAACCGGCTACTCGTGCCGTTATTGAATGCCATATCCTCGAGGGCAATCGCCTGGCTGCGGCTTCTTCCGTTGTATCCCACTCTTCGCGAGACTCAACCAACGGCGCCGGCACCTCCGCTTTCCTTGCTATATTTACCAGGATGCCAGTCGCCATCATCGAAAATAACAACGACGACCCTCCTGAGCTGACAAACGGCAGAGGAATACCTTTTGCCGGTGCGTTACCAGAAACGACCGCTATGTTAATAATAGCCTGTAAGCCGAACATGAAGGTAACGCCAAGCCCCAGGAAGAAACCAAATAGGTCTTTTGTCGTATGTATAATCTTTAATCCCTGCCACACTAAGAGCAAAAACAGGCTAACAATGACAACTACTCCAATAAAACCAAATTCTTCACTGATGATAGTAAATACAAAATCACTGCTGCTTTCAGGCAAAAAATGGAGTTTTTGTTTGCTGCTGCCAAGCCCTAGGCCTGTCAAACCACCCGAACCAATGGCAATCAGTGATTGCTTAATTTGATAATGCGCCTGCGTAGGGTCTTTAAGAGAGTTTATAAAGTCCATTATCCTGGCAAACTTATAGGAATTTGCATTAAACAATACTTTGTAGACCACCGGTGTTACTGCAAGGGCTGCAAAAAAAACGTAACGAATCCTTGCGCCACCCACGATAAGCATCGTCAACGATACCATCACAATGAATGCCGCTGTCCCGAAATCCGGCTCTAGTGCCACAGGGACAACCACTAACATCACAATAGCAAGGGGGATAACAAACCCATATAAAATGGTGAACATGCGGCTGTGGTATTTTTCAATATATGCGGCAAGAAATATGATAACTGCCAATTTTGCAAATTCCGAGGGTTGGATACTCACCGATTGAGAAAAACGCAGCCACCTGCGCGCGCCATTAATCCTTGCCCCTATTCCGGGAATGAGTACCAGCACGAGGAGCGCAACCACCACAACAAGGATCGGTATGGCGCATTTTTTCAAATAGTGATAATCCACGTTTGCCATTGCCGCCAGCATCACGACGCCGGTCAATATCCACAAGAGGTGTTTTGTAAAACGATAGCCGCTGTTGTTCGGGTTAAATGTGGATATATCAACGCTATACACGGTAACCAGGCTAAAACCCAACAGGGCAACAACGACGTAGATAACAACGTGCCATGATTTCACGAGAAACCTCTCATTCACAATAAAGCGAAACCACACAGACTCAGAATGGCCGCGACGATCCAGAATCGTTGGACAATCTTTGTTTCCTGCCATCCTTTAAATTGAAAATGGTGGTGCAACGGCGCGCAGCGAAAGATACGTTTTTTCGTCATTTTATAATAGTATCTCTGCAAGAAGGATGAGCCTAACTCCGCAATGAATACCCCCCCCACCAGAACCATCAACGCCTCTTGTCTGATTATCACGCCGGATAGCCCCAGCACCCCGCCCAGCGTCAAGGAACCCATGTCACCCATAAAGACCTGCGCGGGAAAACAATTGTACCAGAAGAAACCCAGGCATCCGCCTATCAGCGCCGCACAAAAGACACTGAGTTCCCAACACCCGGCAACGTAAGGAACGTTTACGTGCCTGCTCAAATCGCTGCATCCCGAAATGTACGCGGCTACCGCGAAAAATATGCCCATAATGACGCTACACCCAACCGCCAGGCCATCCAGCCCATCGGTAAGGTTTACCGCATTTGTCATGACCACGATGCAAAACATAACCATTGGAACATAGCCAATCCCCACGTCGAATCTATAGTCCTTCAGGAAGGGAATTATCACCTGCGTTCCACCGGGCTGTTTGTACAGGTAAAGGTACAACACTAACCCCACAATAAAACCAAAGGCCAACTGAGCTACAAACTTTGACCGTTCGGTAAGGCCATGCGCATTTTTTTTCGTAAGTTTGATGTAGTCGTCCATAAAACCAAGTGCTGCAAACCAGACCACCGTAAATAGCAATAACAGAACGTATACGTTGAACATCTGACACCACATCAGCGTTGAAACCAGGAGAGCAGCAATGAATATTCCGCCGCCCATGGTGGGTGTGTTGTTTTTGCCGGAGTGCATACGCTTCAGCTCCTCGGAATCAGTTTTCGTCGTGTCCTCACCGGCCCTCCAGGCCGCGAGTTTCCTGATAAACCACTTGCCAAAAACAACGCTGAACAAAAAAGCCGTAAGCGCCGACAACCCCATTCGAAACAGCACGGGATGAAACTTCTCCGGTGAACTTATTGAAAGAAACCACTGGTATAACAAGGTACCCCCCATAGGGCAAGGCTTTAGCCTTGCCTTCCTGTATGCAAGCAGACAGATAAACATGAAAGCCGACCAACGTATAAAATTATTTGTTGCAACGATTGTCAAGATTGTATTTCTTGATGAATTTTTCATATTCCTGAGCAAACGAAACCTTCTGGTGATGTTCATCTTGGGTGTTGATGTATGTCCTCACCTTGTCAAGCACAGATTCACTCACAGAAACTGCGAAATATTCATCTGCCCATTCAAACTTACCTCCTATGATTTTTTGCTTATTGATCCAGAATGCCGATTCACCTTTTATCAAATGCATTGCCTTTGAAATACTCATGTCTGCATTTAATCCCATCAGGCAATGTAAGTGCTCCGTATAACCATCCAAGGTATCAATAAAGATGTCTTTGCTTCTTGCATTCTCTTTGATATGGCTTACGACTAACGACCTGATATCTTTAACCAGATAAGGCTCTCTGTTTTTTGTGCCCCAGACTGCATGTATCATAATTTTAACGAATGCCATGCCTTCCTCCCATTATCGTCAGGGCTAAAGCCCATTTCAGTGGTCATCACGAACCCCAGCCTAAAGGCTGGGGTTAATAACAAAAGCGCTCCGGCAGCCACACACGAACCGCCGTTCATTAACCCCAGCCTTGAGGCTGGGGAACCAGACACACACCAAACCCGGGCTTTAGCCCTGACGACACGCAACCTGGCATTCTTCACGATTCGTTCATGTTCTTTAGTAAGTGGTTACCAGCTTCTGTCCTGCCACGACGCGCTAATCTTGTCATCAGACACTGGTAATATCAATTCCGTATCGCCTCTCGCTTCAAGAAACACTCCTTGAACTTTTCAATAATATTTTCCATCTGCATGCCCCTTGAACCCTTGATTAATACCGTGTCGTTTTCCCTGATCCTGCTTGCTTCAGATACTGAAATATCGGCAACGTTATGGAAATTAACAACACGTTCTTCCGACATACCCGCCATCCTAGCCCCTTTTGCAATCTCACCTGCACGGTCTCCAACGGTCCACAATACGTCAATGTGAAGACGTGCCACCAGTTCCCCGATTTCTCTGTGTAATTGAGGAGACTCGTTCCCTAATTCCAACATATCACCGCAGACAAAAACCTTTTTCCCTGCCACCGGTAATTCGTTGAAATACCGCAAGGCTGCACGGACGGATTCCGGGTTTGCATTGTAGGCGTCATTGATAACGGTAATCTTGCCGATTTGCTGCTGCTCCATTCGCATGGGAGGGAGTTTAAAGGATGCCATCGCGTCCTTTACGGCGCTGATGTCATGTCCCAGTGCATAACACACTGCAAAGGCCGCCAGGCAGTTGTTTATATTGTGATGTCCCGAAACGGGAAGCCGTACCTCCAGGTATCCGTTAATAACGATGACATACCCGTCATCATTCCTTTTCACGTCAGTGCACTTTATCTGCGCACAAGGGTTAAACCCAAAACCGATGGACTTCCCCTTAAATTCCCTGGCAAGTTTCATGCACCACGGATTGTCGAAGTTATACACAAACATACCACTCCTGCACAGGCCTTCCAGTATCTCGCCCTTTGCCCGCGCAACACCTTCAATACTGCCAAGACCTTCCAGGTGTGTTTTGGTGACTGTAACAATTACTGCAACGTGCGGGTTGCTTATTTCAGACAAACGGCGGATTTCCCCGGGGGCATTCGTACCCAATTCCAACACCCCATATTGATGCCTGTTTTCAATCTCAAAGATGGAGAGGGGAACGCCAATGAAGTTGTTATAGCTCTTTTGCGACCTCGCAGTCGGTCCAAAACAGGAGAGCAGGTGGGAAACCATCTCCTTCGTGGTTGTCTTGCCGTTGCTACCCGTAATGCCAACAATCTTTGCATTCAACTTCCGGCGATAGTATTTTGCCAGATCACCTAATGCCGTTACGGTATCATTCACACGAATTACCGCAAAGTTCTTCCGCCCGGCGTTACATGCGATATCACGGAAAACAACCGCTCCAACCGCACCGGCACTCATTGCCTGTTCAATGAAATCGTGGCCATCATGCCTTTCACCTTTGATCGCAAAAAACAAATCTCCCGGCTTGACAGATTTGCTGTCGCGGGAAACGCCGCTTATTTTTAACGCTTTATCCGTATCTGTTGTTATTTGACCATGTACCGCACTTACCACTTCTTCACACGCAAGAAATTCCATCTTATTCCTCTGGTCTCAAAAACGTGATACCAAATTTTCTTCCAAAATCTGTCTCACAACCGCCCGATCATCAAAAGGAGTTACGGTATCTTTTGCTATTTGATATTGCTCGTGTCCTTTTCCTGCAATAATCACCACGTCACCGCTTTTAGCCTCTAAAAGAGCCTCTTCAATGGCCCGTTTTCTGTCAGGCTGGACGCGAAAACGAGCCCCATTCTTTATCCCTGCTTGAATTTCATGGATAATCTCATAAGGATCTTCAGAGCGTGGATTATCATTCGTTATCCAAAAAACATCCGCGTATTTTTCCGCGATGTGCCCCATTTTCGGCCTCTTTTTTTTATCCCTGTTTCCTCCGCATCCGAACACCAGGATAATGCGACCTTTGGCAGCGGCGGAAATGGCGCTCAATACCGCCTGGAGGGCGTGGTGAGTGTGCGCAAAATCAACGTAGACAAGGAAATCCTGCCCGCAATCAACCCGCTCCAGCCGGCCAGGTACCTTGTTTAACGACTCAATCCCTCTTTGTACGACGTCGATTTTGAAACCCAATGCAAGCGCGTTAGCGGATGCCGCCAGCGCGTTGTAAACGTTATGCATACCAATCAATTTTAACTGAATGCTTGCCTTTCCCCAGGGTGAATGAAGCAAAAACCTCGTTGTTTCTCCGCCGGTATCTATCGACTCCGCCGTGACGTCCACCGTCTTTTTTTTAACACCGTACCATATAATCTGCGACTTCGTGCTCCCTGCGAAATGCTTGCTCGCATTATGATCGGCGTTCAGTATGGTAAAGGCGTCCGTGTCCAGTTCTTTCACCAGTTTCACCTTTTCCGCCCGGTAACTTTTTACGTCTTCATGGTAATCAAGATGCTCCGCCGAGAGATTCGTAAAAATCGCGGAACGGAACCGGATCGCATCCAACCTGCGCTGGGAAAGGGCATGGGAAGACGCCTCGATTACGGCATATTTTATGCCCGATTTAAGCATTTCAGAAAGATATCCCTGTATCTCAACGGATTCCGGGGTCGTCTCCCGCGCTGGAATAATCCTCTTCCCGATTTGGTATTGAATCGTGCCAATCAGCCCAGCCTCGTTGCCTGACGTCTCAATGATTGCTTTGGTAAAATAAGAAGTGGTAGTCTTACCGTTTGTTCCGGTAATGCCGGTTATCGTCATTTTCGAAGAAGGATTATCGTAATAAAGGCTGCTCATACACGCCAGGACGCGGCGTGCATCAGGGACGATAATTTGCGGCACCTGGGGAATAAACTCACACTTTTTCTCTACAACGACGGCAACGGCCCCATTTACCATCGCGTCCGTAATATAATCGTGTCCATCCACCTTGTACCCCTGTATGGCAACGAACAGGTAACCCTTTTTTACCTTACGGGAGTCATGGGTTATTCCGGCCACTTCTCTTTCAACATAATCGTAAATTTTGCATCCGGTTAAGCACTGACAAAGCTCGCTCAGCTTCATGGTTTGCTCGGAAGATTAATTTTTAAAGTTACCTGTTATTACCATTAAGCGCTAGTTCCGTTAGGAACGAAATATTGGTAGAAAATTGCCGGAAAAATGGTGTTAGTTCCGTAGGAACGATATATTAATAGATTCATTGAATTTATACTATATCATGCCTACGGCACTAATGTTTGTTGTCCCTTAATTTCTACCGATATTTTGTCCCTACGGGACATTAGGAAAACACCCTATTTCCAATGTCCCCTCAAATCCCTGCGTCTGCATTCCTTTGGCGTGGGCAATCCGTTCACAGAAACGCCTTGATCTCTCGATTCTATCCACCTCTTCAGCATATTCCCTTAATAGCCTGCCCAACATTTCTTGATTATTAGCTCGAACCGTATCCAACTCTTTTGCCGTTGCGTAAAGACCGTAC
>CAYJPZ010000127.1:0-11652 GCA_964372185.1 uncultured candidatus Brocadiaceae bacterium
CTCTGGAGCTTTATCGTATTTGGCGGGTTAGCTATTAATATTTCACCCCTCGGGGGTTGTTTTTATAAGTGCGTTTTCGATTTAATTGTATTGTCAAAAAGAACCAACGGAGCAACACGATAATCATGCAAATCATATCTATCACGGGAACGGCCAGCGGGGTGGGAAAAACAACCGTTGCTCAGTTCCTTTTAAAATATTTATGGAGCTTTTCTGCCTTAAAAATTACGACACGGCATGAGGGCAACTGCCCCCGTCATTCAGAATGCGACGTATGCGAAACCATGAAACGTCCCTACACCGTTACCATTGATCCCCTTCAAATCAACCAAACCGGCAAGGATACCGCTTTGTTTAAAAACTCCGGGGCAAGAAAGGTCGTTTGGCTTCAAGCGCATTCGGAACACCTGAAAGCGGGGATTGAAGAGGCGCTCTCTTGTTTTGGCAAAACCGACTCGATTATTGTAGAGGGCAATAGTTTTCTCCACGCGCACGACGCCGACCTCAGTATCCTTGTCGTTACCCCAAGGGAAAGAAAAATCAAACGGTCAACCGTCCAGATACTTCCCAAAATCGACCTGGTTGTCATTAATAAACATGCAGATGACAGCGAAAGTGACGTAACAGAAGCCCGTGAAAGACTGCATCAGATCGGTTGTTATACCCCGGTTTATATCATAAACCCGCGGGATGATGGTTTCTCCCAAAACAAAATCTTTCTTAAGCATATCAGAGAAACAATCGGACAGCCGATTCACACATGCCAGTAAGCACAGCGGGAGAAAATCTACCCGCTTTTCCACGGTATGGTGAATGTTAAAATAAACGCAATAATTTAACTTGACATTAAACGAGTTGAATATATAATCCACAAACTTGCAGCATATTTCACTTTTTGTTTTAATGAATATCTATGAAGAATGGTAAGGAGGTAGATGTTGTGATTTTGGACGTACATTATGCCACAGATAGTCAACGGAAAAAAATAGAGCGATTGGTGCTTATCAAGGAAAGATATAAAAAACTGGTACTGGATCCAAGAAGGGAAATTGAATCTGAAATTGAGAGGGCATTAGACGACGAGGATGGCGAATTTGATAATGGCTAGTCAACCTGCACAGCCATTTTACCGTCATTTGCAAATCACCCTCTTCACATCTTATGAGACATTTGTAAGCAACCGCCATAGTTCTTCCTTAAAGTATTCAGCCGTCAGTAATAGTATGGGTGATCTATTGTCTGATGGCTGAATACAAACATTTTATGTCTATTCTCCCGGATGCCCTTCCTTTTCCCCTACCGTCCTCTATTAAGTATTGAAACGAAAACATCATGCTTGCCAAATTATTATATCTCACGAAGGGTATCCTCGGCAGAACCTTTTACATCATCCCTCAACAACCCGAACGTATCCAGATCGAGATTACCAATCGCTGTAACTATACGTGCGGTATGTGCCCGCGGGAATCCTTCCAACTGCCGGAAAGTGATATCTCACCCGATCTCTTCAGGCTCATTATTGACAGGATCACCCAAAGCGCCGGTAAGAGGCGCGCGTATCGCTACCATGTTACCCTCACCGGCTGGGGAGAGCCGCTACTCCATCCATCGCTTGTGGGCATGATTGCATATACAAAAAGCAAGGGACACACGGTCGGCGTTACCACGAACGGCTTGTTGCTTGCCCCCTTTATCAACAGATTTATCGAAATGCCGCTCGACAAACTAACCATCTCCCTGGACAGCATAGAGGCTCAAGACAACACCGGCGAAGGCCATCCATCGAACGAAATCGTGAGGAAGAATATTGAAGCACTTCTTCGCCAAAGATTTCCTCAAAAAAAGCCAATGGTTACCATACAAATAACCATGCACGATATAAAGCAATGTCTGGATACTATTCGATATGCCGCGGAGGCCGGGGCGGACCGCGTATACCTGGTCCGCTTAAACATACCCCTGGGTAGAAAGAACTTTGTGAGACCCACGTTGGAAGAAGAATTGAATATTTATAAGGAATCTGAGAGAATAGCACGTAAGTTCGGCTTACAGGTGGACAATAATTACACCGCCTTTGACAGCAGACCGCTTCGATTCCTTTATAAGCGCCTGCGTCCCGCGATGTACCGGTTTGACAGATACTGTCCCAAGCCCTATGATTATTTATACGTTAACATTGCCGGCAAGGCCACCCCTTGCTGCGACCTGCCCCGATACGAGGTGGGCAACCTGTTAAAACAAGACGTAAAAGACGTCTGGCAAAGTGAAAACATGCAATACTTCCGCGCGCACCAGGATGAGGTATGCGGCAATTGCGACGCATTACGGTTGAGACATTTGAACCCTGGCGAGATGTAGCCGCTGCTTGATAAAAAAAGTGAGAAACCACAGATTTCACAGATTACACAGATTTTGTAGATGCTTATCTGTCAGGTATTATGTAAATTGTATAGGAATTTTTCATTTTGTTTATGCGGAATATTGGGTGGAAGGTACAAACCCTGTTTGTCCGTCCTATTCGTGTAAATTCGTGAGATTCGTGTCTATTCTTTTCTTGTCTTTTCGTGAAATTCGTGTCTAAATTTATTCATTGGCAAAAACAAATCACAAATAAATATTTTAAATTACCAAACAAAAAATGAAAATCACCTTTCTAGTCCCTCCCCCTGTCGATGGGCAGATTCCTGAGCGTGTGTCCGGTTGCGCTTATCTGCTCTATTATGTGCCAAACATATTTATCCTCGGCGCGGCAGCCGTTCTGGAAAAAGAGGGATATGAAGCCGTTTACAAAGAAACCACCATCAAAAAGTGGAACCGCGCGCGCTTTATCGCATTTCTCAGAGAAGACCTAAGCGACGTCTACGGCTTTTATTCCGTCAATCTCTCGCAAAAGACCGATATTCATGCACTCTACGATATTCGTGAGACAAGGGGAAACGTTCCCGTTGTCTTTTTTGGCCCTGCACCAGCAGATAAACCGGAGGCGTTTTTGGTCGATGAAAATACCTATGTCGTTAGGGGAGAACCCGAATACACCCTGCTTGAATTGATAAAGACGTTAGAAGCCCGATTGCCCGTAAATGACGTCAAGAGCGTCTCTTTGATTGACCACGGCAAAATCACCCATAACGCCAACCGGGAACCGATAGAAAACCTCGATATACTACCATTTCCGGCCAGGCACCTCCTGGAAGAAAGAAACGCCTACTACAACCCAAAACTGGGGAAACGTCCCTTCACGGCCGTCTGCACCTCAAGAGGTTGTTCCTATCAGTGTATTTATTGCGTGCCGTCGTCGTTAAGCTTTTCAAGGGAACTTGAGTACAAACATTACCAGAACAAGAAACCCCCCGTTAGAAAGCGGTCTCCCGAAAACATTATCGAGGAATTTCAATTATTGAAACACCAGGGCTATAAGGCGGTAAACGTTCAGGACGACCAATTTGTATGGGGAGAAGAGCGAACGGTTCGGATTTGCGAGGGAATAAAAGACCTGGGCATTATTTGGGGCTGCGCCGCAAGATCAGACCACCTGAATGAGCCGATTGTAAAGGCCATGGCCGCATCCAACTGTAAATTTATCGACCTCGGCGTTGAGTCGTTCAATCAAGCAATACTCGACAGCATAAAAAAAGATATTGAGGTAAAAAAGCATGAAGATGCCATAAAGCTCATCAGGAAATACGGCATATCGGCCAAGATCAACGTCATGTTCGGGGCGTCGCCGCTGGAGACAATGGACACGATCAGAAAAACCATGTCTGAGGTAAAGCGACTCAAGGTAGACCAGGTAATGTACAACATCGCCAATCCCTTCCCCGGAACGGAGTTTTACTCGATTGCCAAAGAAAACAAGCTGTTCGTTTATGGCGATTATAAACCTGTCAACGTGGCAAAGGAGGCCAATATTGCGTATCCGCACCTGGACAAAGCCAGCCTGGAGAAGGCCGTGCGGCGTGCCAATTTCGCGTTTTTTCTCACCCCGCGTTTTATCCTGAAAAACCTACGGCGCATGGGTTCCCCTGCATCCCTGAAGGCCATGCTCAGAAAACTCTTTTAACCATGAAATTCTCCATCCTCGTGCCTGCATATAACGAAGAAGTGTCTATCGCTTCCAGCCTTGATTCCCTTGTTGCAATCGAACACCCTGATAAGGAAATCATTGTCATCGACGACGCCTCAACCGACGGCACAGCCCGTGTCGTTCAAGGATTTTTCGGGAGGGGGGTAATTTTAGTGAGAAGAGAAAAGAATGGTGGAAGGGCAGCCGCCTTAAACTCAGGGTTGCAAAGGGCCGGCGGTGATGTTATCATAACGACTGACGCAGACACCATAGTCCCCGCCGGGTGGCTAAAAAGGTTTGAGCGGCAGTTTGAACAACAGGACGTCGTTGCCGTGGGAGGCGCCTATACGGCCTATAACAAGCACAACCCGCTGGTGTTTGCAACGAGCATTTTGGATCAAATATTGAATGGGTTATTTAAAAAATGTATTATTCCCAACAAACTCTCCGGTGTAAATTCTGCCATTCGAAAGGAAGTAATCTTAGGCCTGGGCGGATTCGATGAAAATTCATGGTGGAGCGAGGATTCCGATTTAGGCTGGAAGGCGAAGACCTTGGGCAAAGTAGCCTACGACCCATCCAACGTCGTAAGCACCCATTACCCGGACAACTGGCAGGGCATCTGGAAAAGAAAGTTTTACTGGGGATATGCTATGGGACTGAAATTCCGTGAGCAGACGCCCCTCAAGATAAAACTATGGCTGCGCCCTTTGACCTTTGCAGCGATCATTATCAGTTTCCTGCTCTTTCTGTCAACGGTTCCTTATGGCCGGGACGCCTGCCTGGCGCCTGCCATAGCCTTTTGCCTCTTATTGAGTTCATTGACGGCGCTGTACGTCCCGCTGGGTTTAATCGTTCTGGTAAAAAACAAAGAGCGTATAACCCTAAAGACCTTATCATTGCTTGCCATCCTGCCCTTAGTGCGGGAGTTTGCCTATGTATATGGCATGGGGCTGGGTTTTTGTAAAGGCAGGGCGGACAAAATAACGCCCACGTGGAAAGAGAATAAAGGGACAGGGAGCAACTTGATTGTATAGGAATTTGGCAATCGCAAACTCGAAACTAAAAACTTTAATATATCACGGATAATCTATGACAAAAAAAACAAAAGGACTTTCTTACAAAGACGCGGGTGTTGATGTTAACGTAAAAGGTCAGTTTACTGACGACATTTATAGTAAAATGCAAACCACCTTCGGGCCGCGGGTTATTGAGAATCCCGATGGATTTGGGGGGTTGTTTGCCTTACATTCACGACTAAAAAAATACCGCCAACCCGTGCTTGTTTCATCCACGGACGGCGTAGGCACAAAACTAAAGGTTGCGTTTATGACGGGAAGGCACGACACCATCGGCATCGACCTTGTCGCCATGTGCGTCAACGACATCGTCGTACTGGGGGCAGAGCCGTTGTTCCTCCTGGACTACCTGGCAAGCAGCAAGATTATGCCGAAGGTCCTGCATGGGGTGCTTGATGGCATCGTCGCGGGATGCCGTCAGGCGGGGTGCGCCCTTATCGGCGGGGAAACGCCTGAAATGCCGGGGTTTTATCAGAAGGGGGAATATGATATCGCCGGTTTTGTCGTTGGCGTTGTAGAGAAAAACAAGATTATCAACGGAAGCGCAATAAAGCCGGGGGACGTTGTTATCGGACTCAGTTCAAGCGGCATTCACAGCAACGGATTTTCCCTGGTGCGAAAGGTCTTCTTTGATAAGGCAAAGATGAAGGTAACCAGGAAACTCACGCAATACCGTCTGGACGCCACCCTGGGGGAAGCGCTGCTTACGCCCACCAAGATTTACGTGAAACCCATTTTAAAGGTCTTACAGAAACATAAATCAAAAAACATAATCAAAGGTATGGCGCACATTACCGGCGGCGGGCTTTATGATAATATCCCCCGTATCCTGCCCGACGGTTGCGCCGTTCAATTGCAGAGGGGATTATGGGAAATTCCCCGGATATTCAACATTATCCAGGATATCGGCGGCGTCGAAGATACAGAAATGTTCCATGTTTTCAACATGGGGATCGGCATGGCGCTTATTGTGGCCAGGCAGGATGCAAAGACGGTGCTTCGTGACCTGAAAACGGCAGGAGAACCCGGAGTCGTCATTGGCGAGGTGGTTAAAGGCAATAAACTTGTCCACATTATGTAAAACATTTCAACGGAAAGAACGGCCTTAATTTAATTGAATTGTATAGGAATTTCACTTTATTTATGCGGGTTTTAAGCCAGGCACGGTTAAAACCGTGCCTGCAAACCTATGGGAAAATGGTCGGCGCAGATTTATCAGCGCCTAACTCGACGTATAGGAATATCAAACGTACGGGTATAGAGCGAAGAGCCTCTTCGCTCTATATAAAAAGCAACTATATCAAACTCCTACGGAGTTTTTCTGAGGAACTGAAGACTACTGCTACAAATATTAAATCCCTATGGGATTTGTGATTTTGATCGGCCAGCGGTGAATGCCAGTATTTTTTCAGAGTGCAGTAAATGCCTATGCTTTCTCAGAATACCGTTCATTAATCTTGATTTTGCAACAACACCTGCTCCAGCGGAGCAAAATATTTATAGAACAAAGATAAATGAACCATGGGAAACTCCATCGGAGTTTTATATTTCATGCATAGGAATTTCAAAGTAGGGACACGGCGCGCCGTGTCCCTGCGTGTGAACGTGAAAAAATCGTTGCTTAACCCGGCTTTTCATCACATCTTCTAAAATTCCAAAAGAAAATCAAATAAAATGCAAATTGGCATTATCGAACGAAAAGGAAGCGTCCTTACCCGATCCACCCTGAAATGTCTCAGTCAGGTTGCATCCATTAATCCAACGCTTGGCTGTGTCCACCGATGCGCTTATTGTTACGCACGGGGGTATTCGATATATCCGGGAGACGGCAGGGTGCTGGTTTACGGGAATATGCCGGGAAAGTTAAGGAGTGAGTTGTCACGCCGCCGAACGCTGCCGGCCTATGTGTTTTTTAGCCCGATTTGCGACGTCATGCAGCCCATCCCCCAGGCGCTTAAGGTCACCTACGAACTCATGAGCATCCTGCTTGAGCGTGGTGTCGGCGTTAACCTGCTCACAAAAGGGCGTATTCCTCCACAGTTTTTGCCGCTGTTCCGTCAACACAAGCAATTGGTTCACGTGCAAATCGGCATAACGACGTTAAACCGGAACATTCAAAAAAAACTGGAACCCTTTGCCGCAACCCCGCAGGAACGCATCCAAAATATAAAACAACTGTGCGAAACGGGCATTCTGCCGGAAATAAAACTGGACCCTTTGATCCCCGGCGTAACGGATACGGCAACCAATCTACAAGCCTTATTCAAGGCGCTTCAGCCTTATGGCGTAAACTCCGCCGGCGTCAATTATTTGTTCCTAAGGCCTCAGATAAAGCGGCATCTTTGTAAAGACCTTGGGAATACCCCCCTTTTGCAAGAAATATTGAAGCGCTATCAGGACGGCAAACCGCTTAATTTACTGGCAGAGAAATCCCGGATCATCGCCCTCGGCACACACTACCGGAAGCCGGCTTACGAACAAATCTCATCGTTGGCGGCTGACTGCGGCATCCGCGCCTACGTGTGCGGCTGCAAGAACCCGGACATTACGGAAGAACCGCTATGCGGCGAAACCTGGGGACAACATTTTGCAAAACCTCTCAGGCAAAAGCCGTTGATTTGTAACGGGATAACCCACCCCTGTGGCTAAACTATAACGAATTATGAACGTCCAAGACCCAATGATACCAAACCCATTTGTCATTCGACGGGTACAGAAAGAAACGTACGACACCTTCACCCTTGAGCTTGAACCTGTAAACGTCCCGAAGGAATTCCCGTTTGCCACCGGGCAGTTCAATATGCTCTACGTGTTTGGCGTGGGAGAAATCCCCGTTTCTCTCAGCGGCGACCCTGGCGCGGCAGACACACTAAAGCATACCGTTCGCGCCGTAGGAACCGTGACAAATGCATTGGCAAAGCTGAAACGGGGTGACGTCCTGGGCATACGCGGCCCTTACGGGACGAGTTGGCCGGTAGAGGAAGCCGCCGGGAAAGACGTGTTAATTATCTCCGGCGGAATCGGGTTGGCGCCGCTCCGCCCGGTATTGTACCAACTCTTCTCAAAACGCAAGAAATATGGGAAGATTACCCTGCTCTATGGCGTCAAAACGCCGAAGGATATTCTCTATAGACGGGAACTGGAGAGATGGATCAAACGCTTTAATATCGACGTGAAGGTCACGGTAGATAAGGCCTCCGAAGACTGGAACGGCAACGTAGGCGTTGTTACCACCCTCATACAACAAACACCGCCTGATCCCTCGCGTACGATTGCAATGATTTGCGGTCCGGAGGTGATGATGCGCTTCACCATCACGGAACTTCAAAAATACGGCATGGGCGATACATCCATCTTTATTTCCATGGAACGCAACATGAAGTGCGGTATCGGCCTGTGCGGACACTGCCAGTGCGGCCCTCTTTTTATGTGCAAGGACGGCCCCATATTCCGCTACGACCGCATCAAGGACTTCTTTGGAAAAAGGGAGCTATAACATGCCTGCAAAACAAAAACCCAAACTAGCCGTCTGGAAGTTCGCGTCCTGCGACGGATGCCAGTTGAGCCTCCTGGACTGCGAAGACGAACTCCTGGCCGTAACGGACAAGGTTGCCATTGCGTACTTCTCCGAGGCGTCCCGTGCGTCAGTGAAGGGACCATACGAAATCTCCCTCGTTGAAGGTTCCATTACAACCAAGCACGACGCAGAACGCATCCGGAAGATTCGCAAGGTATCGAAGATGCTCATCACCATCGGCGCGTGCGCCACGTCCGGTGGCATTCAGGCATTGCGAAATTTTAAAGACGTCAAAGAATTTGTGTCACTGGTATACGCCTCACCGCAATACATAGAAACACTGGACAAATCAACCTCCATTGCAAGCCACGTCCCGGTTGATTATGAATTGCAAGGGTGTCCGATCAATAAGCTGCAACTCCTTGAGGTCATCAGCGCGTATCTGCACGGGCGCAAGCCGAACGTGCCGCCGCACAGCGTCTGCATCGATTGTAAACAGAGAGGAACTGTCTGCGTCATGGTGGCACAGGGCATACCGTGCCTTGGGCCGGTTACCCATACGGGGTGTGGGGCAATTTGCCCATCGTACAATCGCGGATGCTATGGATGCTACGGCCCGATGGAAACGCCTAATACGGCATCTTTAAGCGCGTGGTTTAACCGCCTGGGCGTGAAGGAAGAAGGCATCGTGCTGGCATTTCGCAGCTTTTATGCATATTCAGAACCATTTCGCAAGGAGAGCGAGCTACATGAAAAATAAGACGATTAAAGTGGCTTGCCTCTCACGGGTTGAAGGCGAAGGCTCGCTCTCGGTAAAAATTAAAGACAACAAGGTTGTTGACGTCAAACTGAAAATCTTTGAACCGCCGCGTTTTTTTGAGGCGTTTCTGCGTGGACGCGCCTTTTCAGAGGCGCCTGACATCACCGCCCGCATCTGTGGAATATGCCCGATTGCCTACCAGATGAGCGCGGTACACGCAATGGAAGACGCGCTCGGCGTCACGGTGAGCAGCCAGGTGCGCGCCTTGCGCAGGCTCATTTACTGCGGGGAGTGGATTGAAAGCCACGCCCTTCACGTATACATGCTGCACGCGCCCGACTTCCTGGGATATCCGGACGCGATTCAAATGGCGAAAGACCACGCCCCGATTGTCAAGCGCGGCTTACAGTTGAAAAAGGCGGGGAACGAGATTGTTACCTTACTCGGCGGGCGGGAAATCCACCCCATCAACGTCCGTGTCGGAGGATTCTACAAGACGCCAACGAAGCAGGAGTTTGCGCCCCTGGCGGAGAAGCTCAAATGGGCGCGGGACGCGGCGCTGGAAACCATCCGATGGACGTCCACCCTGACCTTTCCCGATTTTGAGCAGGACTATGAATTCGTCGCGTTGCGCCATCCCGATGAGTACGCCTTCAACGAAGGGCGGCTTGTCTCCAACAGGGGGCTGGATATTCCTCTTTGCGAGTACGAAAACCACTTCACGGAAGAACACGTGCCTCATTCAAATGCGCTCCACTCCAAAACAAAAGAAGGTAGCGCCTATTTTGTCGGCCCGTTGGCCAGATACAACCTGAACTTTGACAAGCTTCCCGCGCTTGCGCAAGAAGCCGCGCAGGCGGCAGGACTTTCAGCCGTTTGCCGCAACCCCTTTAAAAGCATTATCGTTCGGAGTGTGGAAACCCTCTATGCCTGTGACGAGGCGTTGCGAATTATCGATCAGTATGAAAGGCCGGAGGCGCCCTCAGCGCCGGTTCAACCGCGTGCGTCCACCGGTTATGGCTGCACGGAAGCGCCGCGCGGCATCCTTTACCATCGTTATCAGCTTGACGGCAACGGCAGCATCCTCAGCGCCAAAATCGTTCCGCCCACATCGCAAAACCAAAAGACCATTGAAAACGACCTCCTGAACTTTATCCCTAAATATCTGGATATCCCGGAAGAAAAGCTGGTCTTATCCTGCGAACAGGCAATACGCAATTACGACCCCTGCATCTCCTGCGCCACCCATTTTTTAAAGCTGCACGTTGAACGGGAATAGGAAGTTGATAGAAATGTCTGCCAATCAACCAACGCAAAAGAAGCCACCTATCCTCGTAATCGGCGTTGGCAATGTATATCGCGGCGATGACGCCGTGGGACGCATCGTTGCTAAAGGCCTAAAGGGGAAAGCAACTGATTGCGTCAACATCATCGAAAAAGGCGGGGACGGCACGGCGCTCATGGAATGCTGGGAAGGCGCCGATACGGTTATCCTTATTGATGCGGTTCATTCCGGCGCATTGCCGGGAACCATCCACCGGCTCGATGCGCACGTACGGCCCATCCCGGCGACGTACTTCCACTACTCCTCGCACGCCTTTGGCGTAGCAGAGGCGGTAGAACTCTCACGCACCCTTAATCAATTGCCGCCACGTTTCATCATTTACGGCATCGAAGGAAAATGCTTTGAGCCGGGAGATGGGCTTACCGGAGAGGTCACAAAGGCGGCGCAGGATGTTTTGGAGCAAATACAAAAGGATATTGCCTGTTTTTGCAACAATTATGGATAAACACCCATGCATGAATTTTCCCTTATAAAAGATTTGCTTCATAAAGTAACCACCATTGCGCTTGAACGGCAGGCAACCAGGGTGACGGGGATAAAGGTCAAGCTCGGCCCACTGTCACACATCTCACCAGGCCACTTTCGTGAACACTTCATCCATGCCGCACGGGGTACCATTGCAGAGGACGCGACATTGACCATAGAGGTCATGACAGACGCAAACGCCTCCTTATCTCAAGAGGTGCTGCTCGAATATATTGAGATATAGTCAAACAAGGCGAAGCCTTGTTGCAGGATTAGGCAAAAAAGGGTAGAATCTTCAAGGGATTTGAGACTTGATAACCACCTAAAGGAGATTCACTTTTTCGATGAAGACTATAGCACAAAAAGAGACAAGAAGCAGTACGTAAGGAGCGTGGGGCAAACGCACAGTATCAGATTGTTGAT
>CAYJPZ010000128.1:0-11556 GCA_964372185.1 uncultured candidatus Brocadiaceae bacterium
AATAGGGACCACCGACGTTCGTGCTCCATTCAAACCAAGCCTGTGTTTGCAGGCGGTTCGCGTTTACCGTTGCGTTCAGCCTTGCCGAGGTCTCTGTAACATTCGTGGCGGGCATTGTTATGGCCGTTGGTATATGGATGCTGGTGGCGTATTTGAGGTCTTGAAGGGTAACATCGGAATAGCCGATGTATACCCTGCCCGATGTGTCCACCCCTATGGAGTTAAATCCCCCTGCGTCTCCAAAAACAAAAGTTTGATACATTTTCACAACCTGGAATCCACTGGAATCCACCGGTGAATTTCAAAGGAGGGACACGGGCGCCGTGTCCCTACGGGTAAATGAAAAAAAGCTTCAGATTTCTCATAGATATAGGATCAGGCTTTCAAGAGGTGTGCCATTTCTATTTAACATTGACGTGTTCTGATAAAATTGTTAGCATACTTGCTTGACTAAACGACAAATGGAAAACCTTAGTAAATATCTATTTGATATTAGTAAATGGGCTTTTGGCGCGATTGTGTTAAGTAAATTCATTTCAACGACTCCTATACCGACATGGATTTTTGTCATTGGCATTCTCTTTTCAATTTCAACTTTTTTGGTAGCCTTCTTTTTAGATAAGTGAGGTAAACAATGATAGATTTGGGAATTTTTTTCATAATCGCCACCGTAGCCGTGATACTTTTTGGTGTATGGTTTGTTGTTAGCGAAACCAGAAAGCACCCTAAGCGTCACTGACACAAATACAAGGGTTTATGAACAAGTCAAACACAACGCAGTTACTCCTGATTTTCCGATGTTCATCCCGTCGAAACAAAAAACGCCTTTCCCCTGATTTCTCAGGGAAAAGGCGTTTTCTGAACTATCGAAAATTGTAAAACCAAGTATACTATTAAGGTGTACTTGGATTGGATTACAAGAATTGTGCCATTTACCTACCACCTACAATTTAATTACATTGCCCGAAATTGAGTGGTACTGTGTCAAATACGAATTAGTTTGTCAATTTGTTTCTAAAACAACTTTACTTCGTTTCTCCATTTTTTAAACGGGCACAAAAAAATTCTTTCTCATTTTCGGCGGCTTGTTTGTATTCATACGGGGGGACACGGGCACCGTGTCCCTACTTTGTATTTCCTGTACATTACATTAGGCTTTCGGCGGCTTTTTTGTGTTCACACGTAGGAAAACGGAAATTCGCGTCACAACAACAACATTAAGCCGTAGAGCGAGTTAAACTGTTTTAGCCGCTACGCAACCGGCCTATTTTGCAGATTGTATTTCCGCTAAAATGCTCTGTGGCAGATTAAAGTTGGAATAGACGTTCTGCACGTCGTCGTGTTCTTCAAGCGCGTCCATAAGTTTCAATATCTTTCGCCCTGCCGTTTCGTCAAGGTCAATATTGGTTTTTGGTAACCAACTGATATCCGCGCTTTCTACTTTTATGTTTTTGGCTTCTAACGATTTTTTGATTAACGCCAAATCCGTCTGAGAGCAAGTGATCTGAAAGGCGTCTCCCACCCGCTGCATATCTTCTGCGCCTTTATCGAGAACCAGCATCATTAACTCATCCTCGTCAAGGTTGTCGGCGTTAACGATAATTAACCCTTTCTTTTCAAACATCCACGACACACAGCCGACATCCCCCAGATTTCCACCGTAACGGTCAAATATCTTTCTGATTTCAGGGGCAGTCCTGTTTTTGTTATCGGTCAGAATTTCCACGAGTAATGCCACGCCCTGAGAGCCATATCCCTCATAGAGGCATTCGTGCAATTCCGCTTCGCCGCTACTGTCACCGGTACCCTTTTGAATAGCACGTTCTATGTTATCTTTAGGCATATTGACGGCGCGCGCCTTATCGATGGCAAGCTGCAATCTGGGGTTCATGTCAGGGTCGCCGCCGCCTTTTCTGGCAGCAACCGTAATCATGCGTGCAACTTTGGCAAAGGCCTTGCCTTTTTTTACGTCGCTAGCGCCTTTTTTGTGTTTTATACTCGCCCAATGTGAATGTCCGGCCACGGTATTCTACCTCTCCATAAAAGGTGTATTTATTGGAAATAACGTAATCACATAAAATATTTTATGTCGGCGGATTTTTAGCCTCTTACGGATAAAACCGTGCCTACAAACCGATGGGTAATTGTAGTGGCGGATCTATCCGCGCCCAACTTGATGTATAGAAAATCTTAACAGTTCACTTCGTGTGTCCTGGCACCTCATTTACGGTAGAACGCCGTTTTCAACCCCATTATGGTTTACCGTAATCTTCACAATGGGGTTTTCGTCGGAAATTAATTTCTTTACCGTTTCCAATTTTCTCACAACGGTCTTGATTTGCGTTTCTTTTCCCCGCATTTGTTGATAGAGCGCCTGTGCCTTTTCCCATGCAATGATGGCCTCAGCCCAACCACCCAGGCTGTATTGAACGTCCCCGATATGTTCATAGATATCGGGTTCTTCCATCAGTTTGATTGCTTTTTGCAATTTTTGAAGCGCAACAACCAGATAATCGACGCGCCCCTCCAACTGCCACTTTTTGTAATAAGCCCAGCCCAGGCTATCAAGGTAGGCGCCATTTTGGGGCTGAGCCTTGAGTGCCTTGTTTATGAGTTGTATGGCCAGGTCCAGATTCTTGTTGTTTTCCGCGTAAAAATAGCCGAGGAAGTTGTTCGCTTCGTGGAAGTTGGGATCGAGGTTTACAGCCATTTGCAATTCTTCTTCCACTTTGTCGTATAGCCGGCATTCGTAATAAAGATTGGCCAACATATAATGGATGTCGCGGTTAGTCACTTTATCCAAAGGGATCAGCTTCATGCTTTCGATAACGGCGATTGCCTCTGCTATTTTGTTCTGTTCCCGGTACTGCTGGCACAGTAAAAAATATTCTTTGGGATTCTTACTTCCGGCTTCCACGCTTTTTCTAAGGATTTCCTGCACCTTTTTAAGCTCTGCGTCCTTTTCCTGCGTCCTTCCTCTTTTCCCGTATATATCGGCTAAGGCATAATGGAGTACCCAGTTATCGGGGTCCTTTTTTAGGAAGGCGTTTGCTTCATTCTCCGCGTTGTCATAATCGCTCAGCGCGTCGTAGCAAAGAGCAAGGTAGAAATGGATAAAATTCAGGCCGGGATTTGCCTCTTGTACCTTGAGAAAGTATTCCAGCGCCTTATTTACGTCATTTTTCTCAAAATATCTCTGGCCAATTTCATAGTATATCTTTGCGGGGTCACTAACAAGCTTCATGTCAAACATGCTTTTATAACACGCTACTCCCCTGTCCATCATGCCCGCTTGCATGTAAAGATTGGCAAGGCGGTACAGGGTATCGGCCAAAAAGACATTGTCCAACTCCGTCGTTTTGCATTGGCGGGCAAGTTCATACTCTTCGATGGCCTCTTTCGCTTTTCCCACCGTTTCGTAAAGGGTCGCCAATGAGTAGTGGACGTTGAATTCATCGGGCTTGATTTTGGCCAATTTCTTTATGAGTTGGAGCGCCTTTTCGTTCTTGCCCGTCTGGAAATAACAGGCGGCCAAATGCCGGATAGCCCTTTCAGAAGAGCGGTCCAGGAGCAATGCCTTTTCAAAATTACTCGCAGCGTTTTCCCAGTCCTGGTCCAGCATGAAAAAATATCCGGAGCAGAAATGTGCGTAAGCTTCTTGTTGTGCATCCAAAAAGCGCACCGGTTCACAGTCTATAGACCCGGCTTTTTGATTGCTAACAACGCCACAACCCTGCAACCCTGGAAACAGGCCGAGTATTAAAACAAAAATGACCTGAAGACGTCGAGCACTAAACATTTCATACTTCTTGGTGTGTTGTAAAAATAATGTAATAAGGACTCCTCTACAAAATAACCTTGTTGAGAGGATATTCAATAATTCCCTCAGCGCCTGCACGCTTTAACTCAGGAATGATTTTTCTTGCAATGGTTTCGTCCACTACCGTTTCAATCGCGTAGCCCGCATCTTCCGATAAGGTGGAAATCGTAGGCTTTCTCAAGGCAGGTAACTTATCCAGCACCTGTTTCAGGGCGCCGTTCGAAACGTTCATCTTTAAACCGATTTTTTCACGTGCAATGATGGCGCCTTCAAAAAGCATGGCAAGGTTTTCTATTTTTGTGCGCTTCCAGTCATCCGTCCAGGCATGGCGGTTGGCGATAAGTAACGTGGAAGACTCCATGATGGTATCCACGATACGGAGTTTATTAGCCCTCAGACTGCTGCCCGTTTCCGTGAGTTCTACAATCGCGTCAACCAAATCCGGGGCCTTTGCCTCCGTAGCGCCGTGAGAAAACTCAATGTCGGCAACCACCCCGCGTTCCGCGAGGTATTGCCGCGTCACGTTTACCAGCTCGGTCGCAATCTTTTTCCCTTGCAGGTCTAAAACGGTGCGCACCTTCGAATCTTCAGGAACGGCCAGCACCCACCGGACCTTCGTTAACTGCTGCTTTGCATACACCAGGCTTACAACCACACGGACGTCGGAACCCGATTCTTTTACCCAATCCGCACCGGTCAAACCCATGTCGATAATACCTTTTTCAACGTATCTTGCCATGTCTTGCGGACGGATCAATCTTACGGAAATTTCTTCATCATCAATGGTAGGATAATAGGAACGCGAACTAACGTGTACGGAATAACCGGCTTTCTTCATCATATCGATAGTCGCTTCTTGAAGACTACCTTTGGGAATGCCTAAATATAATTTTTTCATCATTCTTGCTCACTTTTAATAGTTGTGTCACTGCTTTTAAGCGCGTCATCAATAAGTTTTGAAATATGCATACTTTTTTTTACCGATTCATCCAAACAAAATTCCAAATGGGGCGTATATCTGATTTTCAGACGTGCACCCAGTTCCGTCTGTATAAAGCCTTTGGCGTGTTCTAATCCGCGCATGGTCATTCTCTGTGCGGCTTCATCCCCCAGGATGGAAACGTATACCTTCGCTTTTTTCAAATCAGGGGCAACATCCGCTTTGATAATCGTAATAAAACTAATCCGGGGGTCCTTCATTTCATAAAGAATAATCTTGCTTACTTCCTGTTTGACGACTTCAGACAATCTCTCGGTTCTTCTTGTTGTCACAATAATTACCTTTCACCTGAAAATCGTTATTTTTATGTTCATCGCCCTTACGGTGAACCGCATCACTTGTATAATCGTTCGCTTGGCCGGGATGAACAAATTCGAGATGATAATCAACAAGCCCGGCGGCAACGACGCTGCGGAGCATGTTGATTAAATTTGACAGGGCGCCGTTCACATATTTGTCGTCATTCCCAACCATTGCAATACCCAGTTTGGCATATTGGCAATGGTCCAGCGTGCCTACTTCCGAGATAGAAACGTTACAGGCGTTACCGATTCTATCTTTTAGTCCCTTAATAACGCGGCGCTTGTCTTTTAACGTACCGGCGCCCCTGATTATCAGCCTGACGCTTAATACGCCAACCACCATGTCATCGTTGGATCGGTAAAATTCTACATTCATACAAATTCTGTTATGCCGCTATACCGACAGTGTCCTTGCGATCTTTTGAATCTCGTACGACTCCACAATATCGCCGGGCTTAATATCGTCGTAATTGGCAATTTTTAGCCCACATTCAAATCCAGCCCTGACTTCCTTAGCGTCGTCTTTCACAATCTTTAAAGATTCCAGCTTTCCTTCAAAGACAATAATGCCGGCGCGAATCAGGCGAATGCTGGAATTTCTCGTAACCTTTCCCGACTTAACATAGCACCCGGCAACGTTACCGAACTTTGAAGTGCCGTAAACCTGCCGTATCTCCACCTGACCAAGCACTACTTCTTTTGATTCAGGCTCCAACATACCCTCCATGGCAGATTTCACCTCGTTGGTGGCGTCATAGATGATCTTGTAATGGCGTATTTCCACCCCTTTTTCCTCAGCAAGTATGCGCGCCTTATCCTCCGTCGCCACATAAAACCCGATAACGAGCGCATCCGACGCGTCTGCAAGGAGGACGTCAGATTCTGAAATACCGCCCACGCCGCAGTGCAGTATTTTCACCTTAATTTCAGAGGTTGAAAGCTCTTCCAACGCCTTTTTCAGGACTTCGACGGACCCCTTAAAGTCTGCCTTTAATATGACTTTAATTTCTTTTACTTTTCCTTCCGCAATCTTCGAGTAAAGGCTGTCCAGGGTAACGTGCTGGTACTTTGACAAGCTGGTTTCACGCTGTTTTTGCTGACGTTCCTGGGCAATTTCCCGCGCCTTTGCAATGTCTTTCACGACGAAAAACTTGTCGCCGGCCTCGGGTACTGAGGAAAAGTCGGAAACAGAAACCGGAATAGCAGGCCCCGCCTCCTTTACCTCGGTGCCCTTGTCATTAATCATCAAACGGGCCTTGCCAAACGTCTTTCCACAAAGGATGCTATCCCCCTGATGCAACGTGCCGTCTTGTATCAAGACGCTGGCAACCACACCCCGCCCTTCGCTTAAATGTGCCTCCAGCACCACCCCACGAGCGGAAGCCTTGGGATTTGCCTTCAGTTCAAGAATTTCCGATTCGAGCAAAAGCCTTTCCAGGAGGACATCAATACCCTTTTTGGTCAGTGCCGAAGTTTCAACAAACTGCGTCTTGCCTCCCCATTCTTCAGGAGACAGGTCCAAAGCCGCAAGCTGCTGTTTGACCCGTAAAGGATTGGCGCCGGGCTTATCGATTTTATTCAAAGCCACAACGATCGGAACGTTGGCCGCCTTGGCGTGGTTGAGCGCCTCTTCCGTTTGAGGCATAACTCCATCATCTGCCGCAACTACAAGCACTACCACGTCCGTAATGTTCGCACCCCTTGCGCGCATTGCGGTAAACGCCTCATGGCCGGGGGTATCCAAAAACACTATGTGCTTCCCATGCAATTCAACCTTATAAGCGCCAATGTGCTGGGTAATTCCACCAACCTCCCCCGCTGCAACGTTTGTCATGCGGATACTGTCAAGGAGCGAGGTCTTTCCATGATCTACATGACCCAAAAAGGTTACTATCGGCGCCCGATACACCAGGTCCTCAGCCCTTGACGGAACCTGGTCAGACAGAAAGCCACGATCGTCCAGGGTAGCTTTCTTTTTGATTTCTACCTCGATTCCGTATTCAATGCCCAACAATTGCACAACGTCTTCACTGAGGATATGGTTAATCGTAACGCGAATGTTATGTTCGAGGAGTAATTTTGTAATAATTTCGTTTGCGCGAATTCCCATCTTTGAGGAAAGATCTTTTACCGTTATCGGTGGTTCCATAATGACTTTTGTCACCTTTTCTTTGATAGGTGTTTTTTTTAATTCAGTGTACCCCCCCGACGTGTCCCTCCTCTTCGGCATGTAACCGCCGCGCTGAGGCTTTCTCTTCCAAAAAGTTTTTACCGGAGCTACCCTTACCACCTGGCTTTGCGGCGGTTGATTCGGCCCTTTTGGAGGAACCCTAACCATCTTACCCTGTGGAGCGCTACTGACAACGCTACGAGGCGCTACCGGCGGCGCTTTCTCTTCCCTCTTCGGCTCTACAACCGTTGTAACAACGGGAGCCTTTGTCTTCGGCTCTTCTTTTGTGGGAGTTGGCTTTGCCCCTCCTGCAAAAATCCGTTTTATCATTTCCGCCTGTTCAGGAATCAAGGTATTCGCATGATGGGTAATGTGAGTTAACCCCTTTTCATGACACTTCTCAATCAGGATACCACTCTTTACCCCTAGTTCTTTAGCAAGTGAACTAATACGAATTTTTTCCATTTAATCTCCTAAAATATCGGTACAACTTACCCGTCCAATCCAATAATGTTACAATATTCCGTCCTTATCACCTACAATTCCCGCTACAGCGCTTTCCACTTCCGCTGCCGCCGGGTTGTTAGCAGGCGTTTTATTAGCGTCAGAGACCTCGGTTACCGGCGCGTTAGAGACCTTCTGCCTCTCTTCAAGCACCGTTTCCGTAATAATATCGATATCCCAACCGGTTAAGCGCGAAGCGAGGCGCACGTTTTGCCCTCTTTTACCGATAGCCAGGGAAAGCTGGTCATTCGGCACTACGATGGTTACCGACCGATTGTCAGCGGATAAAATAATCCCTGAAACCTCGGCGGGTTTCAAGGCGTTGGGCAGTAGCGCCTCAGGTTCATCGCTCCATTTAATAATGTCTATTTTTTCGCCGTTTAATTCATCCACAATATTCTTAATGCGCGCTCCGCGCACGCCAACGCATGCGCCAACACAATCCACGTTGGGGTCGCTTGAGGCCACAGCGATCTTGGTTCTATGACCTGCCTCTCTTGCAAGCGCCTTAATTTCAATCGTTCCTTCCGCAATTTCAGGCACTTCCAATTCAAAAAGCCTGCGCACAAAATCGGGATGCGCCCTCGATAGCAATATTTTTACGCGCGTGCCTATCTTTTTCGCGTCAAAAATGATCGCACGAACCCGTTCTCCCGTGTTGTAGTGTTCATTTGCAATTTGTTCCGACTTATACAAAAACCCCTCGGTCTTACCCAAATTGACAACTATCGTAGAATCCTCGAATCTTTGAATTGTCCCGCCAACGATAGAACCCTTTCTGCCGGTATAATCCTCATAGATAACGTCCCTTTCAGCTTCCCGTATCTTCTGAATAATCACTTGCTTTGCGGTTTGAGCTGTAATCCTGCCTAATTCCGAAGGGTCGATCCGATGCTCACCTTCCATCGCGACAATTTCACCTGTAGTTCTATCTATTTGAATGGTAATTGCAATCTGTGACCTGAAATGCTTACGGGCAGCCGTGGTTAGAGCGGCCTCTATACCCTGAAACACAACCTCCTTGGCAATTTCCTTGTCCCTGTGCAAACTATCGACCAACCGGAGCAAACTTTCTTTATCCATAACTGCCTTTTTATAAATGTATTAAAACAAAAAAGTGGGTTATCCCCACTTTATTGATCCACCGATTCACTCAATTTTTAGCTTAACAACTTCAGATATATTTAGTGTAACATACTAACCGTATCCCCTTACTAACCAAAACCATAACTGTATAAGTATAGTAAAAAACGCCCTTTTCTGTCAAGTTAAATTTGCATGAACGGGGCTTGTCGGGAAATAATGCAAGGACTTAATTGGTTAATACTTAAAATCTCTTTGATATTCAAAAAGTATTTTGTTATAGTACAAACCAGGATACATAATCACCATGATAATCATCATCGATAATTACGATTCTTTCACCTATAATCTTGTACAGCAAATAGGCGCTTTTGGCGCCAGGCTGGAAGTCTTTAGAAACGACAAGATAAGCCTCTCCGAAATCGAGGAAATAAAGCCCGATTACATCATCATATCGCCAGGCCCTTGTACGCCGAAGGAAGCGGGCATTTCCAACGACATTATACGGCGATTTTCGGGAAAGATACCGATCCTCGGCGTTTGTTTGGGGCACCAGTGTATTGCCTACACGTACGGGGCGTCTGTTGTTCGCGCACGCAGGCTTATGCACGGGAAAACGTCCCAAATCAGCCATGACGGCAAAACCATCTTTAAAGGCCTGTCAAACCCTTTTACGGCAACTCGTTACCATTCCCTTATTGTGCAGGAAGACACCCTCCCCGATTGCATCGAGGTAACCGCCAGGGCGGACAACGACGAGATCATGGGCATCAGGCACAAGCAATACCTCCTTGAAGGCGTTCAATTTCACCCTGAATCATTTTTAACCGAAGAAGGACCAAAGCTCCTGAAAAACTTTTTATCACTTTAGATGGAAAACTTCGCTGACCGCCTTATTGCCGCAATACGCAACAAAAACAGCCCGGTAGTCGTGGGACTAGACCCGCATTTCAAACTCATTCCCGACGCCATTAAACAGCCATTCACTTCCTTACTGAAGCAAAACAACCTTGAATACGCGGCAAACGTTATTTTGGAATTTAACCGGCAAGTGATAGATATTGTCGCCCCGCACGTCGGCATCGTTAAACCACAGATTGCATTCTACGAGATGTACGGCTGGTGGGGAGTCAGGGCCTACGCTGAAACAATTCTCTACGCCAAAAAGAAGGGACTCATCGTGATTGGTGACGTAAAGCGAGGGGACGTCCCCAGCACGGCGGAGGCGTATGCCGCAGCACACATCGGAGAGACACGCGTCGGCAACGTTACCGCCATCCCCTTTGCCGCTGATGCAGCAACCGTCAACCCATATATGGGAAGCGACAGCCTTCTCCCTTTCATACAAACCGCAAAAGGGCATGGCAAAGGCATATTTGTCCTGGTAAAGACCTCGAATCCCCTCTCCGGTGAATTTCAAGACATTCTGTGCGGACAAAAAAAGCTGCACGAAATTATAGCGGAAAAGACCAACGAGTGGGGAATCCCATTACTTGGAAACGAGGGATACAGCGCCATTGGCGCCGTTGTGGGCGCAACCTTCCCGCAAGAGATAGCAACCCTCAGAAAAATCATGCCTAAGACGTACTTTCTCGTCCCCGGCTATGGCGCTCAGGGCGCAACCGCTAAAGACATCAAACACTGCTTCAACCCCGACGGACTTGGCGCCATCATCAATGCCTCACGCTCCATCCTCTACGCCTACAACGCCCCTCCCTGGAAGGGGAAATACGACATGACCACATGGAGGAACGCCACAGAGGAAGCGGTAATTGCCATGAACAAGGAATTGCGAATTATGGAGTTTTCTTATTCACTTTTATCAACCGCGAACGAACGCCAATAAACGTTAATAAATGCGAAATCATCAGCATTAATTTGTGTTCATTTGCGGTTGCTGGGATTTCAATATCAATTAGACTCGATATCCTTCGACATTCGTTATTCCTCATTCTACAGGGTCATACCCTGAACCACCCCAGGGATGACATCTCAACACACGCCAAACACCAAGCAATGTACCCATAATAACACCTCTTTTTTTCAACGCATCAATCATATACTGAGAACAGGTAGGATTATAGCGACACGAATGCGGCAAGACCGGGGAAATGATGAAACGATAGGCATGAAGCAGTAGAATGATAATGAATTTCATACTTTATTTTCCTGTTTTTATCCTTTTTGCGTTCCTTTGATTTATCTTCATTTTAGCTGTCTTTTCAAGACTTTCATAGGAAATTAATCCTTGTTTGTTTTGCTGCCTTTTGATACGCATTTATAACTTTGTAACATTTTAGTTTTTTGAAAAAATATTTCCATGTGGACTATCTTGTCTTCTACTGTGGGTATCCCAAGAGGTCTTACACCCTTCTCGTCCTTCGGCATGTATACCCGTCTGACTGGTTGAGGTCGGTATTTCTTCCCCTTACAAATGTTGCGTCTAGTAAACTGTTGGCTACCGGGGTTTGCACTTCCATAGCCACGCCTTTTTTGCCCCATTCGAGAGGGGAATATGGTGGGGAAGGGTCATACGCCGGAGGTTTTTTGTCAACCATTTCGCCGACGTTGTCACCTTGATGTTTTGATCACGAAAGGCAAAAAAGTCCTTTCACCCCTTTGGGGCTTATCTATTTTATTCAATTTCAGGGGGGCTTCACCCCCCCCCGCTATATCC
>CAYJPZ010000129.1:0-11555 GCA_964372185.1 uncultured candidatus Brocadiaceae bacterium
CCCTTATTCATCAGGTCAATAATTCCCACAGCACCCCTTTTAACCGCTTTGTTTGCAACCACTTACAAGGCCATTTCCTGTAACCTCCCTTTTTTGACATAATTTTCGGTCATCACCTCCTTAAAATTTCAGAAAAGTTGTTCATAACATATTACGACACTTGTACTTACTATTTTCCTGTAACCTACCCACTTTTTTACCTCTTTTTAAAGCTCCGTTAACCCATTGTCTGGCAATGTCTTACGCGATAAATTCCCTGCTTTGGCCATTTTCGCTCAATTTTCAACATTCCCTTAAAACGGGTTGTGGTCAAATATCACGACGTCACCGGTAACGGGTGACCGGTACACCAGCTTCTTCGCCTTGCCATGCAAGGCATGTGCAACCGCCAGGTAAAGCCAGACAGGGGCTTTGCCAGTCAAAATCACCTCATTGCCCTCGCCTGCAAGGTCAACGGCTTTATCAATGTAGATTGGCAAGTCTGAGAGTTTAGCTGTGTCCGTAAACAGGGAGGAAAGGTCAATGGTACTCACATTTCCAAGCTCCCGGTGTCAGAAGAAGCTAGAATAACGTCGTAGCTGATTACATGCCATGGATTGTTTGTTTGGACATACTGGGCTTTTATTTTTAGATTAAACGTCATAGCTGCTCCCACAATACTGGTAGGTTTTTGTCCTCCTGTAATATCAATCATGATGTCCTTTTCAGAATATTCTTTGTTGTCAAATTCCCGACGCAAACTGTCCATCGCATCGACTATTTTGTCGAAATCTTCAAAATCGTAACCTTGCAAAGAATCTACTCTTTTTTTGAAAGATTCAGAATCGTAATCTTTCAAAGGGTTGGTATCAGGCGGCGAAGATACACAAATAAGTTCTGTACGACCCGATTTCTGTGCAAGCACATAAAATATCCTCTTTTCAAGGGAAGTGTACTTCTTGCAGATTTCAAGAAACAAGTTTACTTGCAGAATGGATTCCTTGGAACAGATGACCGTTACCGTTTTCAAGGTTTCCAAATGGTGCCGTATAGCCCTAAGAGGCATTTCCCATTGCCACTTTATTGGTGGGTCTTTTTGCTTTAGCCTTTCACACTCTTCTATATCTTTATTTATATCTTGTGTGAGCTTCAGTTCTTTAGGCACTCCTGCATTCTTCACCTGATCGGGTGGAAGATTTGAAAGGAACAAGGCAAGATGTTTTCTCTTTTCAGTTTCTTCTTTTGATAGTCGTCTAGTGCGCGGGAGAAAAAAATCTCTTCTCTTTAAGCAAAGCAAGACTACCATACCTGCAAAAAAAAGAATATACCCGATTCGCAAATACGAAACAACTCCCATTTTCCCATTCGTCCATAATTCAAGTGTCTCTTCAACAGCATTAGCGGCTAAATTTGAACTGAGAACGGTAATCGCTGCAATAAACCAGGGGAACCATTCCTTAAAGCGTTTTTTTAGACTCATGGTGGCTTCTCTCTTTTAAAGTTATCAGGCACGTCTGGAAGAGTTTGTCCCGCTTAGGATAAACCATTTTCCTGCCTCTAGTAAATTGGGCTTCCCTTGATAGCCCTTTCGCGACCGCGCAACTTCTTTACCTTGTGTATCCACAAAAACCAGCTTATCTTTATATATTTCTTTCAACCAGACGGCATCTTCGCCCTGTTTTATTTTAGGCGGAAGTTCTTGCGGCGGCGATACGGCCACCACGTCCGGCCGGGCGGCGTTTTCGCCCTGTTTTGCTTTAAGCGGTGGTTCTTGCGGTTGCGATACTGCCTCATTAACTGTACTGGGTGGGCATCCACCTTTTAAAGTAGTTCCAACGAAGACGCCTAATGCATTAATAGAGGCATTAAAAGGTTCCCTTTTATATTCGCGATAATCCGGATATCTGATAGTGCCGTCTTCAGCCTTATTAAGTCGTAGTACCTCGATTAGACCTTCGCTGAGTTCCTCCCGGCCGGCCTTGAGGGAGTACCAACTCTCAATGGCGCCAGTATTCCAATTTTCATATCGCTTGCATGCCTTTGTAATTGAACTCTTCTCTCTGCTAATTGTTATGCAACAACTTCCCAGACCAATGGCCTTGCCAAGACCTATTTTATGTCCCAACCCGTCATGAAGTTCTATGGCCAAGAGTAATTTACCTAACTCTTCTTTCGTTAAGTTTTCCCCATAGATTTGAAATGAAAAAACGCTTCCTACCGGGGCATATTCACTAATGATGATAGAGCGCTTATTTGATGGGGTTTCTTTTACTGAAAAGCTGGGATTTTTACCCTGATGGTAGTAAAATTTACGTCCGGCAATAGGACTGCCTTGATGCCCGCTTTTCCCATAGGTAGCGTAATGATGAGGTTTGGGGCTCGAAAGTTCCTTAAGACAACACTTCTGTGGCGATAGTGTTCCTTCAACAAGCACCGCATCGCTAAATGCAACTTTTCCCTGGCAATTAAGCGTATCGCCTTTTATGGCGCCAAACAATCGGCAGGAGGGGCAAAGCGCTTCCAAACTGTTGCATTTGCTGCTAAGATAATTACCGGGGTCAGCGTATCTATAGGGAATTTTCTCCTTACCTTTTGCTGAAATCCCATCTGTGGCTGCAAAAGTTAAGCAGGAGTCCGTGATTGCCTCATAAACTGAACGGATCATTCCTTTTATCGAAGCGCCTTGCAGGATCGGCGTTTTCCGGCTATTTTTCAGGAATTGTTTTTTCGCTTCTTTTTGACTTTGATCAAGGGAAACGAGGGGGCTGAGCGCCTTTAATGTACACTCTATTTTGCCGCTATAATGGTCATCTTTGAGACGGAGTTTTCCGGTGTAGCCCATAGATCTGTCAGGCTCTTTACTTTTTAACGGCACAAAATTATACGGATTAATCGTAGTCATTCTTTATCCCCTTCTTTCTTACCTATCATGTCTAAACGGACACAACGAAGAAACTCTCCTTTTGATTCATGATGATAACGTCGGACTATGAGGCAGGGAGATTTACCTTGCTCTTTTGCTTTTTCTGATTGAATAGGATATGTCTGGGCTTTCGGGATGTCACGGGCGTAGAAGATGGGACTGCCGCCTGGATTACCTTTTGGATCCTTTCCCGGATCAACACATTCACCCCAAAGGATTAGGGGAGAATCCATCTCTTTGATAATTTCCAGCACGCCCTCAAATGCTTCCGGCAGCATACCTTCATCCAGAATAAGCACGGTATGTAACGTATTCGTTTTGCCCGCATTACGTTGCCAGCGATATTCGCCTTTATCGCCAAAAATTCTCCCGGCAGGCCATTTATCAAGCTTATTCCAATCAGGCGCGTGTTCAAGGTAAACGACCTTTGCCTCAACTGTTCCTTCCAGCCATGCGTATCTGAAAATGTCTGGCGGTAAACCGGGATGATTATTTAACTTTGTGGTAAAGCCAATAACTGGACTCATGCCGTCTTCTCCTTTGCTTGCCGATCAAGCTCTTTTACATAGTCGTTAAAGGCCGGGGCTGTTTTTGCCCAAAAGTCAGGGATATTAGCAACCGTAACACTTTTATACAAAGAGAATCCGTCATTTTTTGGCTTGGGAGGATGGTCAAAGGGAGGCGCTGCGCAAGAGTGTACGCCGTAATCGGACTTTTCTTTTGCGCTGCTCATAAGGCTACCCATGTGCTCAATGTGTGTAGGAACTTCAGGATAGGCCAAGGTGATTTCTGTGATTTCTCCTTTGACCAGGCCAAACCCCTTGGTTTTCCCGAAGCCAATGGGTACGAGACCTTCTTCGAAATCCCGGAAGACGTAAGCAAGGAGTCCCATCTGCCAGAGTTCAAAATTGGTGACCGTAACCGTGGTAGTGAAAGTGGTGTTTTCCAGGACGTGAAAGCGCATGTTTGCACCCTTGCCCTTACTGCCGCTGCCATCCCCGCTACCTTTAGAGACGCCGCCGGTAAACCGGTCAATACCAATCATGTCCCTATAGACGGAACTATACCCCTTTTCAATATCAGCGTCCGTAAAGCGGATGCGGCTGGCTAACCCGGCGCATCCAAAGAGTTTGCACGCAGGGCAGGCGGCGGCATATTTGCTTGTGATACCGTCTTCTTTTTCCAATCGTTTAGAACATCCAAGGGCTTGATCAAAGGGGTCGCAGGCCGTGTAAGGATGAGATGTGTTTTCAAGCAGCAATGACCGAATGATACGTTCGGATTGGGCACGAAAAGGGCCACGAATGGATGTGCCTGGGACATAAAAGTTCCATTCATGATTTGGAGGGTTGTGGCCAGCATCACGGACTCGTTTGATCATTTCATCTGGTTCTGTATGATTGATAAAAAATTTGTCAGGATACCAACCGCTTCTCTTTTTCTTCTCGCTATCATTCCCTTCGTAGGGTTTCATAACCTCTTTTTGTGAATATCTTCCATCTGCTATGAGCAATGGTCCTTCACATTTCAACTTCCATTGAAAAGTAGCCTCGCACAGTTTTCTCTTTAGCATGGGACGCCCTCCTTCCACTCAATGGAATTATGGATTTCTTTTCCACTGGTAATTGCCGCCCACAGAGCGTTTGGATTTTCAAAACCGGTGACCTTGTAAAGTCTCTTTTCTACTTCCCTCAGTTTAATCTCCCCAAATCCCCCTGCCCGCTTACCGCCCACGTGCAACCCATGCTTAAGCAGGCTAAGGATCAGGTTAAGCACCTTTTTGTCGTTGTCTGTGACATTCTCGGCCTTCATTTTAAGCAGGAAGGCAAGTCTGTTTTTTACGGGTTCAATAACCTCATAGTCAAACTTTGCGCCATCTTTTGCCGCTCCCGTATCCCTGTCGATACCAACGCAATCCCGGATGTGCTTAGGTATTTTGTTCCCTTCCATACCCACAGGCAGGGCGTCTTCAATAGTCAAACGTGAGGCGTACACGGTAGAACCAAAGAGTTTACAGACGTCACAAAGTGTATCTTCTGCAAATTTAGCGATTTGCTCATTCTTTGTCTTTTTTGCGTTGGTATCCTGATTTCTTTCGTTCTTGTCCAATTTAGACAGGAATTCCCTGGCTTTCTCGGCGCAACAATCCTCCTCAAAGAGCGTACAGCTTTTAAGTTTTGCTGTTGCTCCGACTGATGCAAGAATGCGTTCTACCTCTGACCGGATAGCGCCACGGAGACTACTTCCGGGAATATAGGGGGTCATGTCGAAAGTCCGGATGAAAGGCGCGTCCGTTTCGTCCGAGGCGTTTCCGGAAGAAATGCGAAGCGCCGTTACCAGTTCCAGCTCTCCTTCAAAACAATAACGGTTGTGCAGTTGCTGATGACCAAATGGAATATTCATGACAATAACTCCTCCCTTAAAGGCATATCCTCTTCTTTAAAAACCTTACGATAACGGTATAGACCATAAACATTGCTCCAGAAACGGCGCAGGGCTGATAGCCGGTCGTTTCCGGCAATTTCAGGGCTGTATTTTCCCTCATTAATCCAATCCAGCAAGGTTTCGCCTAACGACCCTTTGCCTCCGTCGCCGGTTGGCGCAATCAGCCATGAAGCAGATTTGCCGGAACGCTCTTTTTGTTTTTTCAGTTTTTCCACCTGTCCATTTATAAACTTGCCTACCGCCTTTTTAACGTCTTCAATAGACCCTGAAGTGTGGATGCATTCATTGACGGCGGACATCTGAGACGATGACAGGTTTCTTGGAATAAACCCCAGGCCGTAAAAATCCCGCGCCTTTCTGAGGAGAGAATCCTCCTGTTTTAAAAACGCCTCTTTTTGGCGTAGTGCGGTTGCCAATTTATCCTGCTTGACATGGAAGGTATGCCACAAAACAGCATGGCCAAATCCCTCCCCGTTGCTATCACCAATCCAGCCAATACCGTTTCCATCAGGAACAACGGGTTCTCTCCCACCTTTTGCATCAAAGAGGAATACGCTACCGGCACTGACGGCCGAGCGTGGCACGCGGGGGAGTTGTAACGGTATCCCATCGAAACCGAAAACCATGCGGCTAACGGCAAATGCCTTAGAAGGCAGAGGTTCCCAGTCGTCCGGTTCTATGCCCAGTGGTTCCAAATGTGACACAGCAGGGGCAGTACAATCGCGCAGATACTCATCATGAAAGATGGCATCGCTCAGTAGCGTAATGGCCAGGACTTTGCTTTTAAAACGTTGGAAGCGTTCTTTGGCGGTGTCGTTTTTTGATAGGTCTTCAGGAACGTCGCGCTTTACCTCAATCCACCCCTGTCCCCGGGAACGGCCTGTTCCGATGCAAGCTACAAAGGGGTTGGAAATCAGGCCAGTGAGTTCGGATGCCAAATCATCCGGGGCTTCAATGTTGGAAAAGAAGGTTTGTCCCTCCTCAATCACTCGTTGGCTATAAAGCTGTCCACTACCGGCACAGCCCAACACGGGATCAATGGCAGTACGAGTAATAAGCCTTTTTCTGATACTTTGCGCCGTTTTCTCCGATGGGTTCCAGAAGCCCTCAAAGTGATCGAGGGGTTTCTCACAAATTGGACAATATTTACCGTTTCCTTCTTGAAGCATATCGGTAATACCGTGACCTTTGTCATTCTCAAATCCACCGGTGTATTTGCAGGAATAGGCAGAAAGGGGAATGGCTTGAGAGCCGTTAATGAAGGCAAAACCAAAACGGATTTGACCGGACAGAAAGAGGCGGGAAAAAACATCATCGGTCTGCTTTTTTTGATCGATGTATCGCTGCGCTAAAAGTCCGCGTATAGTATTACCAGGAATAAAATCGAGCGTTTCGATAAGGTTATGGGATGGAGGGCCGACGGCCACCAGGAGCGGACTTTGGGTGGTAAGTTTCAAGCGGATAGACGCCATGCTACGCCTCCTCCCGAATTTGAATGCCATTTTCCAGCGCGCCGCGGCCTATCGCCTTGCGCCCACCAATACGGTCTACCAGTCGCCCGGCGGCAGAAAGAAGCTGTTTTTCTATAGCAACAACAGCATCGTTAACCCGTACCTTACCGGAAAAGGTAACTGAAGAAGGCACGGCTTCATCGAAAAACAAGTGGTCTTCCAGGGTGGTGCGGCGGGTTCGGGAAATAGCGATGCCAGGGCGAAGTTCTGTATCAGGATAGACTACAGGATTACGATTCCGCTCCAATAACATGAGAAACAGCGGCCTTTGGGAATCATCAAGTTCTGCCTGGCCCACCTGGATCATTGACGGGATTGCGGAATTGCCAAATAGTTTACACAAGGTACAAGCATTAACAACGTCTTTACAGAGGGGTTCTTTCGTTCCATGGATACGAAGACCCTCAGGCAAGTCGCCGGAAAGCAATAACCGTTCGGCAAAAAAGCGCCAGCGCCCTTTTACGGATGACCCTGGAAGGTAAGGCAATCCTTTATCATTTCGCATAACCATGCGATCAACAAGCCCTGCTATTGCAAGGCCGCTAAAAATACTTACCGGGGTTCGAAAGATGAGGCTATATTTTATTTCAACCATACATTATTTCTCCTTTTCTAACTAAATTGGGTATGCCCCCTATCCTTTCCGGTTTGGGTGAAATCATAGAGTTCGATGATTTCCGTTAGGGGAGTGGTCCAGTGTTTATCATCCTTCAGATCCGGCTGACGGAAAGGGAAAATGGAAAGATATTTCATACATAGTTGATAAAGCGGACTGTCTTCTTCAAGATCGCCGGTAGCCTTCAACCGCTCCCTGATGCGCAGGGCGTCGAATTGTGCCTGCGGTAGGCTTTGAAACAGGACAGGATACAACGCCTTCAATTTAGATTGAGGAACCTTTGGGTCTTTTAAGTCCCTTATGGTATTTAACAGCCATCGGGCTTCGGCGGTGGTATAAGGGCGTTCGGTCAGTTTCACTTCCAAACCGCTGTTACGTTGTTTCGTATATTCTCTATCCCGACGTTGCTTGACGGACTCACTACCGGACTCGGTAAGCACCAGGAAGTCAAGCGTTCCCGTTTCACATTCTTGTGTGTGTAATAATTCTGCAGATTTTTTCTTGGCTATTTTCATCAGTTCGCCGGCCAGTGTCATTAAATCGCTTATGGGATAGTTGATATGGGCTATGACCACACCGGCGGAGGTCGAAAGGCCTTTCTCGGAGAAATGCTTAGGCAGTTTCCTGTTTTTAACATAATCCACCTGCAGTTTTTTTGTCTTTTCCTGAAACCCTTCTATAAACAGCACAGCTACATCCATAGCATTGTGGGATGGCACGGCCAACATCAAATCATCTCCACCAGCCATAATAAACTCTGCGGGAATGAAGCGATGCAGACCATCCGCCGTTTCCCATTCTTCTAAATCCACCACTTTTAGTACCGCTTCAACTGCGGCTTCTCTAGTGGCCTGATCCACGATTTCAGAAAAAGCCTTATAAGCACGCTTTGCATCTTCATCCTTTGGAAACAGACGCCCTATTTCCTTTATTGTTTCACCCATGCGATTGCCGTCAGCATAAATAAAGCCCATATAATTAGACGGCCTGGAGGATTGTCCGATGTCGTCAAAATCCTGCGGCAGAGAAACCTGGCAGTTGGCTTCTTCATTGCATTTGGCAAGGGTAGAGAAAATAAAATTATCTGTATACTTGGGCGCTAACTCAGAGGAGGATTTTAATACCTTTGGTTTAATCTCTTTGTAAAGGTCGTTTACCTTCTCTCTTTTCAGTGAACAGGCACGGCATAGCCAATGCTCGCCATGCTCGGAAAGCGTCCTTTCTGCCGGTTCAGAGCCACAAGAAGTACAGGGTCTTATCCAGCGCCCTGCAAGCACGGGAACACCCTCCACTCTGCCCAATTTGTTCTGCTGAGCTATCATCACTCCACGACTTACCCATTCTGCAAAAGATTCATCTTTACCTGCTTTTGTTTCACGTTCAACAATCTCTACTGATACACGCGCATTTATGGTTTCCCGACGGTAAAGTTCCAAAACCGCTTTCTTGAATTTTTCGGCGTCATGCTTGTTTTCAAAAAGGACACGACCGGAACCTCCACCAAGATAAATTTCCTCATAGCGGACATTACCAAGTCCTTGGAGAATCATTTTTGTCTTTTTCCGGTTCAAAGAATCCAAAAGCACACTACCGCCGCGCGTCTCCCGCATAATAGGAGAGGCAAAAAGGTAGGATTTTACTTTTTGGGTTTCAATTACTACGAGAAAATGCATAGCAGTAATGTCGTTCATAATTTTTTCTCCATAATAATATTTTCCTTGCCTTAATAATGGAGCGAAAGCGGCTATTTCACCCTTGGATGAAACGACGCCCGTAACCCCACCTGTGGCGCCCCACCATTCGTGATATTGATTATTAAATTCATAGAAGTCATTCACAGGAAGTCATGAAAATACGTTGTGTTCTTTCAACAGTTTATTAATAAAATCGAACACGTATTCCACCATTCCCAGCGCCTCCCTGGCGTCTGCTTCGGTAAAGAGTTCTTCTGCCGGGCCTTCTTCCGTTCCATAGAAGGCGGCTTCTCTTTCTCTTGCAAGTTCATCCGATATTTCTGCAACTCTTTTCAGAACACCTGTTGGCACCACATCTTTGAGGCTGGATTCTATTAAAATTACACCTACCCTGTGAGATTTTGGATATTCTATACCCACAAATCTTAACAGTCCCTTGAGCGCCAGTTCCACCGATTCCTGGCATTTTCGAACTGTTCTATGATAGTGTTTCTTGTTGAGGGATTCCTTCGCCTCTTCCGCTATGGTTCGTGCATCTTTTATATAAGCATGGCCAATACGGTCGCTCCTCATAAGGTAATCACCTCGCCAAACTTAACTCCTGGTTTCAACTCCCAGTACCATGTTCCGTCTTCACGAATGATTCTTCTCGAATTTAATTCTGACATCCTTCTCCTTACATCAGTAAGTTTATCCCTAAACGTGCCATCATCCAGGAGGATTTCTCCGTCCTCAACCATGTCTAAAAAAATGGGCTTTGTGTCCTGTATCTCCTCAGGGGTGTAAAGAACGGGAGAAATATCCGGAAAATATCCCTTAATGCGAAGTTTATGGTAAGAGGGCATTTCTCTCAAGTCTGCCAAAGGCTGAGAGAGAAGTTTATTGCGCTGGAAACGGCTTTTCGGCAGATTTTTTATAACGATACACAGATCTATATCACTTTCTTTTTTTGCATTTTTCCTTGCAACAGAACCAAACAGGACGACAGAGATAAGATTATTCTCAAACCTTTCCTTTAAAATCCACAATAAATCTCCCAACAAGTATTGATATTCTTTTTGCATCTTTTATTCTCCGTATTAACATCCATTACAGAAATCCGACAATCTCATATTTCCCCAACCCAAACGACGTTCCCTTCCCCACGTGGATATATTCCCCAAGCCGTAATAACGGCATGAAATCAGACATATCCCCCTCATACAAAACGCTGCCGATAATACCGCCCAGCGTCATCCATGACTCCTGGCGGGTTGAGTAGCGTTTCCAATCGTACCACCGGATATCCGACGCCGTTTGCCTTACGGCACGGGACTTCCCGATGAGTCCTCTGAAATCCACGTCCAACTTCTTGCCGCAATGGAAATAGGAGAGTGACGAGATACGGCGCAGGAGGTTCCTTAGAAGGATGTGGAATTCAAGATTGTCGGTTATCTGTCCGTCAAAGCGGATGCGTAAGGGGGTGCGCAGGAAAATGATTATTGTGCTGTGATGGTTGTCTCCCATGGCGGAACTATTTTCACCTTCACACGAGGATGCGGATGCCGGGGTTTTCACCCCTGTCTCATCGTTTGGCCTTGCGTTCACAACAGAATGCTTTTCTTCTGCGTGCGGTGCGGCAGGGGCAATGCCTTGCGTGTCTAATTGATGCGCTTCTATGATGGGGTAACGGTTGGCAAGGGTTTGGGTTTTGTGGGTATAAATTTCTACGGACTTGCCGTCCATACCGATGCCTTCAACCTGTACGAGGTCATACCTTCCCCGGCCTGTCCCGATCCCTTGTTTCCCTAATTCGCTAAAGGTGTAGATGAAGTAGGGGAGGTAGTCTATGGCGTTTCCGATGAGGATCAGGTGAAAGGAAAAGGACTCGCCGGGCGCAAAGGCCTGTTTTCCGGTAACAGGCGGTTCGATGACAAAAGGGTGCGGCACTTTTGGATAGAGCCGAAGTATTTCGGCGTCTTCCGGCGGAGGGGTCTCGAAGATGTACGAATAGATGCATTTCTGTTTCAAAAGGCATGCGTCGCATGGCTTGCCTTTTACCACACAGACGACTTTTTTGAAGGCATATCCGAAACCGCCGCGAAAGACGGCGCCTTTGTAGCCCGGAAGGCGTATCTGTTCACCTGCGCATACCGTAAACCTGAATTTTGCCGTTCGAAAGGATTCGAGCATAGAAGCCCCTGTAGAGATTTTGGAACTACAGAAACACCGGGAAAGGAACGCAACGGTTTTCGGTACTATAAGGATATCTCAGGTGGAAATCAATAAGAAAATGGGGAAAATTGGGGATGTGGTAGGCAAAAAATGGTAGGAACCACAGATTTCCAGGCGCGGCCTCTGGCCGCAACCAAATTCGAAATTCGAGTGATTTTAACTATGGGGCTGTA
>CAYJPZ010000130.1:0-11538 GCA_964372185.1 uncultured candidatus Brocadiaceae bacterium
ACATTGACCTGATGAATAAGGGATTGCGACAATGTGTTTAGAATGACGTAGAAACGATTTTGATGATATTGTAGGAATCATTGACCTGATGAATAAGGGATTGCGACGAAAATTTTTACATACCACGTAGTTTGTTCAGGTAAAAAAATGTAACAGATCAACCCCTCCCCCGGAAACGTAGCGGAGGAACCCATCGCTGACCCTTCCCAAGGGGTTTCTTTTATTTTTAAGGGTTGATTACGTGGCCTCAACTAGTGTAAAATAAGGAAATAATTGTTGGAAAAAAAGCCTTAGAAACAGCAAAAACAACTTGAGGGAGGCCATTATGTCAAAATGGGAATGCAGGGTATGCGGATATGTATATGACCCGGCGAAGGGTGATCATGATAATGGGGTAAAACCGGGAACGGTTTTTGAAAATATACCGGAAGATTGGGTTTGCCCCGTTTGCAGCGCAGCTAAAGATGCCTTTGATAAACTGGATGCCTAGTATAGCGTTTTATTATTAATTTGATTGTATAGGAATTTTCATTTTATTTAAGCGGTTTGTAGAGCGAAGAGGTTCTTCGCTCTTCATGAGAAACCGCGGTTATAGAACGAAGTATCACTTCGTTCTACAAGTGAAGGCCGAGTGAAAGCCGTATGATTATTTTTCTTCAGAAGAAGCTTTTGAAAAGCGCCCTTGCTATCGCCTCTATTGCCGCCGTATCCATTTACCTGGAAGGGGTTGCGCTGTCTGAAACGGGACTGCCGGTAAAAAACACACCCGCCGTTACCTTTTCGAATCCTTATTTTAAAGGCACAAAGGAAGAGAAAGAGGCGCAGATCAGGCGAATGACCTCTCTTTTTGGCGTTGATTGTGATTTTTGCCATAATGAAGACTTTACGGTGTTTTCAAAAGAGGGTGAAAAGTCTAAGGCGATGATGAAGGCATCCGTTGCCCTGGGTGTGGAATGCAATCACTGCCACAAAGACCGGAATCATTACCAGGAAAACGAACTGCAGGCGAAGAGGATGTTTGAACTCTGCGACATCATGGGAACGGAATGCGATTTCTGCCATGCGGGAAAAGACAAGTTCACCCCAAAAGGGGAGCGGTCGAAAACCGCCTTTCTGACCCGCGCCTGGGCTACGGAAGGAACCAAGCCGTGTCTGGAATGCCACATTGAGAAAAAACAATTTGCCCTGAACTTTTACGGATGGCAGGTTCTCAATACTATGAAGGGGTTTTAAAGGGATGTGAACACTGGCTATGACGTGATTATCGTGGGCGGCGGGCCGGCAGCGCTTGCAGCAGCCATTTATACCTGCCGCGCCATGCTGAAGACCGTAATCCTTGAGAAACAATTTCTGGGCGGGCAGCTCGCCGGCACGGAATTTATTGAGAATTATCCGGGATTTCCCGAAGCCATCAGCGGTGTGGATTTAACCCAGCGCATGGAGGCGCAAGCCAAGCGGTTTGGAGCGGAAATCCGGTATGAAGAAGTCGCAAAACTTACCGTAGAAAATGGCCTAAAGCTCGTGACAACGGACGTGGACACTTACGCGAGCCACATAGTCATTTTGGCGGCTGGCGCAACGCCGAGAAAGCTGGGCGTACCGGGCGAAGGGGACTTTTACGGCGCGGGGGTCAGCTATTGCGCAACCTGTGACGGGGCCTTTTTCCGGGGAAAAGACGTCGTGGTTGCCGGCGGGGGCGATTCTGCGATAACAGAGAGTCTCTTTTTAACCAAATTCGCAAAAACCATACAAATAATACATCGCCGGGATACGCTGAAGGCCACGAAAATATACCTTGACGAGGTGTACTCCAATCCCAGGATCAGCATCGTCCTGAATGCCACCATCGAAAGGATTTACGGAAAGGCCGGAGTTGAAGGCGTTTCGATAAAAAATGTATTGACGCAGGAGACAAGGGATATTCCCTGTCAGGGGGTCTTTGTATTTATTGGAAGCACACCCAACACGAGTTTTTTAGGTAATTTGTTGTGTACCGACGTAGGGTGTCACATTGAAACCAACGTGCACATGGAAACAGCCATCAAAGGGTTGTACGCGGTTGGTGACGTGCGAAAAAATTCCTACCGGCAGATTGCAACGGGCGTGGGAGACGGCGTAACGGCGGCAATCGCAGCCGAACACACCCTGGCAGAATGGAAGGTGTCCGGCAAGATAAAAAGGCAGTAGCAAAAGGCGTGGAAGATGCCAAGAAATTAAGGGAAATATGTGCCGATTCTATGCTTGGAAATTCTGTGACAGTTTAAAGTGCCAATACCCTGACAGGGTTATTCGGGCAATGTGCCGATTTCCCTCCTATGAGGGGTGGGTGAACTGTTACGAAATTCTTAATCGTTCGGTCGGTACTAAAAAGCTGCTGATTTTTAAAGGGGCGTTTTAATGTTTTTCTTACGTTTTTGTACAGCAATTATTGGCATGGTTATTCTCACCACATTTTTAGCGTACTCCGGGACTCGCGGCTATCCGGGTGTTCCCGCTGCCGGTGCCTCAGACGTGCTTGTTTCGGATAAAGGGGTAGTTTGTCCCAATCCCCGCTTTACGGATAATAGTAGCGGCACCGTAACGGACAACCTTACCGGATTAATATGGTTACAGAATGCCAATGTCGCTGGCGCGAGAAATTGGGTAGAGGCGCTGGCTGATGTGGAAAATCTAAATAAAGATGGCGTGATGAATGGAACGAGCGCCGGTGATAAGAGCAACGGAGGCATTCATCAAAAAGACTGGCGTCTGCCAAACAGGAATGAGTTGGCAAGCCTGACTGATTCAAGTAACAACAATCCTGCCCTTCCATCCGGCTACTCAAGCTTTTTTAATAACGTGCAGTCGGGCAGTTATTGGTCGGGTGATACCCTCAAGGGTGGGATTGCCTATGCGTGGATCGTGAACCTGAGCGATCTTGGCATCCTGGACACTGCTAATAAGGCTGAAATGTGCTATGTATGGCCTGTTCGTGCAGGGAAATAGATTCTTTGGTATTTTTTTACTAAAAGGAGGAAATAAATGGCAACTATGGACGTAAAGGACATTATTAAACACGCCGCCGCAGAAGAAGAAAAGGCACACAAATTTTATACGAATGCGTTAAAATGGGTAAAAGACGAGCCTTCACGGATATGGCTCAAGGAACTTGCCGCTGAAGAATTGAAGCATAAGGAGATGTTACTAAAATTTGACGTTTCTAAAATCAAGCAATTCAAACCGACAAAAATCCACGATCTTCATATAACGGAATACCTCGTAGATAAAGATATTTCGGAAGTAAAGGACTTTCAGGACGTCCTGGTTGTGGCTATGAAAAAAGAGCAAAAGTCGTATCACTTTTATGTGGGTATGGCCAAATCTGCCGATAATCCTGAGATCAAAAAACTGTGCAAAATACTGGCGCAGGAAGAACTGAAGCACAAGCAAACTCTGGAACAGTATTACGACGACATTGTCTTTAAAGAAGATTAAAGAACCAGCAGCATAAAATTGAATGACAAACATCAAAAAGGCCTTGTTCGCTGGTTGGGGGGAGCAAGGCTTTTTTTGTTTTATAGCCAAACAAGTCAGTTTTTTTGATAATCTTTTCCAACTTATCCGGGTTAGGAGGAACGGCCATGCGCACTACCAATAATCATCACCATTCACGAAGAAATTTCCTGAAATACACCGCACTTGGCGCTGCCGGGCTTGGATTGGGACTGAGCGGACTGGAAGACCTACTGGGGGCGCCCACAGAAAACACGTCACCATCCGGGAAAAAAGGCCGTGTGGTTGCCGTTAAAAGCAATGGCGTTATGCAGAGCGGAAGGCCGGAACCGGATATTGTCCGTAACATGGTCGATGAAGGGATGTTTGCCCTCACGGGCAAAAAGAAAACGGCTGATGCCTGGCGGACACTCTTTACCCCTGACGACGTTGTAGGCATCAAAATCAACCCCCTCGGCGGTGTAAAGCTTACCACCAAGCCTGAAGTGGTTAACGCAATCATCGCAGGCCTGGTTGCCGCAGGCGTAAAAGAAAACAACATTATTATCTGGGACCGGTTCAGCTACCACCTCATTCAGGCGGGATATCCGCTCAACAAAGGCAGCAGCGGTGTTCGCTGCTATGGCACTGAGCCGACGGCCGGATATGACAAAGGTGTCTTTTATGAATCTCTCGACGATGATTTCAACCAGCGCGAGGAAGATGGCGCCCGCTCGCTCTTTAGTTCCATCGTAACGAAACAGGTAACGGCAATCATCAACGTCCCCGTACTGAAAGATCATGGTATCGCCGGGGTGACGCTCTGCCTCAAAAACCTGGGTTTTGGCGTCATAAACAATACCAAACGATTCCATCCTGCGCCCTACTTCTGCGACCCCGCGTCAGCAGAGGTCTGTGCGCATCCCGCCCTTAGAAATAAAGTGCGGCTGCACGTTGCCGATGCCCTGCAGGCGTGTTTTGACGGCGGCCCGGCCGGCATGAAGGCTTGGACAATGTGGAACGAGGAACGGCTATTGTTCGGAACGGACCCCGTGGCAATGGACCGCATAGGACTTGAACTTATCGATAAACAGAGAAAAGAACACAACCTCCCCTCCGTATTCCAGAAAGCAAAACACATAGCAACCGGGGAGCGTTTAGGACTGGGAATCTTTGAAAAAAGCACTATCGAGCAAATAGAAGTTACGGCATAAGGAGGAGTAGATGAAGGGCAAGATTCTTATTGTAGATGATGAAGAAAATATCAGATTTACCCTGGAAAACTTTCTTTTAGAAAAGGAATATGAGGTAACAACTGCCGGTAACTATCAAGAGGCGCTGACGGGCATGGATCATGCGGATTTTGACGTCATATTTGCAGACATTCTCCTGGGGGGAAAGACTGGAATTGAATTTTTGAAGGAAATCAGGGACAGGAATCTTTGTACCCCTGTCATCATGTTTACCGGTAACCCCGGTATTGAAACAGCCGCTGAGGCCGTGCGTTTGGGGGCATTCGATTACCTTCCCAAGCCCGTCTTTAAAGACACCTTTTTGTGCATTACCGAGCGGGCAATGCAGTATAAACTGTTGGTAGAGGAAAAAGAGCGGTATCGATTAAATCTTGAAGCGATTTTCAGCAGCGTGAAGGACGCTATCATAACGGTGGATAAGGAATTGTGCGTCCTTGAGGCCAACAAGGCCTCAAAGGATATTTGCAGCATATCCCGCGACAACGTTGGGATGCCATTCGGCTCTCTGTCAAATCAGTGCAACAAACCGTGCTATCATGCCATAGCTGAAACCGTAGCCAAAAAACATTCGGTACACATGCATCGCATCGAGTGCGGTCACAAACTGCGTCCACAGCAGGTGGTGTCCGTTGCCACCAACCCTCTTATCAACAACACAGGGATATTTTCCGGAGCGATTCTGGTGGTAAGCGATGAAACGCAACTGGTCACGTTAGAGCGCGAACTGAAAGAACGTCAGCAATTTCACCATATCATAGGCAAGAGTGATAAAATGCAGGAAATTTATTCCCTTATAGAAAATCTGGCTGACGTTCAAAGCACCGTTTTGGTTACCGGTGAAAGCGGCACAGGCAAGGAGCTCATTTCTGAGGCGATACATTACAAAGGGGAACGCAGAAGTAAACCATTTGTAAAGGTAAATTGTTCCGCCTTATCCGAACACCTCCTGGAGAGTGAACTCTTTGGACACGTCAAGGGCGCTTTTACCGGCGCTACCCATGATAGAATGGGCAGATTTCAGAAGGCGGAAGGTGGCACCATTTTTTTAGATGAAATCGGCGATGTATCACCAAGAACGCAACTGCAACTCCTGCGGGTGTTGCAGGATAAAGAATTTGAAAGGGTGGGTGATTCTACCCCCATCAAGGTTGACGTTCGAATTATTACCGCCACAAACCAGAATCTACAGGAAAAAATTAAGTGCGGTGAGTTTCGGCAAGACCTTTACTACCGGCTGAAGGTCGTAGAAATAAACCTGCCTCCGTTGCGGGAGCGGCGCGAAGATATACCGCTCCTCATCGCCCATTTTTTGAATAAATTCAATAATAAATTGCATAAGAACATAATAAACGTCTCTTCAGACGTCCAGAAGCTGTTTATGAATTACCAGTGGCCTGGCAACATCAGGGAATTAGAACACTCGATTGAACACGCCTTTATCGTCTGCCATCAAGCCGTTATTACGATAGACCACCTTCCGGCTACCTTACATAAAGGCTTTAAACCGGAAACCGCTTTACCGGAAAAATCACCTGCCAATGAAAGACGATCGCTTATTGTGGCGCTGGAAAAAACTGCCTGGAGTAGAATGAAAGCAGCCAAACTACTCGGCCTGAGCCGCAGCACCTTTTATCGAAAGCTCCGGGAATACCACATTAACGTGCGCAATCCTTAGTTCCGGCCCGTGGGGGGGGGCTATAATGGTACCGTGTGGGGCATCAAGGTAATAGTCTCATCCTTCGCCTGAAATATCCCCACCATTCCTTCTAACGCCCGTTTCGGCAAAATGGTAAGCAGTAGCCCTGATACGGTAAAAACAACATGCTAACATAACGATTATTAAATGTGATGAAATCGTGAAGGAATTTAACTGTTATGAAAAAAGTCATTGTTTTTGGAAATACGATTTTAAGCAAAATGCTTTATTATGACTCATTAAGCGCCGACAACTTCGAAATTATCTGTTTTACCGTTGATAAAGCCTATCTTAATCAATCTGAGTTTCTTGGAAGGCCACAGGTTGATTTTGATCACATAACGTCTCTTTACCCTCCCGGAGAATATGACATGATTTCCATATTGGGGGGGTATAGTAATATGAGAAACAGAGAAAAAATGTATGCAAGAGCCAAAGAGAAGGGTTATAAACTTCGAAGCTATATTAGTCCTAAAGCCGATTTTTCTCCGGAAATAACACTCGGGGAAAATAATATTATATTCGGACAATCACACATAGGGATTGGCGGAGTAATGGGAAATAATAATATCATCAGGCAAAATACTTATTTAGGGCATGATTTTATTATTGGAAACCATAATTTTATTGGAGCGGGCTGCAATATAGGCGGGAACTCCAGAATTAATAATACCAGTTACATTGGATTGGGGGCAACGGTTATTAACAACATCACCCTGGCGGAGGAGACCTTGATCGGCGCAGGCAGTGTGGTAATAAAGAATACCGAACCTTATTCTCAAAACGTTGGAAATCCATCACGTATTATTGGTTATCACAAAGAGGAAGGAATAAAAATGCGTGTTACCGATGGACAAACTTATCATTAATTTTAGTCCCACGGGAATGATCCCAACAAAGAACCAGACCCCACATGTTCCCATTACCGAGAATGAGATCGTTGACGACGTGCTGGAGGCGTGTGAATTGGGTATTACCATGACACACCTTCACGTCAGAGACGAGGTGACGCAGCAATCCTGCTACAAAAGGGAACGCTACGCCAGGGTAATTGAAGGTATCAGGGCTTTTGCGCCAACCCTGGTCATCTGTGTTTCAACCAGCGGACGTGTTTTTAACGATTTTGAAAGGCGCTCTGAGGTATTACATCTTACCGCCGGCCTAAAGCCGGACATGGCGAGTTTGACGTTAAGTTCGCTGAATTTTAATTCTCAGGCCAGTGTCAATGACCCCGGTATGATTTCACGTTTAGCAAAAACAATGCTGGCCAATACTATTAAACCGGAGCTTGAGGTTTTTGATTCAGGGATGGTCAACTACGCTAAGTATCTGATAAAGAAGGGAGTTCTTAAACCACCTTTTTATTTCAACCTCATTCTTGGCAATATTTCCTGCGCACAGGCTGATTTGTTGCACGCCGGTCTGTTAATTAATGATCTCCCGGAACAAACGATCTTTTCGATTGGCGGTGTGGGGAATTATCAACTGCGTATGAATTCCCTTGCAATTTCTATGGGGTGTGGAGTGAGGGTAGGTTTGGAAGATAATATTTGGTACGATAAGAACAGAACCAAATTAGCCTCAAATGCAGATTTACTCCGCAGGATTAAGGAAATTGCCAGGGCTAACGAACGGGAACTGATGACTTCATCAGAATTAAGAAATATACTGGGTTTGAACAATGGCTTCGGCGCGTATGGTGTTAAGGAGGCAGGGTCATCACCATGGTAAAAACAGGTAATCCGAAAGTAACGGTACGAATTCCGTCCTACAACCATGAGAAATACATCCGTGAATGCCTGGAAAGTGTGCTTCATCAGACTTTTCAGGATTTTGAAATAATCATTACTGATGACGGCTCTTCCGACAATACCGTTAAAATCATAAAACAATTTACTGATCCGCGGATCAGACTTGAGGTGCTTGACAAAAATTACGGCAGTGCGTATGCGATTGGAAATTGCCTGAAAAAGGCGCGGGGGAAGTATGTCGCCAACCTTTGCTCAGACGATGCCTGGGAATTAAACAAGCTTGAGAAGCAAGTGATATTCCTGGATGAGAACCCTCAATTCGACGCCGTCTTTACAAAGGTTACAATAATTGGCGAAGACAGTAATCCCTTTGTCGGACAGCATTTTTACTTACATGCCTTTGAAGTGGAAAACAGAACAAAAGAAGAGTGGCTGAACTATTTTTTTTATACGGGAAATTGCCTCTGTATGCCAAGTGTAATGATCAGAAGAAACGTTTATGAGAAATTGCATTACCAGGACAAAAGAATGGCAAGTTTGAATGATTTTGATTTTTGGGTGCGGTTTTCTTTGCAGCATGCATTTTACCTGTTAGAGGATACCTTAACAAAGTTCAGGTTAAGAGCAAATGAGGCAAATGCAAGCGGCAACAGACCCGATAACCACATCAGGTGTCTCTTCGAGTACAAGCAAATATTAAATAATTACCTGCTCATTAACAATTCAGAACTATTGCTTAAAATCTTTCCGGGGTGCGACAAATACGGAGCGGTTACTGATGAGTTGATTCCTTATTTTCTTGGAAGATTAGCCATTGACACACAGGCAGAGTTTAAGCAGTTGTGGGGGTTGGAGACCATTTTCAATATAATAAAAAATGAAAAGATTATGGAAACACTGGATAAACAGTATGGTTTTTCATATACCGACTTTTACAAATTTACGTCAGAAAAAGATATATACAGGCTTGCTTTTATCAGGCATCATGAACAGGAAATGAATAAAATGAAAATGGAAATTGAGCGTCTAAACGCTAAAATTGTGGATTCTATGAACACCATCGTTACTTTGTTAAAAAATTAAAGATCGGAAAATATTGGAAAGACTACAACAATTCCATAACGTCGTTAAGCAACCTTTCGGCATATACCATGCTTTCAGAAAAGAATACGGCGCACAGGACGTCCCCTTGTTGCAGAAACGAGGTATAACGGTGTGTCTTGCTTTGAAATGAGTGAATTACGCCGGATACCGATTCCTCCTCACCCCAGGCGCGCCATGCCTTAAGCGCGCCCTGAAGGGCCGCCGCGGCAAGATGGGCATCGGGATACTTTACCACCATCAGCTTCAGCGGCTCCTGATTTCCGTCGGGTTTGTATTCGGCGATAACGGCATCCGTTTTTTCACCGAGGCCGAAAACGTTTTCCTCGATAAAATTATCCGAGATGGCGATATTGTCCAGCACAATCTTCCGGTGAAAAAACCTGATGGTTTCCTGAATCAGATGCTTACGGGGAAGGCAATCCGTTATGGCAGGCAACAGCGCCTTCTTGTAGGGCATGGCGTCGATAATCGACTTCCCTACAAGTACCACCTCGTCCGGCAGCGCGCCTCCCTCCCGTGGTTCAACCTTAATAAAGTATACGTCATTCCAAAGGAAAAGGTAGTTGCCAAAGAGCGCGCTTCCATTGCCCAGTTTTATGTCCACGCCGGCCCGGTCTTTGCTAAATACCCCAAAGGCGTCTTCCCGGCAACCGAACTCCCACATCTCTACAGCCACCTTTTTATCCGGCGGCTTTTTATATTCAACACTAGCAACCCGGATAAAGGAATACGACAAATAAGGTTCCGCCCCGCCATCAATATATTCGTAGAGCCTTTCCTTCCCATCAAAAATATCAGGCGCCGATACCCGCTTCCACTCGCCAATGGTGTTGGGAAGGAAGTTGCTGACGGATAAATCCTTTACCCCCGTTTTAGCGGAGGCGGTCACACTTTTTATCTTTGTTTGAGGCTGGATACCTTCCACCACAATGGCGGACGTCCCTAAAACGGGACACACCTTTTCACAAAAGCCGCAACCGATGCACACGTCCTCGCGCACGAAAGGTCTGCGTATTTCCCGCTGCTGCGCGTCCACGTAGGTATTAAAGTGGATGGCCTTTGTCGGCACCGGACACACCTCCTCGCAGACGCCACAGTTGAAGTCCTGCCATTCCTTCTCCAGTTCCGGGAGCCGGGCATAACCCGCCCAGGGAATACACCGGTTGTGGTCTATGTGCGCCTTTCCCAAAGAAACCTCCCGCTTTTCGTCAAGCTCTAATCGCCTGAGCGCGCCGGATGGGCACACCCGCGTGCATAATACGCATCCATAATCGCAATAACCAAGCCGGGGGATCAGCTTCGGCGTCCACAAGGCTTCAATGCCCCCCTCCAGTAATACGGGATGCAACCCGTTAGTCTTGCAAACCTTCATACACTCCCCGCATCGTATACAGAGCGAGATAAACTCCGCCTCGTCCACCGCGCCCGGTGGGCGGATAAGCGAAGTCTTTCCTTTGTTAACGACCTTCGTATAATTCATTTTTATCAACGGAGCCGCAACTGCGCCCAGCACACCCGTGAGCAAAAAAGACCGTTTGGAGAGGTCTACGGCACTCCTTTGTTCAGGCGATTGTTTGCGCCGGAAGGCAATGCTGTTTTCAGGACACACCTTCAGGCAGGTCATACACAGCGCGCACTCGCCCTCCCTGGTCTCCTGCCCGCTCTCTCCAATTGCCCCCATGCCGCAATTCTCCACGCAGATACCGCAGCTTGTGCACGACGATGAAACGGTTCTCTTGAATATTGACCAGTCGGAAAACAAGGCAAAAAGGGCACCCATAGGACAGAGGTTGCGGCACCAATAGCGCCTCAATACCATGCCAAAGGAAATCACTATGACAAATACCGCAAGAAGAATCCCATGCGCCCGGAAGAAAGGCGCATGCTGCGCAAACAGCACGGCGTGAATGGATTGGCGCAGCAAATCAAATACATACCCCACCACCGGCACACCACTGAAACCGTCCAGGATACCGTTAATCAGAGAAACGACGTAAGGATGAACGCATATTGTGTATACGCTTGTTGCCAGGGAAATGGGGTCGAACCACCCGACAAGTTGCTGGCCGAAGAAGAGACTGATCAGGAGAAAGGCAAGCAGGTAATACTTTAGCCGACGCCCATCGTAAATACCTTTATGAGCCTTTTTTCTAACGGGGGCAAAACAACGGTCGGCAACGTCAATCGTTGTGCCAAGCGGACAAAGCCAGGCGCAAAAGAAACGCCCAAAGGGGATAGTAAGAAGTAAAATAATCAGGGCAGG
>CAYJPZ010000131.1:0-11360 GCA_964372185.1 uncultured candidatus Brocadiaceae bacterium
CGAAGCGCACCCAACAAAAATGGTGGTGATGGGTTCGCACTGCTTAACCCATCCTTATTAAGATTAATTTAACGTTATAGAGCTATTTGTTCAAAATGAAAATTGGCTATCCTTGTATTAACAGAAGTATTGGTTGTACGGCAAATTCAACATTTCGGCTGGCATCCTATTCAAGGGAAAATCTGATTTCTAAACAGTTTGTCCTTATTAATGCCAAGGAAGAAACGGGGGTCAGGTCTTGTTTCTTGATGTTTTGAATTCCAAGGACACCATAGTTAATTATTGACTCAGTGTTGAAAAACGGCTACGATTCCCCTCTATGGCTAGGATCGTTCGTGTGGTAAGTCCCAGGAGTATGCTATGTCGGCAGAAGCCTGGCCAGAGGGGACCACAAAAGAAAAGTGAAGATTCCTAAAATTAAGTATGGTGTCCCCAGAATTATCTATTGCTTCTGCCGGAAATTAACTCGGATTAGCTTGCGCCTATAGTTTAATGGCATATTCCCATTTATGCAAAGCCGCGTTCGCGCTTCTTTTGGGACTTTTGCCCGGTGGGTATAACATCAGGCACATCAACCTTCTTTTCCTTCTCCTCTTTCTTCTTGGCTTTCGGTTCGTCATCCCAACCAATATTTTCAAGGAAATCGTCATAGTTCCCCAAAAATAGCTGCGCATTCTCTTCGTTGAAAATGATCAACTTTGTGGCGATGTCACGCAAGATCATTTCGCTATGCGTAACAATGATGACCGCCCCTTCGTATTCGTCGAGCTGCTCGGTAAGCTCTTCTATCGATTCCATGTCGAGGTGGTTGGTCGGTTCGTCAAGGAGCAGGAGGTTCGTCGGGTTGGCCAATATCTTGCCCAGCAACACGCGGCTCCGTTCGCCGCCGGAAAGCACCTTGATGCTCTTTTCCGCCGTATCGCCGGGAAACATCATCGCGCCGGCGAGACTGCGGAGGCGTTGGTTGTTGAGCGACGGGTTCGCGCTGCTCAACTCCTCCAGTATGTTCATTTTAACGTTGAGCCGCTGGATGTTCGTCTGCCCGAAGTGGCCTATTTTTATGCCGGGGTGGGTGCTTATCCCACCGGTAAGTGGTTTCAGCTCGCCGGCGAGAAGGTTCAGCAGCGTTGATTTCCCCTTGCCGTTTTTCCCGATGATGGCGATGCGGTCCTGCGCCCCGACCGAGAACGTCAGGTCTTTAAACAGCGCGTTGGCCGGATTGCCGTCGTAGGCGAACGATAGGTTGCGCGCCTCCATCACGACTTTGCCGGGGCACTTGTCGTGGTTGAAACGGAACGCCAGCATGGCGTCATGGTCAAGCTTTTCGATACGCTCCATCTTGTCCAGCAGCTTCAGGCGCGACTGGGCGCGGCCGGCCGTGCTTGCGCGCGCCATGTTGCGCGCCACAAACTCTTCAATCTCCTTTATCCGTTTCTCCTGGTGGACACGGGTCTTTTCGTGGATTTCATCCTCATGATCGATTGTCTCGAAAAAGGTGACGGTGTTCCCCTTCAGCTTGCGGAGCTGCCGGCGGACAATCCCCATCGTGTGGGTGGTCACCTCGTCCATAAAGCCCCGGTCGTGCGTGATGACAATGACCTCCCCCTGGAATGACCGGAGCCAACCCTTGAGCCAGCGAAGGCTGACGATGTCGAGGTAATTGGTCGGTTCGTCCAGTAAAAGCATGTGGGGGTTTTGCACCAGCAGCTTTGCCAGGTTCATCCGTATCTGGTAGCCGCCGGAAAAACTCTCCGGCGGTTTTTCCATGTCCGGCTCGGTGAAACCCAGGCCGAACAGTATTTTTTCCGCCTTCCAGTGGTCGTATATTTCGTCTTCCGAAAGGGCGGTAGCCACCTCATCCAGCACCGTTTTCCGGGTGAATTTGAGGTGCTGCTCCAGCGCTCCGATTTTGTACCCTTTGGGTATGCTGATGATGCCGCTGTCGGGTTGCTCTTCCCTCAGGATAAGTCGGAAGAGTGTTGATTTGCCGCTGCCGTTACGCCCAACAAAGCCTACTTTCTCGCGCGGGCTGATGCTCAGGGAAATGTCGCTGTACAACTCCTGCTTGCCGTAGGATTTGGTTAGGTTGCTTATTTGTATCATGTTGTTATCCACCTAAAATTAAATGCCATTAAAATTGAATTCGTTATTGTACCAGTTGGCAGGCGGAGATGGAAGATAATTAAAGGGGCGAGGTGTATAATTTTGCCGTTTAGGATTTTGTGTAAGCGGGCTGGCGGGTGGGTGTAATAGCTCTAAAATGCCGGTATTGATTTCTCTGAGTGTCGTGCATTTGGCTTGAAATTCAGCATGAATAACTTTAAAATGTTTATGTCTTGTAATACAATATTTATGCGGAGAGAATATATGTCAAGAACCACCATAACATTACCTAAATCTTTACTAGAAGAGTTAATGTTAGAACTTGAAGCAAAAAGTAAAACGGAAGCTGTTGTAAAGGCTATTAAGGACGAAATAAGGTTGAAGAAGATCGAGAAAATAAAGGCAATGGCCGGCAAAATGGAGTTTATAAAATCAGCAGATGAACTCAGGCACGAAGATGAAAGACTCGGATAATATTTTGATTGATACATCAGCATGGATTGAGTTTTTTCGAAAGAAAGACCCTTATTATAAGGTGATTCTTGAGTTAATTGATAACCGCAGGGGGTGTTGCGTGGGAATTGTGCTTGCCGAGTTGTTGCAGGGCGCCAGGTCACAAAGAGAGGTTGCTGTTCTGGAAGAATTTATGCTTGTGTTTGATTGTTTGACGTTCTTTTGGAGTGCAGTAACCGTGTTACTGCCGGCATTGACACGGTCAATGCACTCCATATTCTCCATTAATCTGCAAACGCGCAGATGTCCTGTAGGCCATTTCAATTAAGGTACGCAACAAAAGGGATTGCACAACCTGCCCTGGAAAAGGCGTATTCCCTTGACATTCAATATACCGTTTTTTATAATCTTGCAAAAGCTTACTTTTCAACTAGTTTGGGGGATTTTGCCGAAGTTTTATGGGAAATACAACCGGGGGTACTAATTCTTGCATTGTTGGGTTACAATGGGGTGATGAGGGCAAAGGGAAGATTGTTGATATACTTACTGAATCGTTCGACATTATCGTGCGATATCAGGGGGGGAGTAACGCAGGGCATACCGTAGTTGTAAACAATGAGAAATTCGTTTTGCATCTTATCCCATCCGGGATTTTGAGAAAAAACAAATATTGCGTTATTGGCAGTGGCGTAGTGCTTGACCCACGCCAGTTACTGGAAGAAATTGCCGAATTACGAAATAAAAACATCGAAGTAGGCGACAACCTCCGCATCAGCGAAACGGCACACCTTGTCTTGCCCTACCACAAGAAGTTGGATGAACTTTCCGAAAGCGAAAAAGGCGACGAAAAGATCGGCACCACCCGCAGGGGAATAGGCCCCTGTTATACAGACAAGATGGCGAGAAGTGGTATAAGGGTATGTGATCTGTTCTATCCCGACCACTTTAAACAGCACATTAAAAAGATCGTAGAAGAGAAAAACAGGATTTTTGTGCGGGTGTTTAACGCGGACGCATTATCGTGGGAGGATATCTATCGCGAGTATCGCGAATATGCTGAGCAGATCAAGCCTTTCGTATGCAATACCGTGACGTTCATGGATGAAGCCATAAAAGCCGGCAAACGGATACTGTTTGAGGGTGCGCAGGGTTCCATGCTTGACGTTGATTTTGGGACGTACCCTTATGTTACGTCGTCATCCGTTACTGCCGGCGGTGCGGCGGTAGGTACGGGCGTCAGCCCCAAGCATATCCACAAGGTGCTTGGCGTCATGAAGTCTTATACGACACGGGTCGGCAGTGGCCCATTTCCCACGGAATTGGACAATACACTAGGGGAATATCTGCGGAAAAAAGGGGGCGAATACGGCGCTACGACGGGCAGGCCGCGGCGTTGCGGATGGCTTGACGCGGTGGCTGTAAAGCACGCGATCATGATAAATGGCATCGACGGCATTATTGTAACGAAATTAGATGTTTTAGACGACCAAAAGACGATTAACGTCTGTGTTGGATACCGGTTTGGGAATAAGGTGTATGACGTATTTCCTCTGGATTTGGCGATGCGCGGTGAATGCCAACCTGTTTATAAAGAACTGCCCGGCTGGCAGAAGGACACCTCCGGGATACGCAGCGTAAAAGATATACCCTATCAGGCAAAAAACTATTTAGACGCCCTGGAAAAGCTCTTAGGCGTAAAGATGGAAATGCTTTCCGTAGGCCCTGACCGCAGTCAGGTTGTGAACTTATTATGACAGAAAAAGCAAAAATGCCTTCGCATATAGCGATTATTCTTGACGGCAATGGGCGATGGGCAAAGCAAAGAGGCTTAACGAGGATCATGGGGCATACCAAAGGCGCCGATGCCGTTACCAAAGTAACGCGACATTGCTCTAAAAAAAAAGTGAAGCAACTTACCCTTTACGCATTTTCACAGGAAAACTGGAAACGGCCGAAGCTGGAAATCAGGTTCTTGATGAGGCTTCTCAAGAAATACCTTATCAGGGAGCGAAAGGAAATTGAGGAAAACAACATCCGCCTGACGGCCGTTGGACGGATAGATGGGTTGCCGGCGGACGTGAGAAAGGAACTTGCCATTTCCTTAGAAAAAAGTAAAAACAATACGGGGATGGTACTCTGCCTTGCGCTTAATTATGGGGGCCGCTCTGAAATTGTGGATGCGGCAAAAAAAATTGCCCGGGAAGTTACGTCCGGGAAGATAGGATTGGAAGACATAACGGAAGAATCTTTCAACCAGTATTTATATATGCATAATATGTCTGATCCCGATCTGCTGATAAGGACTGGCGGTGAGATACGGATAAGCAATTTTCTCTTATGGGAAATTTCATACACGGAACTTTGGTTTACGAAGACCTGCTGGCCTGATTTCAATGAGGAAGAACTGGATGAAGCTATTAAGGATTACGGATGCAGGGAGCGCCGTTTTGGCGGGGTGATAAGAGGGTGAGTGTTCTTGGGACTAGGGTTTTACTCGGCGTGGTTATGTTCGCGGTGTTTTTTGGCGTGGTTATTATAGACGCCATATTTCACACGGATATAGGATTCGGCTGCTTGGCGGCGCTGGCCGGGGCTATGGGGTTGCGTGAATTTTATGCGATTACCAAAAAGAAAGATTTTTCCCCGTTCTGCTTTACGGGTATTGGCATAGGTCTGTGGTTGTTTGTCGCCTATTGGCTTTCGGTACGGAAACATCCCCCGCTTGGTTGCCAGTTTTTCAGACCGGAAATAGTTCTTATATTTATCTTTTCCCTTTTACTGATTCAAACATATATACGCGGCACAAAGGACGCCGTAAAAAATATTTCGGTAACAATATTTGGCGTCTTTTACGTGTTCTACCTCTTAAGTTTTGCCCTTGCGTTGCGGTATCTCTCCAACGGCGCTGGTCTATTGATTTTGGTTTTGCTGATATCGAAGTTCGGAGATATCGGGGGTTATTTGTTAGGCAGGAAATACGGCAAGCACAAACTGTCAAAGGTTATCAGCCCCAATAAGACGGTTGAGGGCGCTTGCTTCGCCCTGTTATCCAGCGTTTTGATTGCGGTAATTTTTAATCTGATACTCTCGACCCGGGTGATGAGTGTGCCGTGGTCCGCATTGTTTGGGTTGGTGGTGGGTTTCGCCGCGATGATGGGGGATTTGGCGGAGTCGCTTTTAAAAAGGGACTTGCAGGTGAAGGATTCCGGCGGACTCCTGCCTGCTTTCGGCGGGGTATTGGACGTTATTGACTGTTTATTGATAAGCATGCCGGTTGCATATTATTTCCTGGTTTATTCCCACCTGGCTTCATCGTAAAAGAGAGGGTTTGTACCCGTAACTATCTTGTTAACCAAATGGTCTTGAGTATGGCCGAATCTTTGGCCCTCAGCGGTAAAGAAAAATGGTTCGCCCATTCAACTTGCGTAACCGGGTTGTTGACATAGCACTTTATTACACGTATGCTATACGTATAACGAAGGAGGGCTTCAATGCAAAAAAAATTGACCATAACCGTAGATGAGGAAGTTTATGAAGGTCTTCACAAGACCATCGGTCCTCGCAAAATCAGTAAATTTGTTGAAGGATTGGTTCGCCCACATGTAGTTCGCCCAAATCTGGAATTAGCATACTCCCAAATGTCAAAAGACAAAAAACGAGAAGCAGAAGCCTTGGATTGGGCAGAGATGACTTTTGAGGATATAGCACGTGAAAAGAGGTGAGGTTTGGTGGGTTAACTTCGATCCCTCTGTGGGCGGAGAGATTAAGAAAAAACGTCCTGCAGTGATCGTCAGTAACGATGCATCAAACAAGTTTCTCAATAGAGTTCAGGTTGTACCGCTAACCAGCAAGACAGATCGCCTTTATCCAAGTGAGGCACTGGTTTTATTTGACGGCAAAGAGAGCAAGGCAATGGCCGATCAGTTGGCAACCGTAAGCAAATTACGATTGTATAAACGTGCGAGCCTTATTTCAGAAGACGATATGCTCAGGATAAACGAGGCGATCAAAGTCCAACTGGATATTTACTAACGGCGGATTAACAAGCAAATCATGCAGGCGCGGAGAAATTGCGCCGCTGATTTAGCGTGTTAACGAAGCTTTTTACCGAAAAATAATGACGTACCAAAACACCATTAACGTTAAAGACGATTCAGAGGCGGCAATCCTGTATGGAAGCAACGACAGGCACTTACGCCTTGTCAGAGACGCCTTCCGGATACAATTGGTTGCCCGGCAGGGATTGCTAAAGCTCGAAGGGGAAAAAGAGCAGGTAGACACGAGCAAGGAAGTGCTTTACCGCCTGCTGGAAATCGTGCGCTCTACGGGAAAGCTTGACCTGGCGGAAGTGGAACAGATTATCATTGAAACAAAATGCGCCGCGGCGGGCGAGGATAACCAGGCCATTGACACCTTTAAAAAAGGCAGTTTTGTTAAATCCAAAACGGATGGGCAGCGAAAATATATAGACGCCATTAGAAACAACGACCTGGTTTTCTGCATAGGACCTGCCGGCACGGGGAAGACCTATTTGGCGGTAGCTATGGCCCTTTCAGCTTTGAAGTGCGGACGAGTGAAAAAGATTGTCCTGGCAAGGCCGGCCGTGGAAGCGGGAGAAAAGCTCGGTTATCTGCCCGGAGATATCAAGGCGAAGGTGAACCCTTATTTGCGTCCGCTTTACGATGCCATAGCAGATATGATCGACGTGGGGTACGTAAAGAAATACCTGGAAAGCGATCTTATCGAGATACTCCCCCTCGCTTACATGCGCGGCAGGACGCTGAACAACGCCTTTATCATCCTTGACGAGGCCCAAAACTGCACGGTAAAGCAAATGAAAACCTTCCTTACCAGGCTCGGCAACAGATCGAAAGTGGTGGTAACCGGAGACATTACCCAGGTTGATTTATCTTCTGGCGAGATATCCGGTTTAATCGACGTTCAGGACCGATTGGCAAATATTGACAATATTGCCTTCATATACCTGACCAAATGCGATATTATTCGCCATAAGCTTGTGCAGGACATCGTAGACGCGTATGAGTTGTAAACTAGAGATTATAAACCTGCAGAAGTTCCATCGCGTTAATAAAAACAAGATAAAGGAATTGGTAAAAGGTGTCCTAAAAGCCGAGTCAGCGGATGCAGAAATAAATGTTGTCCTTGTTGACAACAAGAAAATAAAAGAGATGAACAATGCCTTTCTTGGGCATAATTATGCTACGGACGTGCTTAGTTTTGCGTATGAAAAGGAAGAAAAGCAGAAAAACAACGTAACGGGTGAAATTATCATTTCGGTAGAGATGGCCGCCAGGCTGGCGCGAAGGCAAGAGCGCGCGGTAGAAGGGGAACTCGCCCTCTATCTGACGCATGGTTTGCTGCATCTCCTCGGGTACAATGACAAAAAAAAAGCGGACGCAAAAAAAATGCATCAAAGAGAGCAGGTGTTGCTGACCAATTTGGGTTATAATGTCCCTGTGCCAGAATAATCTCTACAAAATATTGAAATACCTATACACAAAACAAAGAGGTCTTTACCGGTGACGTAACCATGGCCGTTTGTAAAACAGAGGCGATTACCTTGCGGAGAACGGATTATAGTGATTCCAGTCAGATAATCACCTTTTATACCCGTGACTACGGAAAGATACACACTCTTGCTAAAGGATTCAAACGTATTGCCAAAAAGAGCTGTACGAAGGCCGTCGACCTCTTAACGCACAACCAAATACTCTTTATTAAGAAAGAGCATACCTCACTTTACACCCTGACAGAAGCCATTTTGCAGGATAGCTATCCGCTGCTTAGGCTGAACCTGGATAAATACTACCGGGCCTCGTATGCAACAGAACTGGTGAATGAGTTCACCGAGGAAAACGACCCGAGCGAACAACTCTTTGATACTTTTTTAGACACCGTTAGGGGTTTATCAACGGACGCGGATGCAACCATCAGGATGCTGGTTTTTGAGATAAAATTGCTGAAGATATCAGGATACCTGCCGGAATGGAGGCATTGCGTTAATTGCAAAGACGACGTTCAGCAGAGATCCGAGGTATATTTTAATGCGAAAGAGGGCGGCGTATTGTGCGATACATGCGGGACGAATGGCAAGAGCGGGATTATGGTGCCTACCGGCAGCATGCTTATTGCCGGCCGGTTGTCGGAACTCAACATGCAAAAATTAGAACGCGTTAAATTACCATTGCCTATTTGTGTTGAAATAGAAAAGATGCTGCGATATTATATCAACTTCGTGCTCAACAAAGAATTAAACTCCTGGAGATACCTTAGGCTGTAAGAAACAGGCTATTAAACCAATATGATTAAAAGAAGATTGTGCCTCTTTTTTATTGTAGCGCTCGTGGAAATCGCAACGTCGATGCCTTCTTTCGGAGAGTGGGTTTGGAACAAGGAAACGGGGTGGATGAAGGCCCCGTCATCAGACGTTACAACGGTAGAGCAACGTTACCAATACGCCCTTTCCCTCGTCGTGGGACAAAAATACCTCAATGCCATTAAAGAATTCGAATTGATTATTGATGCCGACCCTGACTCAGAATATGCGGAAACCTCCCGGATAAACATCGGGTGGGCTTATTATCTTAACGGCGATTGTAAAAAGGCGTTGAAGACGTATAACAATGTCCTGAAAAAGCATCCCGGCACGCGAAGGACCATGGAAATATTAGAGAAAATGTTCCAGGTTGGTATTTCCCAGATGGATAGTAACGAAGATGAGTCTATAAGGGTTTTTGAGCAAATTATAGAAAAACAACGACTTGGTCCCCTTGCCCCCGATGCGCAGATCAAGATAGCAGATTGTCATTTTAAACTTGCACACTATGAAGAAGCCGTTGACGCTTACGAAAAATTCCTGGAAAACTATCCCAAAAATGCTTGGGTGCCTTATGTGCAATACCGGATACCGCTTTCAAAAGTGCATCATGAAAAACAACAAGAGCGGAATTACGGTTTCTTAACATCCGCCAAAGAAGGCTTTGAAGAGTACCTGGTTACCAATCCGAACGGTGTTTATGTGGAAGATGCAAAGAGGATGATAAGGGAAATACGTATTATTTCGGCAGAACGGGAGTTTAACATCGGAGAATTTTATATCAGACGCAAAGAACCGAAGGCGGCCGTGATGTATTTCCGAACGGTGATAACGGAATATCCCGGCACCCTATGGGCGGAAAAGGCGCAGGAAAAGATCGACTTTCTCAGGATGATTGAGGCAATAAAATAAAACGGAAAAGGATAAAATTACTATGGGAATGTACTTTTTCAAAGGTTTGTTGAATCTGACGCCAAATGCTAAAAGGGCATGCCTGCATACCGTCGCCATTTTGCTGGTCTTTAGCGTTCTTTTAGGAAGCTGCGGGTATTCATCCAAAGCAGTGCTTCGGTCGAACGTTCGTAGTATTTACATTCCTATCTTTGACAACAAGACCTTTCGCCGGGGATATGAGTTTGATCTTACCAAGTCCGTGCGCGACCAGATAATCCTTAGAACAGGCCTTGACATCGTTGACAGAGATGAGGCGGATTCCATCCTTTATGGAAAGATTACTAACGTTGTCGAAGGTGTGCTCGTTGGAGATTTTATGGACAACATTGTAGAAAGCCGCATGACGGTTTTTGTAGATATCCGGTGGGTAGATACCCGGACGGGAAGGACGATTGTTGAACGGCAGAATATTGCGAGATCGGCAGAGTTTATCGTACCGAGAAACGAAACGGCAAGCACGTCCGGCAATGAGGCCTTTGTAGGCATTGCGTATGATATAATAGAGGCAATGGGGGATGAGTGGTAACGTTGAAGCGCCTTCGGTAAAAAGATGCTTCAAATGCAACTCAATGCAGCGGTATGGCAAGGGGACTGTGCGAAAAGGATGCTTTCCAAAGAACCGCCTTCAACGTTGTATATCCCGGTGGTGCGTTGCATCTCGGTGGTAAAACCCACGTCATGGGAATTCTGAACGTAACCACAGATTCTTTTTATGACGGCAAACGATACTACGCGGCAAAAGACGCCGTAAACCATGGCCTCACCCTGGCAACGGAAGGCGCCGATATTATTGACGTCGGCGGAGAATCCACGCGGCCAGGTGCCCATCCGACGTCAGAAGCCGATGAACTAAAACGAGTGATTCCCGTCATAAAGGCGTTATCAAAACAAATCAAAATACCGATTTCTATCGACACCTACAAGGCCGCTGTAGCAGAGAAGTCAATTGACGCAGGGGCGTCGATCATTAATGATATCGGTGGTTTGACCCTGGATAAAAGGATGGCTGCAGTTGCCGCCGCGGCAAAAGTACCCATCATTATCATGCACAAAAAAGGCAAACCGAAAACGATGCAGCGCCGACCGATGCGTAGCAAGAAGGTGTTGCCGGAAATAATATCGTATCTGAAAAAATCCATTGCCATTGCAACCAAAAACGGCGTAGAGAGCGACAAAATTATACTCGACCCAGGCATTGGCTTCGGTAAAACGACGTTGCACAATCTGGAAATCTTAAAATGGCTGAAAGAACTTGGCCATATAGGATTTCCCCTCTTGATTGGGACTTCGCGGAAGAATTTTATTCGCACTATCCTGGACGTTTCCGTTCAGGATAGCCTATACGGCACACTTGCAACCGTTGCCATTGCCGCCATGAATGGCGCGCATATTGTGAGGGTGCATGACGTTCGTGCAGCCGTCCAGGTGGTAACCATTTGTGATGCAGTCATGAATGGGTAGCAATGCAAGGCCTGAAGGGGCGATATTAGGTATAAAATAACGGTTCATTCTG
>CAYJPZ010000132.1:0-11345 GCA_964372185.1 uncultured candidatus Brocadiaceae bacterium
ACTAAAATCTGTGTAATCTGTGAAATCTGTGGTTCCAAGCTTTTCCGGCGTATTGTTACTTGACAACGAAAACCTTTTTTTCCCTTTCCCCCCCCAATGGCTGACCAAACCATAAAAATTGATATTACGGGCATGCACTGCGCTAATTGCGCCGTAACGATTGAAAGACGATTAAAGGAGTTAAAAGGAATAAAGTCCGTTCTGATTAACTTCTCACGCTCAACGGGTATCGTCACTTTCGACGACCATCGCCTCAATAAGGGGCGCATTTTTAAACATCTCAAAGACGTCGGCTTTACAGCCCGAGAACGGCTTCAACTGAATCAGGCATCACAAACCTCCTATCAGATAGGGTGGCTCGTTTTAAGCATTGTGGCGTCTATGGTGATGATGGCAATGATGCACCTGCCCTTGCCCGATACGTTGCACGCCTACCAGCCTCATATCCTGATGGGCATTGCCACCGCCATAATTTTGGGGCCGGGACGTGATTTCCTTGTCAGCGCCTATAAATCCATCAAAAATCTTTCCGCCAACATGGACGTGCTGGTTTCTATAGGTATACTTTCCTCGTACCTTTATAGCGCCCTGGCGCTTTTTCATGTTTTTGGCGGGTTTCACCATGCCTTCTTCGAAACCTCAGTAATGTTGATCGCCTTTATCAGAATCGGAAAAAGCCTTGAAGAACGGGCAAAGGGAAGGGCAAGTCAGGCGCTGCAAAAATTAATAAAACTACAAGCCGACAAGGCAAGGGTATTGACAACAGACGGAAAAGAGTCCCTGGTAAACGCATCATCCCTCGGCGTTGGCGACGTTGTGATCGTCCGTGCCGGCGAGGCCATCCCGGCGGACGGGGTTGTTATAGAAGGTGCGTCACCGGTAGACGAGTCCCTCGTAACTGGCGAGGCCGTGCCGGTGGTAAAACAAAAGGGCGACGGCGTCGTAGGCGCCACCATAAACAAAACGGGCGTCTTAACGATTCAAACGACAAAGGTTGGCGAAGAAACCCTCTTGTCACAAATCATCAACCTGGTTGAAGAGTCCCTGATGGACAAGGCCCCTATCCAGCGTTTTGCGGACAGGGTATCGAACGTCTTTGTACCCATCGTGGTTGGGATTTCCATCGTGACCTTTGTCTGCTGGTATTTCGTATTCTACGGGCTTGCCGGAGAACCGCCCTTCGTGTGGGCGCTGAAGATGGCCGTTGCCGTGCTGGTAATCGCGTGTCCCTGCGCGATGGGACTTGCAACCCCCACGGCGCTTATGGTCGGAAGCGGCGTGGGACTTGAGAACTCCATCCTCATCAAACGCGCCGGCATCCTGGAAAAAATCGCAGGCATCCACGTCTTTATCATGGACAAGACGGGCACCATCACGGAGGGGCATCCCGTGGTAACAGACCTTGTTTGTTTGCGCAACACAAACGAATCAGTGCTGCTCGCCCTAGCCGCAGCGGGTTGTGCCTCTTCCAACCACCCGCTTGCCCAATCGGTGATAAATAAAGCAAAAAGCGAGGGCATTGCGTGGGATACCGTAGAAGATTTCCATGAAGAGGCAGGCAGCGGCATTGCGTGTCGCTATAAAGGAAAGGGATTATTAATCGGCAACGAAGGGCTTCTAACGTCCCACGGAATTGCCGTGGACGATGCGCAAACCAATGCAATTGTAGGGGCGCGGCGCCCGCGCCCTGGCGGGATGATTGCTGCAGACGATGCACGAACCAATGCCCACAAACTTGAGAGCGCGGGAAGGACGGCGCTGTATGTGGCTTACGACGGCGCGTGCAGGGGCGTTCTGGGTCTTATGGACAAGATTAAACCGCAGGCGCGCAACGTTGTTTTGCAATTGAAACATATAGGTAAACGGGTCGTTATGATTACCGGCGATAGTGAGCAGACGGCAAGGTACGTTGCGGCAGAGGTAGGCATCGAAGAGTATCACGCAAAGGTCTTGCCCACGCAAAAGATGGAGATCGTAAAAAATTTCCAGAAACAATCCCTGAAGGTAGGAATGATCGGCGACGGCATCAACGACGCCCCCGCGCTCGCGCAGGCCGACGTGGGCATAGCGATTGGGGCAGGCGCAGACGTTGCCAAAGAAACCGGCGACGTCGTTCTCATGAGAAACAACCTGGAGGACGTAGTAAAAACCGTCCGGCTGGGCAGCCGCACCCTCTCGAAGGTGAAACAAAACCTGTTTTGGGCATTTTTTTATAACGTAGTGGGCATCCCCATAGCGGCAGGCGTTCTCTATCCATTTTTCGGAATCACCCTAAAACCGGAATACGCGGGATTGTCCATGGCCTTTTCTTCCGTGTCGGTAGTGACGAATTCGTTGTTGTTAAAACGGGTATCACTGGATTGGGGAAATGGTTGAGGGGGTTTAGTGTTTGGTTTCAGTTATAGCCAAACAAATCAGGTTTTCGACGCTCAAACCAGCAAATACAAGCGGTTCGTCATGTATTTTTCGAAAAACAGAGGCTTTTGGCTATATTATAGGTCTAAATTAGTTCAAGAGTACCTGGTACATTCGAGAATAAAAATCGAATTTCTTCCCTCTGATATTTTTCCGCTACGCTCCAAAATGCGATAGCAAATAGCCTTGAGAATCGTTATTTATAAGGCTTTTAAGGTGTTCTGCGCTTTTACACAGAAATTTGATACAGATATTTCCAGGCCATTTTACCCTGTTTTACCCCATGTTGTCAAATGTTGCTTAATGTTGTTTCTTGTAGCATTTACAAGGGTTACAAGGAAATTTAATTCTTGTCTGGTTTTATCTGTTTTGGTATAGTTTTGTTACCAGGTACGACGTAAGTACGACATAAACTTGCCGACAAGACCGTTTTTTTGAGCATAAGTTTTATTCCCCACTTTATACCTTAAAACAGGGGGGTTGTCCCCACCTTTGACATTCTGTGGTCTGCAAAAGAATAAGCAACCACAATCCAGTTGCATCCTTTCCTTTGCGATGTTATTATAAAGCAATGAGCAAAGCCGAAAAACTACTGAACCGTTTCTTGTTGAAGCCAAAAGACTTTACTTACCATGAGCTTAAGAAGCTTTTAACGGGTTTTGGATATGAGAATATCAGTACAGGCAAGACAGCGGGGTCAAGGGTTGCTTTTGTGAATCCTGAGACCCGGCATATTATCAAGCTTCATAAGCCACATCCAAAGCCGGAACTGAAGCGATACCAGTTGGATTATATTGAGGAAACATTACGAAATAAAGGGGTGATACAATGAAGGATATTTTGACATATAAAGGATTTATTGGTTCTGTACATTTTAGCGCGGATGATAAGGTTTTTCATGGGAAGATAGAAGGCATTGACGACCTTGTAACCTTTGAAGGCAACACCGCAGATGGGCTTGTAAAAGCATTTCATGAGGAAGTAGACGACTATGTTGAGCTATGCAAGGCGCAAAACAAAGAACCTCTAAGGTCATACAAAGGTAGTTTTAATGTCCGCATATCCCCGGAGCTTCACAGAAAGGCTGTAGTGACGGCCAAAACAATGGGGATTACCCTGAATAGGTTTGTGCAGGCGGTAATCGAGAAGGAGTTGACGTATAAAAGATAAGCGCGGGATTCCTTTGTACCGTCGGATAGATATTACCCAGTCCCCCAACCCTCTACCACTGGCAGCAGCGCGGCGTATACCTGGAAGCACACAGGGCGCGGAAAATTGTTGAACTCTCACGCGGGAAACTGTCGCTTGAGACCATCTATCGGGCTTCGGATGTCGAATTGTAACCAGCCATCATAGCGGGCTGGCCAAACAAGGCGTTTTTGATTAAGGGATAGCGCGACGGCGCGAAAAGCTGTCTTCCTGAAACAGCCTGCCCTTAATTTCTTCCTTCAGGATGTCATTACAGGAGATGGCGCATGACCTACCAAGAAGACCGAGCATTACTAAAGTCAAAACTCTTGCAATATTTAAATCTGTTCATTGATGCAATCGAAGACACAGAAAAAGTGCGCGATGTGGAACGAGACGGTGAATTCAAGGCGATCCTTCACGAGATAGATGATTTATCCTTTGGTAAATTTGAGAAGGGTTCTTTTCGATTAACCTTCACACTCTATAGACTTGTTTTCGTAAAAAGCTCAGAAATCCATCGTGTGACGGCACGGGATTGTCAACCTATCCCAATTAGGAATATACGAGTCACCGACAGTGATTTATCTAGAAAAGCGTATTCTTAAAATACAGACAGTTGAAGCCGTAAGAGAGGTTGCACGAAATCAGATAGCCGAATACCTAAACGCTATTCCTCAAGCCAAGACCGAACCGCCGAACCTGGAACAACCGTCTGTAACCAATTCAACTGAACCGGTGCCATCCACCGAGCAACATTCAGCGGTTGAACCCAAGAGGAATGAGCCACATGATACGCCGGGTGAGATCACGCCACAAAGGCAAGACAAGGAACAAATTCCGAAAGAAATTTTTTTCGATGGACATAATGGGGTTTTGTTTATAGGTGAAAACTTCAAAAAACTAACGCCAACAGAGAAGGTTTTTTTTGAGCGTTTTTGGGATAAGGGCGATTGCGATGTTGAAGACATTATCAGCCACATGACCACATTTACCGAATTAAAAAATACCATTTGGAGTCGGGAATATTTTGGTAAAGCGCTATCATCGATAAACAAAAAAGGCGCGTCTTTAGGTGTGGAAAAACTCATAAAAAACGTAGAGCGCAACTCAAAGATGTATAGGCTTTCCGTAAAAGTGAAAAGGAAAACCTTTAAATCGTAACATTGCCGTAACATTGTTTGTTTCTGTTAAAACCCTTGAAAAATCAAGGGTTTTAAGAAATCAATTGTCGTAACATTGACCGTAATATATAGATAGTTGTACCATCAAGGCCGTGATGCGGGGTGCCCTGCATCAACGGCCTTTTTTGTTTATGGGAGCGATTTATGGTTGCGACAAAAAACATCAGCATTGCCCTACCGTTCAATTTGTACAAGTTATTAAAACTTCGTAGTCAGCGGCTGGATATTCCGGCAACAAAAATAATCCGGGACGCATTAAGCACGTATTTAAAAACAGCACAAAAAAAGGATTAACCGATGGCGAACCCACAAGTCGAAGAGGGCTACACGAAAATTTCGAACGAGTTGCTTGAAGCACTGGCGAGGATACGCGTCCCAGGTGAGGCAAGGCAGGTGCTGGACGTGATTTTGCGCAAGACCTACGGTTACAGCAAAAAAGAGGATGCGATATCGCTAAGCCAATTTGTCTTGGCTACAGGCCTTTCAAAATCCCACATTTGCGATGCACTAAAAAAGCTGAATGCGATGAATCTTATTACCGAAAACGGGAAAGGCATTGCCAAAAACTACAGCATTTACAAGGATTTTAGCCTTTGGAAACCATTACCGAAAAAAGGAAAGGCTTTCCCGAATTCAGGTACTACAAAAGAAAAAAGAAAATACTTATTGTCCGAACTCTGTCGAGCTTCGGACGGCGGAACTTCTTTTGAGTTTAATTAAACAGCGGAATCCTAACTTCAAGCAACCTGATTCGCAAAAGTGGGCTAAACACATTGACCTAATGGTTCGGATTGATGGGAGAACGCCGGAAGATATTGAGAAGGTTATCCAGTGGTGTCAGTCCGATTCATTTTGGATGAATAATGTCCTTTCCACGGAAAAGCTACGAAAGCAATACGACGCCCTTTACATGAAGATGACTGCCGGGGGCGATGGCAGACCTGTAGGACAGAGACACCGAGGGGTTGTTCTATGACAATTCTTGAAAAACCATTACCTCATAGCACAGAAGCAGAAACCAGCGTCCTGGGTTGTATACTCTTAGAAAATAGCCTGATTGAAAAGGTACAACAGACCTTTGGTGATAAGAGAGTGTTTTATACCAAAAAGAATCAGACCGTTTATGGCGCAATGATTGAACTGTGCAGGCAAAATTTACCAATAGACTTGGTAAATCTTCGATTTCGGCTGAAAGAATCTGGCTACTTGGAAACGATTGGCGAAGAATACTTGATCTCACTTGAAGACACAGTACCTCACGCGCTGAGCTTTGACTTTTACGCCAGTGAGATTTTAAGGTTTTACAATAATCGTAAAAAAATTGAAGCGGCAACGCGGATAATCGAATCGGCATATAAGGGCGAAGATGCGGACACATCGGGACTACTGCCACTGCTGGAAAATACCAACAGCGGCGCGTCTGCTGGCATCGTGAGGCCACTTGATCTTGAAAGCGAGGTCATGGAGCTTCACAAAAACGGTGGCCTGCAACGTGGAGTTAGCACGGGATGGCCTTCTGTAGACTCACATTACACCGTGTTACCCGGACTCCTGACCATCATCACAGGCATTCCATCTCATGGCAAAAGCACATGGCTTACAAACCTCTTGGTCAATTTGGCAATGCGTCATGGCTGGAAATTTGCCGTGTTTAGTCCGGAAAATATGCCACTTAAAAGGTATGTTGCGCAAATACTCTCTGTGTATGCAGGGAAACCCTTTAACACTTTCACGAAAGGCGAGCTTGAATATTCCCTTGAATGGATTCAAGGTCACTTCGTTTTCCTTCAACCAGCAGATCACGAGCTATCAGTTGAGCATCTTATCAACAAGGCGAAAATTTGCATCGAAAAATATGGTATCAACGGACTCGTTATCGACCCCTGGAATGAGGTTGACCATCGTAGGCCGGATAGATTGACGGAAACGGAGCATGTAAGCAATTGCCTATCGAAAATCAAAAGGCTAACGCAATCGCATCAAATTCACACATGGATTGTGGCACACCCTGCCAAAATGCTGAAGCGCGTGGACGGGAGTTACGGCGTGCCGACGGCCTACGATATTTCCGGTTCTGCACATTTTCGGAATAAAGCTGATGTCTGCTTGTGCGTCTGGCGTGATTTGATGGCTTCCGACGGCATTACCGAGCTACACATCCAGAAGATTCGATTTCGGGAGATTGGCAAAGTTGGGATGGTTCAGTTGCGATACGCCCCATCAACCGGTAAGTATGGCGATTTGGAGAATTGATATGGGTCAACGTGGGCGTAAGAAGTATCGGCGGGCGGCGTATAGCGATGAAGAGCTTCGGGAAGTCCACAGGAAGAATCAGGCGCGGTATTTTGAAAGCCGGAAGCTTTGCGATTGTCCGAAGAGTAGAAAGAGGGTGAATGGAAGCGTGTGTAAGTGTTTGTATTTATAGGACTTATAATAAACAAAAAGGTACTTCCGGGACGAAATTTTGCGGGTAATTCGAACCCCGACCCTTCAATCGTTGCAGAATTTCTTTTCATCATTTCGTTTCACTTTGGGAGGTAGGAAAATGGCGCTTGTAACGGTGGGCAAGCTGGCAAAAATTATGAAACTGTCACCCAGGCGGATTCAGCAGCTTGTCGATGAAGGTATGCCGAGAGATGGACGCGGGAAATACGATGCAGAGGTTTGCCTTACATGGTATGTCGATTTCCTCAAAGAATCTTCGGCTGGTGGCAGCGGAAATGAGGACTACAAAAAGGCACTGACAGAACGCCTGATTTGGCAGGCAAAGCGTGCAAAGTTGGAGTATGAGCAATTGGAAGGTTCGCTTGTTTATGCCAAAGACGTTGAGGTGGCCGCTTTTGAAACGGCAAGGCTGGTAAGGGATAAAATTCAGACGATACCAAACAGGGTATCCGCTATCTTGGCGGCGATCAGCGATCCGGTGAAGGTGAGAGAAATACTTGAAAAAGAAATACGAATTGCACTTGAAACATTAAGCAAGGAATTTGAAGAAAAGGCGAAATAATTTAAGAGTTTTTTATGAAAGATAGGGGGGGAACATGCGTAGAAAAGATGTGTTGGTGAAGTTGAGTGAAGATTATGTTTGCAAGCTGAATCGCATTCACAATTTGATGTGCGAGGTGATTGAAATGAAGCAGAAAATCGAAAGGATTGAATTTTTCTACGGCATGAGTCGGGCTTTGAAAGGGGTGGAAAAATGTCATTAGAAATTATCAACGGCTTGATGGGAGTGAAACAGCTTTCCGAGTATCTGAACGTACCGACAAGCACAATTTACGGTCTGACCATGAGGGCGAAAATCCCCTGCTGTCGTATCGGACGTTCACTTCGATTCCGGAAGGCCGATATCGACGCATGGCTTGAAAACAGCGCGTGTAACGGCGAAGGATTGGAGCGGTAATCGCACAGAATTATAACACTCTGTTATAAAAATATTGCATTTTGTAGTACAACAAGTAATCGACGAAGACCTTTTGAAAGACTGAAAATGTTACTACAATCCCCAATCCACCGCATGGGCGGAAAAAGCTATCTTGCAGGCTGGCTATCCGAAAAGATACCAATGCATACGCTTTACATCGAACCCTTTTGCGGCGGGGCGCTTCTTCTCTTTGGTAAATCGTCTTCAGCGGTGGAAGTCCTGAATGATGCCGATAGCCACCTAATAACCTTCTTTCGGGTTATCCAGGAGCCGGAGAAACGGCAAATGCTGATGGAACGGCTGGCGTTTATGCCTTATTCAAGGGCGTTGTGGCAAGAGATACGTTCCAGGTGGAAGCAAGGGGATATCCCTTGTGACCCTGTAGAAGCATCGGCGGAATGGTTTTACCTGAACCGGACATGCTTTGGCGGCGATCAGAAGCGCGGCGGCTTTGGAGCGCCTTCCGTTACCGGTAGGAATCCGGCGCAAAGTTATTTCAATGCCATTGATGGTCTTGAGAGCATAGCCAGAAGGTTGCGGGGCGTTACCATCGAATGCCTAGATTACGCCGATTGTATCCGGCGTTATGACAGTCCAGACAGCGTCTTTTACTGTGACCCGCCCTATTTGGACAGTGAGTATTACTACGAGCGGGGAAATTTCAACCAGGAAGACCACCACGCCCTTGCAAAGCTTAAAAGGGCAAGGCAATGGTTTCACACTACGCCAACGGGCTGTACGATGAATTTTATCACGGCTGGCGTCGGTATGAGTATCAGTCGTTCAAAGGTAGCCATAAGTCGGAAGGTGAAGAAAAGCCAAAAACGGTTGAGGTGTTATACTGTAACTTTAAACCGGCAGGGCGAACGCGGTCCCTTTTCGAGGGAATGAACCTATGAGATTCTATCCGTTTCAGGCAGATGATTTCCTTTTCTGGCTATTGGTATTCGAGGGCATCCGGGCGGCCTGCTGGGCGTTGTGGGTTCAATGAGGCTGTTTTGAATGCCTCTGGCTGTATAAAATCATTCCCAAGACAACGATGCTTATAATAAACGTTGTTAGAAAAACCATAGTCAAATTACTCATTGTCTCTTTTTCCCTCAAGGATATATGCGCCGATAAAAAATAAAACAGACGTTGCGATTCCTAAAAATATACTTGGCAGTTCCCATTTGCCTTGTACTATGTTACCTACAACAGCAAGCAAGGCAATTCCCTTGCTTATGTCATATAGGTATTTGGCGGTACTCTCTCTTTGCTTCTTAGTCATAGTATCCAATATATCAGAAAACACTAAAACACGTCAAATGAAAATAAACCAGACAAAACCACACAAAAAGACTTGACATTTGTTTGAAAGTACGATACGTACGGCAATGATAACGGCGTGGTCAGACGCTTAACAATATTTGCCTGAGAAATCAGGCAGCAAATAGGCAACGGTTGAAGGTGCTGACCCACTTTCGGCTTGTTGCCTTTTTTGTTTCAGGAAAGGACGGTGTTGTATGATGGGCGCGGAACGCAAAGAAACGGGTACGGATTTGAGGGGGGCGGCGGAAGAGGAAAACGTTTATTTCAAGATGGCAGCCTGGGGAGCGATATTTAACAAGATTTTGATGAAAGAGGATGTAGGGTTTCCGATTTTGAACGATGCGGAAGCAATTGGGATGAACGCCCTATTCAAGGATACACTTAAAGATGTTGAACTGCTGGTATTCGGCGGGTATCCCTGGAGTAACCCGGAAACCACGAAGGAAGGGGGGCAACGGCCATGAGTGAAAATAAAGAGGGCATGAGTCAGGATAAAAAACTCATAGAAATTCATGAACCTGCACATAGTGAAATTGATTTGCGGTTAGAGTTTTTGAAAGGATTCGTCCAAATAGTTTGGGGGTTGGGATATTAAAGCTGACAATGAAAGCTTGACGGAAGGAATAGGACGGCTTGCATTTGAGGCAGACCGATATCTGGCTGAAATTCAGACGCTATTGAATAGCGGGCAATTGGTTGAGATGGGGGAAGACCAAGTTGCGATGAACTATCCCCGTTAAGAAAGGCAGGTGAACAATGATTCCGAATAGCAATGTTCCACATTTCCGAATAGTCTCTATGTGCGAAAAGGTAAGGCATCAGTCATTTGTCTTGAAATCAATTCTTGATTTGGTTCGGGATGACCGTCTTGAACCAGATCCGGCGGATATCCAAACCCTTGTTGTCGTCTTGGATAATTGGCTATCCCAGCTTGACGGAATCATCGAACGAGACCTGAAGCCGTTGACGGAAAGGAATTTCAGCATGACAGAGCGCGAGATTATAGCAGCGGAAGAGCAAGCAGCCAGCGGAAAGGACGGTGGATAATGGCAGTAAGATTCCGTAAATACTTTCCCCGGTGCAAGCCTGTCCCATGCACTGGCAGACGTTCCAGGCAATGCCCTGAGACGCCTAAGCGGGCTACCGGTGATTATAAGGCTTGTGGCGTATGGTGCATTGAGTTTTTCGATGACCAAAAGAACTGGCAATCATTCACATTCAAGGATATCAGAAACAAGAGCGATGCCGAAAAGAGGCTGACCTTGTTCATATCGGACAGGGAGCGCGGGCAGTTGAAGCTACCCAAAAAGAAGGCCGTACCGACGCTTGCAGAATACGCAAAGGCATACCTGGAACTACACAAGGGCGCAAAAGAGAACACCCTTGCCGTGAAAAGACGGGCGGTAGGTGTGCTGGTGAGGCATCTTGGCGAACACCAGCTTGACAAGATTACGCCCTTCATCGTGGAAAAGTATCGCATCCAGCGTAAAGAGCAAGACGCGGTAAAGGATTCCGTTCTCAATCTTGATGTACAGGTGCTATCGCATGTCTTTACCACTGCAATAAACGCAGGCATAATTGACGTTAACCCATGCCAGAAGGTGAAACGCCTGAAGGTCACACAGGTAAAAGACCATGTACTGTCCGGCGATGAAATAGCGACGATCCTGGACATGCCCGAAGGCAAAGACCGGTTAATGATTCTGACGGCATTGTTTACCGGTATGAGACTGAACGAGGTATTAAGCCTGACATGGGATGATATCGACTTCAGCAAGGGGATAATCCACGTGTTCCAGAGTAAAACAGGCAAGACCCTTGAT
>CAYJPZ010000133.1:0-11311 GCA_964372185.1 uncultured candidatus Brocadiaceae bacterium
GGGTTGATATTGGGTATTCCCGGAGTCGTCGGGCTGTTGGCAGGAAGTTTAACAACGGGGTTCTTACTGGCCGTTTTCATGGCGAATGCCGGTGGTGCATGGGATAACGCAAAGAAATACATCGAGGGCGGCGCCTTCGGCGGAAAAGGTTCTCCTGCGCACAAGGCTGCCGTTGTCGGTGATACGGTTGGAGACCCATTCAAAGACACGTCGGGTCCTTCCTTAAACATCTTGCTAAAGCTGATGTCCGTCGTATCCGTTGTATTTTCGGGAATTATTATTAAATTTTCCCCGAAGATAGGAGCATTGTTGCATATTCAGTAAAAATGAGATAGCTGTTTACTCACCCCTAAATCCGCTCCCAAGAAGGGACTTTCTGTATTCCCCTCCTGGGAGGGGCTAGGGGTGGGTTCCTCCGCTAAGTTCAGGTATTAGAAAATTCAAATGTATGGTTGTAGAGCGAAGAGTCTCTTCGCTCTACATGAAAAGTCGCCGAATGCCTGATTTACCCGTGAAGGGCTGAACTGTTACAAAAAAAGAATTGGCAAACCACAGCGGGCATAGAAAACCGGGAAGGTATTTTGACGCTTATCTATGGTACCTGTGGTTGTGTTTTTATATACATTTTTATTTACAAGGGAGGTATTTATGTCGGGCGATATAATTGCGGAAAGCGATGACAGGGTGTGTCCTAATACTAATTGTCAGTATGATCACCATGTAAAAGGGGCAAACTTTTGTATCTTGTGCGGAACACTCTTATATCATAGGTGTGAAAACTGCGCGGATGTAAATGCAAAGTATTCGCGGTTTTGCTATTATTGCGGAAGCAGTATATCGGAAGTGCCTTCTTCACAGTATGAAGAAGATTACAGTAAAAAGATGGGCATGAAACCGAGATAAACTTTTTGTGGAAACAAAAACGATAACGACAGATACAAAAGACATTGCAATACTTTGCGCAAAAATTGCAGATAACAAAAAAGCGGAAGATATTAAAATCTTCGATGTGACAAATATGACTTCAATTGCAGACTTTTTTGTTATCTGCAGTGGCTCAAACAGCCGCCAATTGCAAAGTATTGCAGATGATATCAAGCAGGCATTACATGACTGGGGCATTCACGGCATCGGAATAGAAGGATATACCGATGCCTCGTGGATTCTGATGGATTACGGCGACGTGATTGTCCACCTCTTTGACAGGGAAAAACGATCCTTCTACGACCTCGACATCCTGTGGGGTGATGCCCCTAAAGTTCACTGGTAACCGTATCTTTAAAAATGCTGCGAATGCGAATAGCTGCTTTTTGTGGTGCGGGTATTGCTGTTTATCCCGGAAATCCCAAGCTTTTGAGACCTTTTAATGTTTTTAATCCTGCGGCTCTCCTCACGACGACGCTTTTCTGAAGGTTTTTCAAAATAGGCTATACGCTTTGATTGGTTAATTATGCCTTCTTTATCACACATCTTCTTAAATCTGCGCAAGGCATCTCTGATGTTCTCGTCTGTCGTTATTTGTATTTTGGCCATATATCGTCCGCCGATCCTTTCTTACTGATGATTTATTAATAAAATTTTAAACAAAAATTCTAACCTAATCTCTGATTCACGTCAAGTGAAAAACTGAATTTATGCTGATACGGGAAAGTATTGACAAACTGGTTAAAAGCCAGAATCTAAGCTTGGATGAAAGCCTTGACGTCATGACGCAAATCATGGACGGAACGGCTACAGGGGCGCAGATAGCCTCGTTTCTGACGGCCTTGCGCATGAAAGGTGAAACCGTCGAAGAAATAACGGGGTGCGCCCTTGCAATGAGAAGAAGGGCCGTTAAAATTACCGTGGAAGACGAAATGGTTGTTGATACCTGCGGCACGGGAGGTGATGCCCGTGACACCTTTAATATTTCAACGGCGGCCGCCATCGTGGTCGCCGGGGCGGGTCTGAAGGTTGCCAAGCACGGCAACAAGGCGTCATCAAGCCGGTGTGGAAGCGCCGACGTGCTAAAACTCTTAGGAGTAAACATCGAGGCAGATGTCGGGACGGTGGAAAAATGTATTGCCCGGGCCAATATCGGGTTTCTCTTTGCGCCACTCTTACACCAGGCAATGAGGCATGCCGTTGTCCCCCGAAAGGAGATTGGCATTCGCACGGTGTTTAACATACTCGGACCCCTCGCAAACCCCGCAAGTGCCACACACCGCATTCTCGGTGTCTATAGCGAACGCCTGACCGTTATCCTTTCAGAGGTCTTGAAAAACCTGGGTGACCGGCACGCCTTCGTCGTGCATGGCCTGGATGGGCTGGACGAAATAACGACCACCACTAAAACTAAGGTCTGTGAACTTGCGGGAAATACGATAAAAAGCTATTATCTGGACCCCGGGACGCTTGGAATAAAAACAGCCACGCTTTCAGACCTGACGGTGGCCTCTCCTGAAGAAAGCGCCCAGGCAATCCGCGAGATATTTGACGGTATGCCAGGTCCCAGGCGGGATATCGTGCTGCTGAACGCCGCCGCCGCCATTATTGCCGGTGGCATGGCTGAAGGTTTTCCGGAAGGATTGAAAATCGCTGCACTATCAATCGATACCGGACGCGCGAAGGATGCCCTAAGAAAGCTCGCAGAGTTCAGTTGGCAGATTTCGTAGCCCAAACGAGCCGGAAGAGCTACAGAACGAAAAGAGGGATAAATAATAAATCCGGCAGCATTTCGACTCGTTTCCAAGCCCCGGCTTGGAAACGGGAGAAAGCTGAAAAACAGCGCAAAGCTTTTCCCCTTCGATTTCCCACGTTTTTCGCGTCTTTCACAATCATGGTGACGCATAAAAACAAAAATAAAAAAATATTACTCGCTTTTTAGAAAATTCTATTGAATTTTGCCGCTAAATTTGTTTCACTAATCAACACGTTTTTTTAGTGCGGATGTGCTATATAAAATCATTTGATGGAGCCAATCAACTATGATGATACCGAGGTTGGTATTCTTTACCAAGGGTGTGGGAAAACACAAAGATAAACTGCAGTCATTTGAGCTTGCCTTGCGAGTGGCAGGCATTGAAAAATGTAACTTAGTCAGGGTGTCCAGTATTTTTCCACCCCAATGTAAGATTGTAACAAAGGAGCAAGGTGTGCCGATGTTGAAGGCAGGGCAGGTGGTATTTTGTGTTATGAGCGACAACTCCACCAATGAACCGAATCGCATGATTACGGCCTCGGTGGGTATGGCTGTGCCGTCAGAGCCGGATCACTATGGATATCTGAGCGAACATCATGCCTATGGTGAAACCGAAGAGAAATCGGGAGATTATGCGGAAGACCTTGCCGCCACCATGCTGGCCAGCACGCTTGGCATCGAATTTGACCCCGCAAAGAACTATGATGAACGGAAAGAGACCTACCGGATGAGCGGTAAAATCGTAAAGACCAGAAACACTACCCAGGCTGCGCGTGGCGATAAAACCGGCCTGTGGACTACCGTAGTTGCCGCGGCAGTGTTCATATTATAAACAAATATTTACGGAATCTATCAAAGCGGTTTAAACGGTTGACACTGTTTAAACCGCTTTTTTTACTTGCCCTCCCGCAATGCCTCACGCATCTGGAGCTTAGGAACGAGAAGAACAATGGCAACCGTTCACCGCTGAGGACGCGGAGTATTAGTCTCTTACAAATAATATTTTGACATTTTCAGCAAATATATTTTATATGAAGATTCATATTCCGCTAGAAACCCCACGGTTTCAGCGATTTCTGCGGTTGGATGAACAGTTGCCGCTCTTATTCTAAAGCTACATAAAAGGAGGTTGGTAATAACGTGGACGTCATAACCACCGGATGTATTGTTGCCCCCAAAGGGTTTAGGGCGGGCGCTGTCTATTGTGGCATAAAAACACGAGCGGACAGCCTTGATCTGGGAATTGTTTTGTCGGAGTATCCGTCAACCGGGGCTGCGCTGTTTACGACAAACCAGATTTACGCCGCGCCGGTAAAATTCAGCAAAAAAACGGCGCAAAAGGGGTGTATCCGTTCCTTTGTTGTTAATAGCGGCAATGCCAACGCCTGCACCGGAGAACAGGGATACAAAGACGCTGAGGAAATGGCGCGGATTGCGTCCGGGTGTTTAAAAATCTCCCAGGAAGAAATACTCATCGCTTCCACGGGGATTATTGGAAGGCCCCTTGCGATGGACAAGATCGCCGCCGGTATCAAGGCTGCGGCTGCATCTCTGGGAAATACCCCTGCGCATGGCAATAACATGGCGCGGGCGATTATGACCACGGATACAAGACAAAAAGACGTCGCTGTCAGGCTCAAGATAAATGGAAAAGACGTAACGATAGGCGGCATTACAAAAGGCGCCGGGATGATTGCCCCCAATCTTGCAACGATGCTCTGCTTTATCACCACGGATGCGGCCATACCGTCCTCGCTTCTCGATGAGTGCCTGAGAAAATCTGCAGACGCCTCCTTTAACCGCATTACCATTGATGGTCATACCAGCACGAACGACACCGTCGCCATTATAGCAAACGGGGCGTCCGGGGTAACAATTTCTCCCCATAGTTCAGAAATGAAATTATTTCAACAAGGTCTTGATTACGTTTCGAGTTATTTGGCAAAAGCCATTGTAAGGGACGGCGAGGGCGCCACGAAATTTGTCCAGGTCGACGTGGTTGGCGCAAGATATAAGGTAGACGCCGTAAGGATTGCCAGGTCGATTGCAGATTCTCCGCTCGTAAAGACGGCCATCAATGGAGAAGACCCGAACTGGGGGCGCATTGTCTCCGCAGCCGGATATGCCGGCGTTACTCTCGACGAATCGAAGACCAACCTTTACATTAACGACGTCCTCATTTTCAGCAAAGGGGTGCCGACGCAAAACAATCTCGACGTCATCAGCGACTCAATGAAGGCGAGGGACATCAACCTTCGCCTGGAACTGGGATTAGGGGACAGCGCGGATACCGTCTGGACGTGCGACCTCTCACATGAATACGTTACCATTAACGCTGAGTATCATACCTAACGAGGCTGGAACTCAGAGCGACCAAAAACTTTGAAATTCCTAAACATTGAATCAGGCTACCTTTGGCAACGGCTCTATTTTATTGTTGATGTCAACCCTGGCAGGGTTAACCTTGTTCGATATTCGTAATTCCGCACGCTGTTGAAGGCCCGATAGGCCGGGTTTTTTTCTTACTTTACTCTTCCGACCCGTTCGGGTTATACTATACCCGAAATTAGTCAATTAATCCGCTTTCTTCAGAATTACCGTAAGAATGTGTGCTAATGAAAGATACCGCCGCAGAGAAAAAATCCCCGCCCACCCATACCACGCTTTACTACATACTCGGCATTGTAATTATCGTATTTGTAACAGAAGTTATGGTAATGTTTTTTCTTGCATGGATGCCGGTCTCAAATATTTTTTACAAAACATTACTTGACAGCGCATTGCTGGTCATCGTTTCACTTCCATTCCTGTACAAATTTATATACCTGCCTTATACCTGCACCGGTAAAAAATTGCAGGAATATTCCAACAATCTTGAAAAAGTGGTGGGAGAAAAAGTCAATGAATTGAGAAAAATGGACTCTCAATACTCTACGATACTGGAGAACTCAAATGATATTGTAGTAACCTGCGGTCCTGATATGAAGATTGTCTTCTGGAATTATGCTGCCGAAGAGATATTTGGATATACCAGAGATGAAGCTGTGGGGAAAGAAATAATTTTGATAGTGCCTGAAAAATACCGGGCAAAACATTCTGAGGGTTTTAGCAGATTTGTACAAAGCGGCAAACTAAAGCATCGCAAGTTATATGAGGTTGAGGGTCTCAAAAAAGATGGGACAATATTTCCCGTAGAAATCTCTATGTCGCACTATGAAAGCGGTGGAAGGCATTTTGTAACAGCCATCATGCGCGACATAACGGAACGCAGGCATTCAGAAGCGCAGATTAAACATCAGTTCGAGAAACTAACGGCCCTGCGCAACATAGACATGGCAATCTCATCCAGTCTGGACATCCGCGTTACTTTCAATGTATTTCTTGAGCAGGTTACCGCCACACTAAAGACAGATGCCGCAAATATCTTATTGCTTAATCCTCATTCACTCCTCCTTGAATATGTAGCAAGCAGGGGTTTTAGAACCAAAGCCCTGCAGCATACACATTTGCGTCTCAATGAAGGCCATGCCGGCCGCGTAGCGCTGGAAGGACGTGTTATATGTATTCCGAATCTTAAGGAAAATACCGGAAACTTTGCCTCTTCACCACTTTTGTCGGAAGAAGACTTTGTTGTTTACTGCTGCGCCCCGCTTATCTCTAAAGGTAATATAAAGGGTGTCCTTGAGATATTCTACAGGAAGGCCTTTAACATAGACAGAGACTTCCTGGATTTTCTGGAATCGCTGGCATTGCAGGCCGCTATTGCCATAGATAATGTATCAACATTTAATAACCTGCAGCGCGCCAATATAGACCTTGCACTTGCGTATGATACCACTATGGAAGGGTGGTCCCATGCCCTGGATTTGCGCGACAGAGAAACCGAAGGACATTCACAGCGCGTGGCAGAAATGACTGTTCGTATAGGACGTGCTATGAAATTAAGTGAGTCAGAACTTGTTCATGTACGCAGAGGCGCGCTGCTGCACGATATCGGCAAAATGGGGGTTCCGGATGCGATACTTTTAAAACCGGGACAGCTTACCGGCGAAGAGTGGGTGACTATGAAAAAACATCCCGTTTACGCACAGGAATTCCTCTCGTCCATTGCCTACCTCCGTCCCGCCATGGATATTCCTTACTGCCATCACGAAAAATGGGATGGTTCAGGCTATCCAAGGGGTATTAAAGGCAAGGAGATACCTTTACCCGCAAGGATATTTGCTGTAGTTGATGTCTATGACGCGTTACACAATGATAGACCCTATCGCCTTGCATGGTCTGAGGAAAAAATACGCGAGTATATACGGTCACTATCAGGAAAGGATTTTGACCCACAAGTAGTGGATGTGTTTTTAGAAATAAAATGGTAACGGAGATTACATTTTTTCCCATTTTTTCTTATCATGCACTTTTTTATGCCCTGGGATGCGCCTTGTTGTATACCTGTTTTAGCCGTTCCGTGGTGACGTGTGTATAGATTTGCGTGGTGGAAAGATTGGCGTGGCCTAGAAGCTCCTGCACGGACCGCAAGTCAGCGCCGTTGTCTAAGAGATGGGTGGCAAAGCTGTGCCGGAAGGTGTGGGGAGAAATGGTTGAGCATAAGCCCCCGATTTTTACGTATTTTTCCAGCATCCTCGCCACACTGCGGTCGGTGAGGCGTCCCCCGCGATGGTTCAGGAAAAGCGACGGCTTGTCTGAATTCCTTTTATCCAGATACAGGCGGATGGCATTCATGGCATGGTTGCCGATGGGTACCAGGCGTTCTTTCTTTCCCTTTCCTCTTACCTTGACAACCTCATTGAAGAAATCCACGTCGTCAACGTTCATCCCTGCCAGTTCACTTACCCTTATGCCCGTGCTGTATAAGGTTTCCATTATCGCCTTGTCGCGAATTCCTAATAGGGTGTTTTGTTCCGGGAGGTTTAATAGCGTCTCGACGTCATTAACGCTCATAAAATGGGGGAGCCGCTTGTCCTGTTTCGGCGCTCGAACACTTTCCAGAGGATTGAGTTCCAGTATGCCTTCACGACACAGATACTTGTATAAGGATCGAATGCACACCAGTTTCCTTGCAATGGTGGCCTTTGAGTAGTTCTGTTTCTTCAGCAGGGCAAGGAATTTGCGAAGTAATAATTTGGTGACATCTCCGAGGTTTGAGCATCCTTCGGCATCAAGGAACGCAAGATATTGGCTTAAATCGTTTCGATAAGCCCTCAGCGTCTGCGTTGAAAAATCCTTGTTGTGTTCTATGTGAGTAAGATATTTATCTATATAGTCCTGCATAAGAAACCCCCGACGAATAGCCTCCTGCTAAAATTATAGTGTTTGGACATAAAATAACAAAGACAAAAGTGGCTTTTTAAGCACAATTCAGGCAAATTACCTTGACAAAAATTTAGGCCACCTCTAGAATGACTCAGCTTAGCGCGTATTTAGCGCCGGAGGTATGAATGTTACAGGAGATATAGCAGACCACTGTCCCCCCGCTGGCGGGGGGGGATCAAGGGGGTGGATTGGCACAAGAGAAAGTTCCGGCACATGTCTCTCCGTTTAAACATGCAAAAGCACCGGCAAGATGCCTGTGCCACCAAGAACATGGCTGGAATACAATAGGGCATTTGGTGGCACAGGCTTCCAGCCTGTGCAAGAATTTAGCATTTACAGAAGAAAATTGACTCACTTATAAAGACAAACCATAGACAAAGATTTTTAAGGAATGTGTACTTGAACAATTGCATCACAGGCACGGCTTTTACTCGTGAAGTAAATGACGCCTGTTCCCCTTTGGAGGCGTTCAGCCGGTTTGTTTCACGTCCAAACGTGTTTTTCCTCGACAGCGCCTTGTCCGTAAGCGGTATCTCTAGATACTCGTTCCTAGGGTTTAATCCATTTCTGGTCATGAAGACGAAGGGGCGTAAGATCACCTTAACCGATAAAGACGGCGTCCTTGAAAATGAAGGCAACCCATTTGAACATCTCCGCGATCTCTTAAAACAATTTTCAATACTCAACACAAATGAGTCTATCCCTTTTCAATGCGGGGCTGTCGGTTATTTCGGTTACGATTTGTGTCATTTTATAGAGCGGTTGCCCGGCAAAGCACTGGATGATATCGGTCTGCCCGATATGTATATGGCGTTTTACGACACAATAATTTCCTACGATAATTATCTGGGAAAATGTTCTGTAATCGGCGTGGATTTCGGGCTGGATAGCGCTATAAGGGAGAAGGTGGAACAGATTGCCGGTTCCCTATCCGGAAAAACCGGCGTCGGCATCCAAACCGATGAACCGGCGTGTGAAAAACGGGTAGCCGATCCCTTTCTGAAATTTAATTTTACAAAAGAACTTTACATGAAGGCGGTGCGTCGCATCAAGGATTACATCGCAGCGGGGGACGTTTATCAGGTTAATCTCTCCCAGCGCATAGAGTCCCGTTTCGACGGTACGCCTCACGCGCTTTACAAAAGGCTGCGCACGGTCAATCCGGCGCCGTTTTCCTGTTACCTGACGTTTGACAACGTTGCCATCGTGAGCTCATCGCCGGAACGTTTTCTTAATATTCAAAACCGGCGCGTCCAAACCAGACCCATCAAAGGGACGCGCCCGCGCGGGAAGGACGCCGGGGCCGATGAGGAGTTGAAACGGAAGCTGCTTACCAGCCCAAAGGATGACGCGGAACTCACCATGATTATTGATCTCCTGCGCAACGACCTCGGGCGCGTCTGCGATTATGGCTCGGTTCACGTTAAAGAAAAAAAGGTGCTTGAAACCTATCCTACCGTCCACCACCTTGTCGCAACCGTTGAGGGAGACCTCTATGGGCGATACGACGTCATAGACCTCATCAAGGCCACGTTCCCCGGCGGCTCTATTACCGGCGCGCCAAAGATTCGCGCCATGCAGATTATTGACGAACTTGAACCCACCAAACGGAGCGTTTACACCGGCGCAATAGGCTATATTGGATTTAACGGGAACGTAGACCTGAACATCGCCATCCGCACCTTTATCCTGAATGGCAACGAATTGTATTTTCAGGTTGGGGGCGGCGTCGTTGCCGACTCGAATGAAGAAGAGGAGTACGAAGAGACGATGCATAAGGCGAAGGCGCTTATCGATTCGCTGAAGGCCTGGAATACTACCCCATAGCCTCATCGCTAAGAGGCAAAACAAGGGGTTGTATTTACGGCTCTTTTGTCATGGGTGTTTTCCTTTTTGGCTGTGGCTTTGCCGCGCTATGGTATGTTAACCTCCACGCTTGGGAACGTGCCTGCGCCAGAAGCTCCTGCTTCTTTTTCTCGGGAGGTATTTGCTTGCCCATTCACCCATTATCCCCTATAATAAACCCGTGCCTAAAAACTACAGACCACTTAAATCAGCGTCTTGCTGTGTGTGACCAGCGGTTCGATTGCAACATTAGGATTTATTTATGGTATAGGAGGTGAAATATGCTTTTGCACACAGATGACAGGAGAAGGATTACCATACCGGCAGAGGCCGGCATCAAGCCGGGAGATACGGTAGATATGGAGGTTTTACCTGATGGACGAATTATGTTAATTCCCATGGCCGCCATCCCGAAGCATCAGCTATGGGCATGGGACCCTGAGAACCAGGAAAAGGTACGCAAATCTTTAAGAGACTCCCGGCCTTCCATCGTTGTTGAGACGGAAAAGGACGTTAGCAAGATAACCAAACGGTGGACTGATGAGGATTGAAATCCGTCCGGAATTTGACGAAGAGGTTATGGCTTCTGAATTACCTATACGAAAAGCTGTTGCCAAAACCGTAAAGATACTCCAAGGTATGGAAAATATAAGCATCTTGATAAACCACCCGGGCTTAAACTTTGAAAAACTTCACGGCTTTATTGATCCCGAAACGGGGGATCAGCTTTATTCCATCCGCGTTACAAAAAGCGCAAGGGCTTTGATATGCCTTCTCAACGGCCCCACAATTGTTCTCGTCAGCCTGTATACGGAACACGACAAGACTTATCGGAAACGCTGAGGCTGGAAATTCTTCTAAACCAGGTGGCCTGCTACTCTACCGATACAGGCTTGCTCACATGGACAAGCACGTCCTCCGGTGTAATAGCGGTAATGCACATCACGTTTTCACACGTTCGCCGGGAGCAGGGGCTGCAAGGGATATCCTTTCTTACAACCACGGCGTTCTTATCATACGGGGCATAAACCAGCGGGTCTTTTGGTCCAAAGATGGCGATTGCAGGCACCCCAAGACATGAGGCGAGGTGGGTAGGCCCCGTATCCCCTCCGATGAAGAGTCGGGCGCGTTGCAGCAAGGCTATCAATTGCAGTAGAGACGACGTTTTACACGCAATCGTCGCCTGACAGCGCATGGACGATACGATATCCCTTGCCATTTGATATTCCAGAGGTCCCCAGGTGAATACAACCGAATAACCGAAATCCTGTATCAACTGGTCGGCAAGGTGCGCATAATTTTCAAGAGGCCAGCGCTTATACTTTCCAAACAAGCTGGTGCCGGGATGAATAATGGCGATAGGTTTTTGACCAAGCCGATTGTCACGTAAATAATGATCAATGAAGAGGCGGTCGGCGTCAGGGATTGAAAACGATGGCCTTTGGTATGTGGCCTCTA
>CAYJPZ010000134.1:0-11295 GCA_964372185.1 uncultured candidatus Brocadiaceae bacterium
AAAGCCACCGAAGGCCTAATTTAACGCCTTTGTAAAAATAAATCACGGATAAAGTATCTCATGCTTGAAAAAATAGTGGATTTGTTCAGAGACGTGGACGTCTGGATCATAGGCAGATCCCTGGGTGAAATATTTCTTATCTATATGGTAGTGTACATAGTGTTAAGAATCATGCAGGGCCCCCGCGGAACGACCGTTTTGAGGGGCTTGGCGTTCATCATCGTCATGATATCGGTGATAATTCTGTTCTTTGTAAGAAAACTGCAACTCCTTACCATTGACTGGCTGGTCACGGAATTTGTCCCCGTTTTCATCATACCGATAATCATCCTCTTCCAACCTGAATTCAGGCGCGCCTTGTTGCGGCTTGGCCAAAGCCCCGTCTTTAACATATTCTTAAAGCCTGAATATCACGTTATCGATGAGATTATAAAGGCCGTTGAGAATTTATCAGGCAATAAAGTCGGCGCAATAATTGCCATAGAGCGGGAAGTCGGTTTGGACAACTTTATTGAAACGGGGACAAAAATAGACGGAAAGGTCTCAAACGAGCTCTTGTGCACCATATTTTGGTCCGGCACCCCATTACATGATGGTGCCGTTATTATTCAGGGGCAAAAGCTAAGCGCAGCCGGATGCCTGCTTCCCCTCGCCGAAAGTACGGAGATTTCAAAAAGGCTGGGAACCCGCCACAGGGCGGGCGTTGGCCTCACCGAGGAAACGGATGCGGTTGCCATTGTTGTGTCAGAAGAAACAGGGACGATTTCAACTGGAGTCAAAGGGGTGCTCACTCAGGGGATCGATGCAAAAGAGTTAAAAAGGATTCTTAACGAACTATACCGGGAAGGCCCTATCGCCGCAAGGAGTAAACAGGCGTGATCAAGGAGATATTCACAGGAAACGTTCTTACCAAACTTATGGCGTTTGTCATGGCTATCGCCCTCTGGTTATACGCAATTAACCGCCACACGGGAGACGTAAGGGAAGTGGTCGATCTGAACGTTTCTGTTCCGGAAGGCATAACAATACTGGATCAGAGTGCAAAGGAAGTGGCCTTGCACCTGCGGGGACCACAACACATTATAGACAACCTGTCGGCCATGATAAAGGCTAATAAGATTTTTGCAAAATATACCGTACCCGAATCCACGCAGGGCATCGAAGACCGGGAAAAGCAAACGATCCCCATTACGAGAGAGCTGTTGAATTTGCCAAAGGACATCAAGTTGATATCCGTTAGTCCTGAAAAGGTTGACATATTGTTAAGCAAATTACAGAAAAAAAGGTTAATGGTCAATATACAAAAAAAGGGGGAGCCGTTCATTGGATATACGATTACCAATGAATTTGTATTTCCCAAGGAAGTAGAGGTAACAGGACCTCTGAATGCCTTAAAAGAGGTGGTGTCCATTAATACGGCGCCAATTGACGTCAGCGGGGTCACTACAGAGCAAAACCGCACGTTTCCCTGGAAGATTGGCATTGACCAAAAGGTGAGCGTGAAACAGGGCGACAAGAACGTTTCCGTTCCCGTCGAATGCGCAGAGGAAGTCCGTATATGGTTGCAAATAACGGAACAGCCGGATACACGATTGTTTGAAAAGATAAAGATCAAAATAATGAGGCCCGCAGATTACCCTTATGAAGCCAAACTGCAAGACGAGTATGCCACGATAAAGGTAAAAGGCACGAAGCCGCTTTTGGATAAGCTAACAGCAGATGATATTGTTCTCTATATCGATGTAACTTTATTAAAACCACCTGGACCCTATAAACAAGCAATAAAGTGTGTTTTTCCTAAAAACGTAGAATTTGCCGACAAGCTGCCGGAGGCGCACGTCGATATTAAGGAAAAGACACGCTCAATGGAGGTAAAATGATGAAATTAGGAGTAAATATTGACCACGTAGCAACCATCCGACAGGCAAGGAAAACGTTTGAACCTGATCCGGTAACGGCGGCGGCGTTTGCAACACTTGGGGGCGCCGATATCATTACAGTTCACTTACGGGAAGACCGTAGACACATACAAGACCGTGATGTGCAACTATTAAAAGAGACGGTGTTTACCAAACTGAATTTGGAAATGTCCATAGCGCCGGAAATCGTTGACATTGCGCTCAAAATAAAGCCGGAACAGGTTACCCTTGTGCCCGAAAAAAGACACGAGGTAACCACAGAGGGCGGCCTGGACGTTATTTCTCAGAAAAAGATATTGTTGGAAACGGTAAAAAGATTTACGGATATCGGTATAACCGTGAGCCTCTTTATCGATCCGGAAGAAGGCCAGATCGTCGCCGCAAAAGGTGTGTGCGCGCAACGCGTTGAGCTTCACACGGGAAATTATGCAAACGCAAGGGACGACGACACAAAGTATCGTATGATAGAAAAACTTCAATCGGGGATGAAGGTAGCCGTAAAATTAGGTTTACGGGTAAATGCGGGACACGGAATAACCTATCACAACGTGGGACTGCTTGTGGAATCTCTCGATATCGAAGAATTGCACATCGGCCACAGCATCGTATCCCGTTCAGTCTTTGTTGGAATGCAGAAGGCCGTCTCTGAGATGAAGGAACTGATGTTCAGGCATGGGCAATAAATTGAAGACGTCAAGAAGCGCTGGAACTCAATCCCGGCGACGATAAGTCACACTTTGCCCTGGGAGTCATCTACCAAAACAAAAGGAAGGCAAAAGCGCCTGCCGGCAAACCAAAGTAAACCACGCTGAGTAAAAGATTTGACCTGTTTTGTGAATGGAGATTCTTGCTTCTTACAAGCCGGCAAATAGCCTGAGGAAATAATGGATGGGCGGGCCGAGCACCAAACCGATAATCGACACGTTGGTAAAATTCCCCATAAGGATCAGTCCCAACAAAATAAAGGGACTGTAGCGTTCAATCTCCTTATATTTCATGGACATTGGATGGGGCAATAATCCCTCCATAATATGAGAGCCATCCAGGGGATATAATGGAATCATATTAAAGAATGCGAGGGACAGATTCATAATTATGCCTGTTAAAAAGAGATTTAGCAAAAAGGCGAGCAAATTATGCGGTAAAAACGACGCCTCACGCAAGAAATGAAAAATTATGCCGAACAGCAGCGCTGAAATAAAATTAGAGGCAGGGCCTGCAAAGGAGACAACCACATTATCGCGACGGGGGTTCTTAAAATTATAAGGGTTTACCGGAACCGGTTTGCCCCACCCGAAATGGGCGAAAACAAAACATAACGCACCGAGGATATCGATATGCGCCATCGGGTTGAGTGTCAGGCGCCCCTGCAACCTTGCCGTAGGGTCTCCGAATTTATTCGCCGTCCAACCATGTGCGTATTCATGAATGGTAAGGGCGTAAAGTATTGTTGGTATTGAGATGATTAAGGTATTGAAATCCATCGTAATTAGTGTAACAAAAATATCTGTGGAAAGCAAGGTTGGAAGCCATCGCAGCGGCAGAAAAATGCGTCACTAAGACCATAACCCGAACGAGTCGGAAGTGTAAAGTAAGAAAAATCTCCTGGTAGGTCAACCGTCCCCGGTTGACGCTAATAATCTTCTTTGTTTCGTGTTTATTGGCGTTCACGAGTGGTTACCATGGTTTTCAAGATCAAATATTCTCTTATCCTTCGCCCCCTTGTCGTTTTCTCTTGAATGTCATGGATATGGCTACTATAATTAAACCCACTGAATATTATTGATACTCCTTTATTTTTTGACTGAATTTCATACTACTCCCAACCTATAAAACAACCCGATGAAAGAAAATCAATCACCCGATATTGCCTTTGCAAAGGAAGTGCTGCTTCTTGAATCGGAGGCAATAAGGAACCAGATCGACCGTCTTAATTCTAGCTTTCAAAATGCGGTTGATTTAATTTTTAACTGTAAGGGGCGGGTGGTGGTTACCGGGATTGGCAAGGCGGGAATTATCGGACAAAAGATTTCTGCAACCCTGGCAAGCACGGGAACCCCCTCGTATTGGATTCATTCGTCTGAGGCAAAGCACGGGGACCTTGGGCGTATTGTTGCAGACGACGTTGTGCTTGCCCTTTCCAACAGCGGTGAAACAGAGGTGGTTGCGCCCCTGCCTTTTATAAAGCAGATCGGCGCAAAGGTGATTGCCATAACGGGAAACGGCAAGTCCACCCTGTCAATACACAGCGACGTGGTGCTTGACATCGGAAAGATTGAAGAACCCTGCCATTTAGGCCTTGCCCCTTCGGCCAGTTCTACCGCCATGCTTGCCTTGGGCGACGCATTAGCCCTTACCATTTTCAAGAAGCGAGATCTCCGTAAAGAAGACTACGCCTTTTATCACCCCGGAGGCGAGCTTGGCCGAAAATTACTTACCGTGGAAATGGTCATGCGAAAAGATAAAGAGAATCCCGTTGTCCACGAGGATGCGCTGTTGCTTGACGTTCTCAATATTATGACGGAAACGGCAGGCAAGCCGGGCGCCGTAAGTGTTGTGGATAAAGAAAAAAAACTCGTGGGATTCTTCACCGACGGCGACCTGCGAAGGCATTTAATGAATGGCATGTCTGTCCTGCGATGCGCCATAAAAGAGGTGATGACGCGTTCGCCCAAGGTCATACACGCCCATTGCCTGGTTGCCGAAGCGTATAAAATATTAAAAGATTATAAAATTGATCAACTACCCGTGGTTAATAATTCCCATGTCCCCATCGGCATTATAGACGTGCAGGATCTGCTGGAAGTTGGTTTATAATACGGAGAAACACTTCACATTTATTCGGTATCTTCAACCATGAAAAACATAAAATGGGTAATTATGGACGTTGATGGCGTCTTAACGGATGGCCGCATTTTTCTGGATTCCCGGGGAAATGAAACGAAGGCATTTCATGTGCTGGACGGCACGGGCATTGCCTATCTGCACCGCGCAGGCATTAAAACCGCCATACTCAGCGGCAGGACGTGTGAAGCAGTAAACTACCGGGCAAAAGAGTTGAATATTGAAGTGGTATACCAGGGGATAATAAATAAGATAGACGCGTACCACGATATCCTGGAAAAACACGCGTTGCGGGACGAGGAGATATGCTATATCGGCGACGACCTCATCGACCTCCCCATCTTCTACCGCGTGGGGTTTCCCGTTGCGGTAGCCAACGCCATCCCGGCAGTAAAGCACCATGCCATGTACGTTACAAAGGAACGGGGCGGACACGGCGCCGTAAGGGAGGTTGTGGAAAAGCTACTCAAATACCAGGGCAAATGGCGTCTTATTATGGAGAGGTATCAAAGGCATCCGTAAAGCCAAAACTGCAACCCTGGAAATGGCTTCTTTTTGACTCTGTCCGTACGCCATGATGCCGGGCAACTCAGGTACTTCGGCTATCCACTGACCATATTCTTCACGTTCAGTTTCGATGTAAACTTTAGGTCTCACAAATACCTTCCGTACTGAATTTGTCGTCTGACATTAGAGCTAACTGGCGAGCAATGCAGACCAAAACGTCGCTTTTACCCATCTATAGTTTAGCGAATTGTTGGGCGGGATCACGATTGCACCATGAATGCCTCATAGGCCCACACGAAGCAAAGTGCCGCCAATACCAGCCAGATTACGACAATTGCCACACCTGCTACCCGGCTTACGGGTTTTCCTTTCTGTATAGTTTCCTGCGCCCGTGTTCGGCACTCGGTCAAGACTGAATGGGGAATCAATTTGATAGCCAAAGCAATACCCAAGGGTATCAGGATGAGATCGTCCAGATAGCCAAGAACCGGCACAAAGTCTGGAATCAGATCAAGGGGGCTGAATGCATAAGCAACGATACCAGCAACGAGGAGCTTCGCATACCACGGTGTTCCCGGGTCACGCGCAGCAAGGTAAAGCGCAAAGGTCTCTGCTTTGAGATGACGCGCACGTTGTTTCAGTTCTGCGAGCAATGCCATTCGTTTCCCTAGCCTTCTTTTCTAAGCTGTATTTTTCGAAAAACAGTTGCTTTTGGCTATCACGTGCACCGTTACTATTTCCCGGATTTGGCTTTCTTTTTGACGGCTGGTTTTTTTGAGGTAGATTTTTTGGCGGTTATTTCCTTTTTTGGCTTTGCCAGGGGGGTAGGATTGCAGAGCATCTCTCGTTTTGCCGATAGCCGTCCACAGGAGCTACAGGTATACTTTAAATTGACCAGCTTGGGGGCGCAGACGTGTCTGGGATCGCCCGTTATTGTGCCGCAAGACTTACATACGTACGCCTTTGACGCCATAACCGGATTGCAAAGATGTCCTTTATCGGTCGTAGTCAAACCACATGATCCGCAACTATAAACGTTCCCCATACCATCTTCTCCTTCTATATTGTTCAAACCTGTAATTAGGTAAATAACGCTATTTTAGGGCATGACGTGTACTGAGCGACTTGATTACTCATGGCTGCTATTGGAATCAGCAGGGGCGTTGATCCATGATTTCCGCGTTTATCTTTATATAAAGTACCCCCAAGGGGATTTGAACCCCTGTCTTCAGGCTGAGAACCTGACATCCTGGGCCACTAGACGATGGGGGCTAAGAAAAAACAGGTACTATATTCAGATAAAGGTATTCTACGACCTTCTTCAAAATTCACGAATAAAAAAATACTATATTTACCCTGCGATGTCAATGAAATTTCATTTATTTATGGATAACCCTTTCGCCGGCCTTTGTAATTTCCATTTTTCCGAAATCTTCCATTACGCTTAATTCCGCAGAAGTAAAGACCGGCCCGTCAATGCACACCCGCTGCCCGCTGCAATCACACTGGCCGCATACCCCAAAACCGCATTTCATATACCGCTCGAGGGATACCTCGCATCTGACTCCGTACCGGTTGCACAATTCCACCACTTTATACAGCATCCTTTCGGGGCCGCAGGCATACACCTTCCGGAATGTTCGGCATTTTAGTTGTTCCTGCAGCAAGTCGGCAACCGTTCCCCGTAATCCAAGAGAGCCGTCGTCGGTGCAAACCTTCATGCCTCTGAAACGGTTTTGATAAATGATTCCGGAAGCGGTTCGCGCCCCCTGTAGTATTGTTATATCGGGTAATCTATCCGCTAGGGTGGCAAGCGAGGCCATCCCGATGCCACCGCCCACGATACACGCGCCCGATTGTAAATCAAAACTTTTTCCATAAGGCCCGCGGATACCGAACATCGCGCCTACTTTCTTATCGTGGATGGACTGCGTAAATGTGCCTCTTCTCAGTACGGAAATGCCTGCGACGTCGTTTTGGAGGTAGGATATCGCAAAAGGTTTTTCATCAAGAAGCGGCAGCCACACCATGACAAACTGTCCCGGATCAAAACGAATATCTCCCGGTGAGAAGAAGAACGTCTTTACGTCCGGTGATTCTTCCCGTATGTCACAGATTTTTACCATCTTCGGTTGTTCAATCATGAGCAACTCCTACAATCTTGTTAATATCGGTAAGACCACGCTCTTGCATCCATAAGGCCATTTCTCCGGATATCTTTTTAAATACGTCAATACCCCGGTAATAAACGGCAGACCCAACCCCAAAGGCCGACGCACCGGCCATCATCATCTCGATGGCATGCCTCCCCGTGGAAATCCCTCCCACGCCGATAATGGGGATTTTAACGGACTGGTACAAATCATACACACATCGTATGGCTACGGGTCTCAGGGCATCCCCCGTAACGCCGCCCACCTTAAAGCTCAGAATAGGCCTTTGCGCGTCTATGTTAATGAGCATACCGGGACCCATAGAGTTAACCGCCGTAATGGCGTCCGCGCCGGCGTCTTCTGCTGCCTTCGCAACGGCGCAGAGTTCAGGGATACTGGGAGACAGTTTGATGAATATCGGCAGCCTCGTGGCCCTTCTTACCGCGGAGGTTATGTCGAAGGTGGCTTGCGGCGTGCCTTGTCCGGCAAGCAGCCCGAAGCCGGGCGTGTGCGGACAGGAAAGAGGTATTTCTATTGCTGAAAATTTTTGGACTGACAGGCCTTCAACCACCCTCACGAAGTCCTCCTTTTGTGTGCCAATTACGCTGGCAATCACCGGTGCGCCTATTTCCTGCAGTTGGGAAAACTCCTTTGCCGCCGCGTCAACACCAGGGTTGGAATAGCCAACGGCGTTTAGCATACCGCCTTCGAAGGTAATGACCGTGGGATTTTTGTGACCCTCCCTCGGCTCCTTGCTGATGGATTTTATCGTCACTGCCCCGGCGCCATTTTCAACCATACGTTTTAACAACGCCCTGGTAGTTCCCAAAATCCCCGATGCCAGGATACCAGGATTGCTTAATGGGATATTACAGAGATTGATAGATAAGTTTATTTCAGACATTATTGTTTTTGATAAAGACAAATGAATTGTTGAAGAAAATACGTTATTAATTATAGCATTATTGTTACAGAAGTATAAATGCAAAAAATAATTTTACCTATTTCCCCATGATTTAAAAATGGTGTTGCTACCATTATTGGCGGGATATATAATTCATCAATGCCTTCATTACAAAAATGTAAAAAAATATTCCAGGAGCAGGGCGTTAAGGGTGTCTATAACAAATTATGGTATACCCTGACGTACGGGAAAGAAGCCCCCCGTAAGCTCATTTTAAAAACCCTCTTTCCCTATTTACTCCATCTTCCACGATTAATCGAGGTGGAGACGACTACCCGCTGCCATCTGAAATGTGTGATGTGCGAACATACCTACTGGAATGAGATTGAGAGGGATATGTCATATAACGAATTTGTTTACATCATCAGGCAATTTCCCAGTCTGAAGTGGGTGGGCATGACGGGGATCGGCACGAGTTTCCTGAACAAAGACTTCTTGCGGATGATAGAGTACGTCAAGTCCAAAAAAATCGACGTTGAGATATACGACTCCTTCCATCTCCTGACAAAAGACCGGGCAAAGGAACTGGTGCGGCTGAAGGTTGATAAGATTATCGCCTCGATTGACGCCGCAACGGCGGCAATCTACGAGAAAATCCGCGTTGGTTCAAACTTTGAACAGGTGAAACAAAACCTTTCCGATTTTTTTGACATCCGCCGCGAGGCAGGGCAAATCTACCCACAGGTGGTCTTTCATTACATCATCTCCAACTACAATTTGTATGAAACGGAAAGGTTTATTGAATTACTTTACGAAGTAACACGCGGCAAGGAACGCCCCTCCGTTTTCTTTACGAGTATCCTTCATCAATACAAGGAAATTGAAGGACTCCCCACCGTTATTCCCGAAGAAATTGTGGAGGCCACCAACCGCAGGGCATCGGAACTGAACGTCCTGGCCGCCTGGAACAAGAACGTTCCCCGGAGAAAGGTGGACATTTGCAACTGCACCTACTGGAGTATGCCCTTTATTTTCGTGGACGGCACCGTTATACCGTGTTGCGCCGGCAACGAAGGGAATCGCCGTGAATTCCAGCGTAAATACGCTATGGGAAATATTTTCCAAACGCCTTTTAAGCAAATATGGAAATCACCAAAATATGCCCAATTTCGCCACCGCGTGCATAACAACATTGTGCCTGTTCAATGCCGGTATTGCCCTTCATTCCACGTCTTGCCGTATCATGATGATCCCGGGGAACTCCAACTGTGGGAGAGCAATGCTGTTATGTAGGGTAGGCATTGCCTACCCTACATTAAAGCCGTCTGCGGTCTCTGTACAAACAGGGCCGTAAACGCTATACCTATGGTACTTATCGTAAATTCCCCAAACTCTTCAAATACCATGTATCCGCCATAACTTTCGTTATCATTAAAAAATTGCAGAAAAAGTAGCGCAGGCTTCCAGCCTGCATTCGTTTAATGAAAGGAACCGGCAGGCCGGAACAACTCCATTTTTTCAGGTAAAATATACCCTTTTGACATAAGCCGTCAAATTTGTTATCATTGTGCCGAAATGCTGAAAAACTTTTTTACCTTACCCTTCCAACTTGTTCGGGTTATGAAACAATGATTACTATTTCCGACCAATTCAAGCCTTACCTTTCGTCCCTGCTCAAGGATGCTCCGGTTTTTCCGCCTGATGCGTCAAAGGATGACTGGGACAAGCTTTTGTTTGCACTAAAAAACCAGTGGATATCCCCCTTGCTTTACTGGAAGATTACCACCCTCTCATCTGCCGCCCACCTTCCGCACCACGTGGTAGAACATTTAAGAAACGCCTTCCTGTGGAGCAGGTTTCGAACAATGCAGATGGATAAACAGTTGAGCGTGATGTTGGATGCCTTTCAGTGCGCTGGCATAGATATCCTGATACTAAAAGGACCAGCCCTTGCCCGATCTGTATATCCCGACCCGGCAACAAGACCGAGCAGCGATTTAGATATTCTGATCAAGCCTTCCCAGGTTGAACGCGCCGGGGCGTTATTGCAGGAACTGGGCTATAGACGCAAAACGAAAAGATTCATGCCTTTTTTGAAAGATATTTATTATGACGACCTCTTTTCTCCGTCGGGAAAAACACGTTATTTCAGAGGGATAGAGCTGCACTGGGATTTGTATCTTTTACATGGAAAGACACGGGAAGTTGGCGTTGAAGACCTCTTCCAAAGGGCCGTTGAGCTAAAAACACCTTCACTGGTGATGAAAACCTTGCACCCGATAGACGCGCTTATGTATGCCGCTATTAACATCAGAAATCACCTTCCGCATAATCGGCTGACCTGGATTTACGATACTGCGTTGCTTGCCGGACAACTAAGCAAGGCCGATGACTGGAAAATACTACAACGGAGATGTGTTGAGTGGCGGGGGCGCAATGCCATGGAAACCGCGTTAAAGCTGGCCCAAGACTGGGCGGGTATTCCCATACCCTTTGGGTTTGACGATTTTTCCCAATGGCTGGCGCCGGTAGCCGTTGAATCAGCCCGCCATCGCAGACCTGGCATGGGGCACGAGTGGTTTATCGATGGAATGTTTATTTATATGATAAAATTACTCAGATTTAATTCTATTTCTTCAATCTTTTCAATGGTTATCTGCATATTCACCCTCCTGTTTCCCAGCGCTGATTGTATCCGCGCTTCCTACCCTCCGTCGCGCCGATGGCTGCTGCCGTTGTCATACGTGCGCAGGTGGTTAAACTGGGGAAAGATGTGGTTTCGTAAGGTAATATAGATGCCCTTCCCGGTATCGCAAGGCCGCAACCTAAAAGGTTCTCATTTTGAAAAACCCCTGAGAAGCTCCGCCTGGATAAGAGAAGTAATCACACAAAGGCACAGAGGCACAAAGAATTAAAAAAAAGATACATTGCGATAAATCTTTGTGTCTTCGTGGCTTTGTGTGAGGAA
>CAYJPZ010000135.1:0-11164 GCA_964372185.1 uncultured candidatus Brocadiaceae bacterium
TTCATTGCCTGTTCCTCTTTGCCACACCAGGTAATCAGTATAAAAGGTTGAATTGTTTTGTCAATCATTTTTCCCCCATATCAATAATTGACAAATAGTGGCAGATTCTTTAATTGCTCGCCGTAAAAATGCTGTTTTACATCTTGCGCACTGCTGAGACAAATCGTTGCCACATATCGCCCGATGAATACTTGCTTTCTACTCAGTGTGTATGGTAAACTTTCTGGTGATTATTGCCTTTACTCTCTATGCAGACGGGCAGTAAAATAATCAGGATACATGTTCCCTGACGCTTTGTTTTTATGCATAACCCCTGTAGCCGGCTTTACCATATTTTTCTATAAAAAACGGAGGAAGAGTAAATGAAAGGCATTTTGTCGTTCGTTGTCGTGTCGGTATTTTTAGGTATGTTTTGCGGCGTTCTTCAGGCTCAGAAGCTTGACAAAGGCGTTGGCCCATATAGCGAATTCTGGAAACCGATTCCTACCCAACGGTACTGGGCACCCGATTACTTCTACTCGCCGCCCCAGGAACCGAAAGGTATCTACACTGCTGATGAATGCGCCCTGTGCCATAAGGCGTTAAACCCCGGCTTGGTAAAGGCGTGGGAGGAGAGCAGCCATGCCCGTTTCGACAAGCTCCTGGACTATCAAAAGGAAAAATTAGCCGAAATTGAAAAAAACCTGGGGAAAAAACTTATCCGCGTCGGTTGTATTGACTGTCATGGCAAGGTCGGGGCAGAAAAGCTCGACCACGAAAAGGAACTCATTATGCCGGGGACTGCCCTTTGCGGTGAATGCCATAAGCAGGAATTAGCGGAATTTGAATCTGAGGCACAATATGGCATCCCCGATTGGAAGCCGGGCAGGGAAAGCCATGCAAAATCGTATGACGCGAATCTGGACGTGGACGTCTGGGCTGCCACGGACAAGAACGTCGTCCAGGGATGCGATATGTGCCACAATATCCAGCACAAGTGCGATAGCTGCCACACCCGCCATGCCTTTAAGGCATCGGAGGCGCGGCGTCCGGAGGCGTGCCAAACCTGCCACAACGGACCGGACCACCCCGATATTGAATATTACCGGGACTCAAAGCACGGCTCTATATACTTCATTGAAGGCCACAGTTGGGATTGGACGAAGCAGTTAAAGGATGCGCAATATATTTCACCCACCTGCCAATCGTGCCACATGTACTACAAGGGACAGTATTCCCATAACATGGTAAGAAAGGCCATTATGGGTGAAGGCGACGTGTTGTTTTATGACAACGTTTTAAAAGGCGTCAAGCCGACTGATTACATAAAAGACAGCAAGGAATTGTTGTCCCGGCGAGAGGCGTGGATTGAAGTGTGCGTCCAGTGCCACTCCAACAGATTTTCAAGGGATTATCTGGACTCGATGGACAAGGCGTCCGACTCTATTTTTCAATACGTAAGCGACGCATACGCTACGATAAAATCACTGCATGAAGAGGGCATTCTCTATCCAATGCCTGAGAACAGACCAAATGCGCCTGCACCGGTAACGGAGAAATACCCAGACCTCTTAGGCGGTTTCTACGGTGAGTTCTGGGCAAAGAACGGAAACCCAAGCAGGATTGAAAAAGATTTCCTGTACATGTGGGAAAACGACGCCTTCCTGGTGAGAAAGGGCATGGCGCACATGAACCCCAACGGATTCACCTATATTTCGTGGTCGAACCTGCTCAAGAAATACGTGGACATTCAGAGCGAGGCAAACACCCTCAGAAGATTGGCGGCGCTGGAGAAGAAGGCGAAGATCAGGAAGAGGGTGAAGAAGTGATTTGATTGTACAAAAATCCCGGTGGGTTCAGGTTTATAACCTGAACCCTGGTTTTGATAGTATAAAAGTGGCAGAAGATGTGGCTGGTCACTTATCCCCCGCTGGCGGGGGATCAAAGGGGGTGGAATGGCACAAGTGGAAATGCCAGAGCGTGGGATTGCGTTATTGTAGGGACACGGTGCCCGTGTCCCTACGTGTGAGCATAGAAAGCCGCCGAAGGCTTAATTTGACCGTGCCTGAAGGGTTGTATCCCAGTCTTTTCAGTACCGACAAAACTGTGCGATTTTTATCTACAGTAATCTGTGGTTCCAGCAGTTCTTTTCAAAATCCGACTCATTTGTGAGGATACATCGCGCACGGCGCTATTCCAAACTCTACGTAATCTGAGTTTTCCATTTTATAAAGATTTACCAATGTGAACATCCTTTTAATCGACCCGCCTTTTTACCGGTTTTTCAACTACTACAACCGTTATTTCCCCCTGGGGCTATGCTACCTGGCCTCAACGTTGAAAAACGCAGGACACCGCGTTACTATTTACGACGCCGATTGCAACAAGCCGTCGGACGCAACCGCCTCTGCAAAAAGGAAGGGCATGGACTATTCCCGGTTGCCGGAAAAATACCGGATATATCTCCAGGAGTTGAAAAATCCAGCCAATCCCATCATACAAGAGATATCGGAAACCATTGAGAGGTGCAAGCCCGACCTCGTTGGCATAACGGTAATGACACCGAAGGCCGCCTCGGCCTTCACTATTGCCGCCCTGGTAAAAAAGTGCCTTAAGGGTTGCCGCGTCGTCTTCGGTGGGCCACATGCAACGTTAATGCCGGATGAGATACTGAAAAACACGAGTGACGTGGATTTTGTGGTAAACGGAGAGGGTGAGCATGTCCTCCTTGAATTGGTAAACCTGCTTAGCGCCGGGAACCGCGATACACAGGCCGCACGCCACGAAGGGGGCGACATGCCCGATCTCAGCACATTAGGCGGAATTTCATATAGCCATGACGGCAAACGGGTTCACCAACCGGCAAGAAGGTTTATCGATGATCTCGATACCCTCCCGTTTCCTGACAGGGAGGCCATGTTGGGCGCCGACACCTATACCTCGGAAGACAGCGGCCTGCTGATGGGAAGCCGCGGATGCCCCTATAATTGCTCTTATTGCGCGACACAGATATGGACGCGAAAGGTGCGGTACCGGTCACTTCAGAATATCCTGGAAGAGATTAAGCGCGTCCGCCTCCGTTACAAGACGCGCCAATTTACCTTTAAGGACGATTCCTTTACCGTTAACAGAAAGCGGGTGCTGGAATTTTGCAGCGCCCTGGTGGATGAAAATATCAAAATCAACTGGGACTGCAATACACGGGCGGATTTGGTGGATTTAGAGATGTTGAAGATAATGAAAAAGGCGGGCTGCAACAGCATAAAGGTCGGTGTTGAATCGGGGAGCGAGCGGATATTGCAGTTAATGGATAAAGGCACGACCTTGCAGGGCATAAAGGAAGCCGCACGCCTTTTCCGCGAGGCGGGCATCCACTGGACGGCCTATTTTATGATGGGCGTCCCTACCGAGACGCAAGAAGACGTGCGAAAAACCCTGGCGCTGCTGCACACGATAAAACCCGGCTTTGCATCAATCGGCGTTTACGAACCGTTTCCCGGCACCAGGCTCTTCGACGTTGGTGTTGAGAAAGGATTGGTAAATAAAGAAATGTCTTACGATGAATTCTTTACGAGGATACCGAGCGATTATTATCTGAAGGACGTGACCAGGCGGGTAGATACCATGGGTACCCTGGAATTTGCTGCATTGGAGAATGAAATGAAGCAGGCGTTTCACACCTATAACAGAGGTTTTGGCCGCATCCTGGAAAGGGCCAGGGCCAGGAGCAGCCTGTATTGGCACGATCCGGGGATTTTTTTTGGCGATATTGAAAAATTTATTGGATGGATTTGACGTCTCGAAAACACGTTTCGTGTACGTAGGGGCGAAGCATTTGCTTGCTTACATGGTGTTGTATTCATACAAAATTTGGCAAATGCTTCGCCCCTACAAATTTGAAATTCCTATACAATCAAGATACCCTTATGCAAAACAATCAATTTAACCCTTCAATATCCACCCGGAAAATAATCCTCTTTCTTGGGGACATTTTTATTGTGCATGGTTCAATCTTTTTGTCGGCCGTTATTCGTCTGGGATGGTTCAATGGCCTTGAGTACCTGAAACACAACCCCCTCTCGTTTATGCTGACGGGACTCACCTTTATCATCACGTTTTTCTTTGCGGAACTTTACGATACGCGAAAGGATTTCAAGTCGCTCGGCTACATCATGACCATTGTTTTCGCGTCTGCCTGCGCCTTTATCATCACCACGGTGTTGGTCTACTTTACCTGGTGGCAGCGCATTGGAAGAGGTGTATTTGTTATGCTGGGATTGCTTATTCCCTTTTTTGTCATTGGATGGAGGTACTTGTTTGGCTATCTGGCAGACCAGCCGATATTCAGGCGAAACGCCCTCATCCTCGGCGCGGGTTGGGCAGGTAAAACGATTTTAGAGGAGATAGCAAAGTCAAAAAAGGCCGCCGGATTAACGGTTATCGGTTTTATTGATGACGACCCGGCAAAGCAAAATACCCGGATCGGGGGGCTTCCGGTATTGGGCAACCGGTACAGCCTGCACAACGCCATACAACAAAACAACGTCAATCTGCTCATCACGGCAATTACCCACGAAAAACACGCGGACTTGATAAAAACGCTTATCAACTGTTCGTGGAGCGGCATTGAGATACTTGACATGCCGACCATGTACGAGCAACTCACGGGCAAGATACCTTTTAAGCACATTAATGACTTATGGCTGTTGCACACCGTCATTAGCAAGCCCAAATTCTACAGTAGGGTGACCAAGCCTATTATCGAATGCTGCGTTGCGTTGTTGCTCTTTATGCTCTTGTTGCCTGCAATGGCAGTCATCGCCGTCATGGTAAAACTCGATTCGAGGGGCAGGATATTTTATACCCAGGAACGCATTGGAAAAGACGGCAGGGCATTTACGATAATAAAATTCCGCACCATGACGGAAAACGCCGAGATACATACCGGCGCAATCTACACCGCCGACAAAGACCCGCGGATAACCAGGGTTGGAAGATTTCTAAGAAAACTGAGGCTGGACGAGATACCGCAATTATTAAACGTCATTCAAGGGTGTATGAGCCTGGTCGGGCCGCGGCCGGAAAGACAAGTCTTCATAAAAGAGTTTGAAGAAAAAATACCTTTTTACGCCCAGCGGTTAACCGTTAAGCCCGGCCTGACGGGCTGGGCGCAGGTAAAGTATCTTTACGCGTCATCGGTGGAGCAAACGGAGGAAAAATTACAGTACGACCTCTATTACGTCAAAAACATGTCCTTTATCCTCGATATCGTAATATTCCTCAAAACCATAAAGGTTGTACTTTTTGGTAGCGGAAAGTAAGCCTTATTCAAGCGCAAGGGCGGTGAATTCCGTTTTGACTTGAATCATTATTACTTGCGCCCTTAAAACTTTCATACCCATAACAGTTCCAATCCTCGTAACCGTTCACGTGGTACCGGTAATAAGGTAAGACAACCCCCTGTTTCCCCCTTTTTTAAGGGGGAAGACAGACGCCCCGGCGGGGACATCTCTACAAAATCCCCCTTAAAAAAGGGAGGTAGGGGGTTGTATTCCCGGCTCTTTTAATACCGGCTGAACTGTTTAAACATTTCTTTAATGCGGGTTCCAGGGTGGCGTGGATTATTCCCCTCATGGGAGGGGTTAGGGGTGGTCTCTTGGTCGCGAAATCTCTATGAATAGTAAACAAATTACCTTTAGAAACAAGGCTTCTTTATAGCCCGTCTGAGAATGAAGAATGTTGATATATCTGAGTTGCGCCCCTGGTTTTACTTTGATAGACTAAGTAACATCAAAGTTGCTGTTACTTTACAAAGGCTTTTTTCCAATACGACCATTGAATACGAATAATAATTCTTATAAACTCGAAACAATTATAGAAGGCATATCCTCCTGGTCTGATCTTGAGGCCAGGATTGCCGGCCTGTCAACAGAGATTGACCGGGGAAATGTTTTTGAAGAGTTTTGCCATGCATTCTTCCTGTTAGACCCGGTGTTTCAGTTTAAAGAAGTGTATCGTCAAAAGGAAATCCCCCCGTCTATCCTTACCCGTCTTGGTTACCCCGGAATTAAGAATATTGGGATAGATGGCGTTGCCTTGTCATACGACGGCAAGATAACCGCTTATCAGGCAAAATTCAGGAGTGACAGAAATACCACGCCCACACTAACTGAATTATCCACCTTCTTCACCATGTCAGACCGCGCAGATTGGCGTATTACCATCACCAATGCCAATAAATTGCCTTCAGCCCTGCACGAGAGAACCCGGCAAAGCTGTGTCCTTTCAGACCGTTTTTGCCAGTTAAACGCCGACTTTTTTAATCGTCTCAAAGTTTGGCTCTCACAAAGAACCATCCCGCCGCCTGAGAAAATGGTTCCCCATGAAACGCAACGGGAGGCTATCAGCACCGCATTGGCTCATTTAAATGACAACCCGCGCGGCCATGTAATACTTCCCTGCGGAACGGGCAAGACACTTAGCGCCCTGTGGATAGCCGAAGGACTTGGGGGCAAAAGAATACTTGTTCTTTTGCCAAGTCTTGCCCTCTTATCTCAAACCCTGAGAGAATGGGCAGCAAACACGTCATTAAAACCCTTTCATTACCTGTGTCTATGCAGCGACACAACGGTTGACCTGGGAAATGATTCTCCCATAGAACACCTGTACGAAATGGACGTCCCGGTTACTACCAATGCGGACGTTGTGTCTGAATACCTGAAGGCGGAAGAAAATACCACCTCTGTCTTATTTTCTACCTATCAGTCAAGCAAGGTCTTATCTGAGGCAACCCTGAAGGCAAACGTACATTTTGATCTAGCCATATTCGACGAGGCCCATAGAACGGCAGGTGCGCACAATTCGATTTGGGGAATGGCCCTGGATGATAAAAACGTTCCTATTAAGAAAAGACTCTTCATGACCGCTACACCCCGAATCTATGCGCCACATATTACAAAAAAGGCGGAAGAGGAGGACGTTCTTTTATGCAGTATGGACGACCATGCCATATACGGTGCGCCTATTTATAAAATGAGTTTTGGGCAGGCCATTGAAAGGGATTTAATTACACCCTACAAGGTTGTTGTAATATGTGTCACCGATGCCGAGGTAAGTGAACTTGTTAATAAGGGCGAAACAATATTGACCGCCGAAAACCAGCCATGGGACGCCAGGGCTTTGGCCAAACGTATAGCATTGGTAAAGGCCATGAAGAGCTATGGTTTCAAAAAAATGTTTACCTTTCATTCAAGGGTATCAGGGGCAGCAGCGTTCACAAAAAATGATTCTCCTTATAGTTTCAAACGTATCGTAAATCTGCTTGATATTTCTACCCCTGAGAACATTGACATAAGATGTTTTCATGTAAACGGCGAAATGGCTACCGGGGAAAGAAATGCTTGTATGGAAGAATTTAAAAAGGCACAAATAGCAGTCATGAGTAATGCCAGATGTTTAACTGAAGGGGTTGACGTCCCCCTTGTAGACGCCATAGCATTTATTGACCCCAAGAAAAGCATTATTGACATCGTCCAGGCAACCGGGCGGGCTATGAGAAAGGCTAAAGGGAAGGATAATGGGTATATTTTTATTCCTGTTTTTGTTGAGGAAGGGGCTGATCCGGAAAGGTGTCTTGATAGTTCCGACTTTAAGACCGTTTGGCAGGTACTGCAAGCTATGGTCGAGCAGGATCAACACATGCAGTCCATTATTTCACGATTGCGAATACGCCAAGGCATAGGAGAAGAAGGTTCAAAGGCATGGAATGCGGCAGCAACTGAGTATCGTGAAAAGGTTGAATTCTTTAATCTGCCGAGCAAAGTAGATCAAGCCCGCTTTATTGAAGCACTAACCACAAAAACTATTGAAGTAATTGCCAGGCAATGGGATTTTTGGTTTGACCTAACGATTAGATATAAAGAGCAATATGGTGTTGCCAATGCACCACGAAATTATAAAACACCAGATGGATTCAACCTGAGGACTTGGCAGGATAGATAAAGAAATAAATTCAGAAAAGGTAAGTTGGAGCAGGATAAAATTAAAAAGCTTGAAAAAGTAGGCTTTACTTGGAGGAAATTTAAGAAAGTACCATTTCGATATAAAGAGCAACTGGGTCGTGAAGAATCATTTAACAAAGGATTAGAGGAAACACTTCGATATAAAGAACAACATGGTACTGCCAATGCACCTCTAAATTATGAAACATCAGATGGATTTAACCTGGGGACTTGGCAGGATATACAAAGGAATAAATTAAGAAAAGGTAAGTTGGAGCAGGATAAAATTAAAAAGCTTGAGGATATAGGTTTTGTTTGGGATTTGGCGGAATCATTTAATCAGGGATTTGAAGAAACACTTCAATATAAAGAACAACATGGTACTGCCAATGCACCTCTAAATTATAAAACACCAGATGGATTTAACCTGGGGACTTGGCAGGATAGACAAAGGAATAAATTCAGAAAAGGCAAATTGGAGCAGGATAAAATTAAAAAGCTTGAAGATATAGGTTTTGTTTGGGATATACAAGAGGGATCATTTAATCAGGGCTTTGCGGAAACACTTCGATATAAAAATCAACATGGTATTGCTAATACACCAGCAAGATATGAAACACCCGAAGGATTTCCCCTTGGGGTTTGGCAATGTAGACAAAGGACAAATTTCAAACGCGGTAAGTTAGAACGGGACAAAATTAAAAAACTTGAAGAAATAGGCTTTGTTTGGAGACAGGCTACCTAAACAGGTCAATATAAATATTGCAGGGGATATCAATAATGTACTATAGATTCATTTGTTCCCCATGACCACGTGTGCATCGACTGTGCAAAACTTGTTCTTTAATAGCCTGTCATGAGTGTTTCCATTTGTTGAACATCTTGTCTTATGCAATAAATTGTAAATTTCAAAGTTTAACTTCATGTTTATTCTATCCAGTATTCAAGCAGTAATATTGGCTACTGAACTTTGTAGGAATGAGGATCACCGCATTTTTTGTAATCATAATTAATAGATTCAATTTTAAAAAGCTTACACTCTCTTAAACGAGCATTTTGGGGATTAAATAGGGCTATGTTATATCCTTCGTTAGTAAGTGAACTTTTATAGATAATGCCATCGTATTCAGCAGCTTTAAATTGTGCAGAGAGATATTGGGTAGGGATATAGTGGATATGTTCATCTCCCGCATGTACTGGGCGAGAAAATGATTCATTGATTCCGCCCCAAACGTATTTTTCTCTGATTTCAGGCGTTGCTTTAGACTCCACACCCTCTGCTTCACTTAAATCGAAATAACATCCCCTTGTTTTATCCCCAGATACGTCTATACATCTCATATCCTTTGTTATTTCAAAGGTTCCAACAGTAACATCTTGGCTTAGCCAGGGTCGTACTTCAGAGATTGCAGTTTTTATATTATTTGACAAGTAAAGACAGCTTATTCCTCGTGGACTTATTCGTCCGTCTTTAGATTTGTCGGGAGGAGGCGCAACTATTTCTTCTTGATCCAAAGGCCCATCATAGCGTACTAGCTCTCTGTCTGAATCTTCCCATTCATCGTAAAGGCTTCCAATACGTGCGCGAGCTAACGTAGCACCATTTTTTAAAATTCTTTCTCTTTTTTTTGCAGTAAACAAAATCACATTTAAAAATGTCTTCCAATGTTCATCTAAAACAAATCGATTAATTTCTGAAATATATCTACAAAATCTCTCCCATTCATGCGGACTTTCAAATTCATTGTTATTCATAATTTTTGTTTTTCTTAAAATGGGGGTATCCATTTCATTCCCCTAATGTTATACTGGGCGTTTCAACCGAAGAACGTCAAGATCACGTGGACTTTTGTTTTATCGGTTATTGAATCAAGCTGTATGCGTAGCACCTGTGCCATACAAGGAAATTGGGTTCTACCGGAATTAGGGTGTGGTTTTTCATTGGATTATTTCTGGATACAAGTTTAGCCCACCGCAGTGGAAGAGGATATCGTTTTTAAAACGGTCTTTGTTGCGATAACCGTAGGCTTTCTTTATCAGTGACTGTATCTTGTTATTGATTCCCTCTAATGCAGCGTTTGTAATTCGATGTCTGAAATAGCTCACGATATTAGGTAAATGCCTTTTCATCATACGCGCAACTTTCTTTACCGGTTCCAATCGGCTTCTGATTGCCCAACTGTACCACTCTTCAAAAAACACCTGGCCTTCTTTTTCGGTACTGCACTTCCACAGACCACGGATCGACTCCTTCAGCGCCCAGCCCCTGGCCGTTTTCAGCTTTTTACCCTTAAGCTCACCCAAGAGATCGCTGTATCGCTCAGGCACATTTTCCTCTCCATACAGCCATATCATCCGTGTTCCGGTCAATATCGTGTTACCCATACTGCTTAATTCTTTCTGCTCTTCTCTCCTTACCTCATTTACGGATTCGTTTACATGCTGCATTATGTGAAACCGGTCAAACACCACCTTCTCTGGCGCATCGGGTACATTATCAATGACCGATTGCCGGTAGGCTGCCGACATATCCATACCAATCGCCTCTATCGCCTCCAGTTCTTCTTTTTCAAACTTGCTCCAATAATCTTCCAGACCATCCTTGCCCTTGCCGTCACCAATATGTTCTACTATCGTTGCTTCCTCTTCTATGCTTGCCACTATCGTCACAAACTTATTGCCTTTTCCATACGATTTCTCGTCTATTCCAATCTGGGGGCAAACCTTGTCTTCTTTCCTCTCCAGCCCTCTCTTCACTGCTCGCTGCTTTATTCCGTCTGCCTCATCCCAACTGATTTTTAACAACCCACTGGCCGACGATGTCGAACACTCCTGTAATACTGCTATCGCAAACCGCTCGAAAAGTTTCGTGAATCGACCCTGCTTATCCGCCCAAGGTACTTGCACCGCCTGAGTTCCGTGTTCACTACACTGTACGCGGGGAACCTGGCATACTATTATGGTCTTAAACTGGCAACTGTCAAGATGACGCCATCGCCTCTCTGTATATTCATGAATATGCATTCGTCCCTGACATTCTGGACATGCCCACATTATGGCATTATTACGGACTTCTATCTCTACCTCCTGCTTGACTACATCTAACCTTACTCCCGCTACGTACCACGGTTGCTTCAATCCTAATAGCTCGTCATATAATGTTGTATCTTTCATACAGGTATTCT
>CAYJPZ010000136.1:0-11019 GCA_964372185.1 uncultured candidatus Brocadiaceae bacterium
TGCCCGTGTCCTTGCGTGTGAATACAAATCAGTTGCCGAAGGCCTAATTTAAATGGCAAAAACTTATGGGCAGAATTGTTGCAAATGTAAGAATTAAAAATTTGTTTGAACCGGAAAACATCATCACCTGCGATGCCCTTGTGGACACGGGCGCAGCGTATATGGTTTTACCGAAGGCGTGGAAGGAAAGATTGGGGAAAATTAATGTTGTCCGGGAAATAGATTGTGAGACAGCAACGCAAGAAATAATAAACGCTGAAGTATGCGGTCCCGTTGAAATTAGAATTGAAGGATTTAATCCTGTTTACAGCGAAGTTTTATTTCTTGATATGAAGCCTGCAAATGGAATATATGAGCCGTTACTTGGATATATAGTTTTAGAACAGTCCCAACTGGCAGTAGACCTTCTTGGGCACAGACTTGTGTATGTAAAAAAAACGGATTTAAAATAAAAAACTTAAGCGTTACGAAGTTTTTACCGGGCAATACCATAATAATGAAAAAAATCCTCGTTTCAGGCGATTTGTGTAAGAAAAAGATAGCTGATTCAATCTACGGGCTGAAACCGTGGCTGGATAAACACGTTGTTACTGAAATTATCGACCTGTCGAAAGAACAGCCGATTGAGAAGGGGGATGCCGACATGATCGTCGTCTTCGGCGGAGACGGCGCCATCCTCTCCACGTGCAGAAAACTCGGGAAAAGCCAGATACCGCTCATCGGCGTCCACATGGGAAGGTTCGGATTTCTTGCCGAGCTTGTGGAAAAAGACGTCTGCACTTCGCTGGAAAAGATATTTACCGGAAATTACCGGATACGGAAGAGGATGCTTCTGCAATGCTCCGTTGACCGCTCCGGCAAACGCATCAGTGATTCTACGGCGCTCAATGAAGCGGTAATCTCCCGCTCGTCCTTGTCGAGGTTGATATCCATAAAATTAAACATTAATGGGGAAGACGTTGCAACTTACCGGGCCGATGGATTAATCATATCGACCCCGTTAGGTTCAACGGCGCATTCATTATCGGCGGGTGGTCCTATTTTGACGCCGGATTTAAACGCATTAATTATCGTTCCAATATGTCCTCACACCCTGACGAACCGTCCATTAGTAGTTTCAGGAGACGCAAAGATCGGGTTGGAAATCGTATCCCCCCTGAATATGACCGGAATTACGGTGGATGGTCAGATTTTTGTAGGACTGGAAACGGGCGACAAGGTAAAGGTCGAAAAGTCTGAAACCGAGGTACACATGGTCGATATCGGCGCGAGGACGTTCTACGGCGTGTTGCGCGAGAAATTGAATTGGGGAGGTCAGCCTAATTATGGCCGTAATTAAAATAAAAGAAAACTATTGCAAGGGATGCCTTCTTTGCGTGCCGGTATGTCACAACAAATCGCTTATAATAGCCGATATCATAAACGTTCATGGACTTCACCCGGTGAAATTCAAAGAAGGCGGAGAATGCGACGGTTGCAGAAAATGCGCAATCATGTGCCCGGATATAGCGATTGAGATTTACAACTGATCGCTGTCCCTATTTTCTTCAGACCATGTCCTCGTAAAAACGGGGAAAGGAGATTTACTCTATTTTGGTAAAAATTGAATGATATTATTACAAAGGCAAGTTTGTGGAATAATATGTCTAAGGATGTTTATAGACGTGAAAACATGAAATTTCAACTTCCGTAATCATCTAACTGGGTTGGTTGGGCTGAGGAACGATTTCCGGTGAAAGAGGGAAACGCTAAACTATGAGGCACGAAGGAAAGAATCCGGTAAAATGCTTATGGATATTTCAAAATACATGTTAACCGTCTGTTTTATAGGTGGTATAATTACTGAGAAAGTATCGTTCGGTATGGCAGCATTACTTTTAATCATTGCCATTACTGTTTTCCTGGTTGGTTTTTATGTAATTCCAGAAAAGAAAGAGGATAAGTGTCAGCCTTTTATCTTGCACTCTTAGCAATTGTTATTATTGCAGCATTCGTGTTTTTTGTTTCCTACAGGGAAGACCATCCCAAAAAACAGCCCCATTCGCATTAAGATAGCTGGATAGGTTAGGTTGTGTGAAGTGATGTCCAACATCAACCGTTCCAAGCATTTAATCAAATAGGGTAAATTATAGGAGTAACCGTTGATTAGTAAAAAATTACTTCAGGAGGCAACAAAACGATTAGTATCTAACTTTCAACCTGAGCGTATAATTCTTTTTGGTTCGTATGCAAGAGGAACTGCCGATGAACATAGCGATGCAGATATTCTTGTGGTTTGTCCTGTGAAAAAAAAACGCATAAAAGCGATGGTGGAGATGGACAGTGTACTTGATGGGTTGAAAATAGCAAGGGATATTGTTGTTCTCACCCCAAAGGAATTTAAAATAGACAAAGAAATACCGGGAACAATTGCACGTTACGCAAATAAAGAGGGGGTGCTGCTTTATGAGCGGAAGCAGGGGCGAGATTATAAGGAAAACAAAGGAATGGTTGGTTCACGCTGATGAAGACCTGCGCTTAGCCAAGCATGCATTTAAGCTTAAGAGTTCATGCCCATACAAGCTCATTGCATATCATGCACAGCAATGTGCTGAGAAGTATTTAAAGGCGTACCTTGTTTTTAGAAATAAGGTAAGGTAATTAAACGAGATGCCTTACAGGCAGTAAAGATTGCAGATACTGTAAGAAAAATAATAAGAGATGCTTTAAAAAAGGGAGGATTAAAAATCTCATAGGAGAAGGGAATCCGGCCGGGTTGGTTAAGGACCGAAGCCCAACATTTTTTTGAATGCCACTAACTGTTTTGGTCTGATGAGCTTTGGCGTTAGACAACATACAAAAAACATGCTACTCTAAAACAACATGTGGCGGAGATTATATATGGAGACCCAGTTGATTCAAACTAAATTAAATGAATTATCGGAAGAATTAAAAAAAGAGGTGTTAGACTACATTGATTTCCTCATTGCCAAATATCATAAAGAAGAGAAAAAGGGGAAATTGAAATTTGATTGGGAAGGTGGATTATCAGATATAAAAGACAAGTATACATCGGCTGAATTACAGCATAAAGCAATGGAGTGGAGATAATGTGTCTTATTGATACAAATATCTTTTTAGAGGACTTTAATCGGGTTAGGGGTAAATTAAAAGTAACATTTGTTGAACATATTGCCTAACGCTGGGATGGGATTCGCTTTGACTATTACTGAAAAATCATCATAAATCTATGAAACAACTACTCACAGGAAACGAAGCCGCCGCTGAGGCGGCATTACAGGCCGGTTGCAGGTATTATTACGGGTATCCGATAACGCCGCAAAACGAGCTTATCAACTACATGTCGGTAAAAATGCCGCAACTTGGCGGGACTTTTATCCAGGCAGAGAGCGAAATTGCGGCAATTAGCATGGTACACGGGAGCGCCGCCGCGGGCGCGCGCACCATGACATCATCATCCAGTCCTGGCATCAGCCTGAAACAGGAGGGGATATCCTACCTTGCAGGCAGCGAGCTTCCCTGCGTAATTGTTAACATACAGCGGGGTGGACCAGGGCTTGGCGATATCTCCGCGTCACAGGCGGACTATTTTCAGGCCGTCAAGGGGGGTGGGCATGGCGACTATCATTGCATCGTGCTTGCGCCCGCTTCCGTGCAGGAAATGGCCGACCTTGTGTACGACGCCTTTGACCTTGCAGACCGGTATCGCAATCCCGTTATGATTCTGGGCGATGCCCAGATCGGGCAATTGATGGAACCCGTGGAATTCTACAAAAAGCAGAAGAAACACCTCCCCGCAAAAAATTGGGCGCTTACCGGCGCCGATGGAAGAGAACGGCGCATCGTTAAATCATTTTATCCTGTGAAAGGCGAGCTGGAAGTGTTCAATGCGCACTTGCAGGGGAAATACCGTCTGGTGGAAAGCAGAGAAGTCCGCTATGAAGCGCTCAACGTCCACGATGCAGACGTGATCCTGGTTGCTTATGGTACGTCGGCCCGTATCTGTAAAGAAGTGGTAAGAAAAAGCAGCAACTTTTCCTTTAAGGTTGGGCTGATACGCCCGATTACCCTGTGGCCCTTTCCGAAGGAATTTATTCGCTCCGTATCTGAAAACGTGCCGTGCATCCTCGCCGTTGAAATGAGCGCCGGGCAAATGGTTGAGGACGTGAGGCTGGCGGTTGAAGGCCGGTGTCCCGTGCATTTTTACGGAAGGACGGGCGGCGGAGTTCCCACCTCTCTGGAAGTAATCAAAAAAATTGTTGAAATTGTGCCGGACAACCGTGAAGCCAACGCCTTATTACAATTAGCCGAGGTTAAATAACGTGAAAGCCATCTACGAAAAACCGAAATCGTTTATTGATACTCCGACGCATTTTTGTCCCGGTTGCGGACACGGCATCGTGCTGCGTTTGATCGCAGAAATTATCGATAGCCTGGATATGCGGGGGAAGACCATCGGCCTGGCCCCTGTGGGTTGCGCCGTCCTTGCCTATAATTATCTCGATATCGACATGTGCGAGGCGGCCCATGGCCGGCCTCCTGCCGTTGCTACGGGGATTAAAAGAGTCCATCCTGACCACCTCGTGTTTGCTTATCAGGGCGACGGCGACCTTGCGGCTATCGGTATGGCTGAGATTATCCACGCAGCCAACAGAGGGGAAAACATCACCTTTGTCTTTGTTAACAATGCGGTATATGGCATGACGAACGGCCAGATGGCGCCGACAACCCTGCTAGGGCAAAAGACCGCCACCTCGGTACGTGGCCGCGACCAGGTCAACCACGGGAACCCAATCCGTATATGTGAATTATTGGCGGTGCTTGACGGCAGCAGTTATCTTACGAGGGTAAGCGTTTCATCACCTGAAAACGTGCGAAAGACAAAAAAAGCCCTCGAAAAGGGCTTCAAAACCCAGATAGAAAAAAAGGGGTTCTCCCTCATAGAAATTCTATCCCCATGCCCCATTTACTGGCGGATGGGCGCGAACGAATCGATGAAATACATTGATGAAACAATGGCGCGAACCTTCCCGTTGGGCGTGGTGAAAGACTGGGAGAAGGGTAATTAGCCGGTAATTCAAGATACACCAATCGTACAGCATGATGGTTCCGCAATTCGTCCTGTATTCAAGATAAGCCTGAACCCTGATTTTGATAGTATAAAAGCGTTGTGCTGTCAATAAAGCACTCAAAAGAATAAAAAGCAGGGTTCAAGTTGCAAACTTGAACCCGCAAGAAGGATGATTTGGGGTTTGTGCCGCCCCTCCGGGGCTTGATAATGTTCTCCCACCGCTTACGCAGTGGGCTACTATTGTGTTGCCCCTAACGGGGCATGACAAAGACACCCCTTCGGGGTGCAACAACCGTAGCCCACCATTGAAAAAAGAGGGTAAAATGGAAATTAAGACAACCGTTAGAGAGTTTTCTAAAAATATAAAACAGTATCATCTTCAGCCTGACACCTATATTCGAGTAATCGTAAATGACCTCACGCGAGAATCGATAAATGCCGCTGAAAGTAATAAACTACCTGCAATCACACCGGAAGAGCAAAGACGTTTATTAAATCAGATCCAAAGCGAATATCAACCGGATGCGTCAGAAGAGCTAATCGAAGTCATTGAGAAATCACATATAAACACTGATAGTTTAAACTTAGAATGAACGATGGCGTATTTACTTGATACGAACCACTGTATTTATCTCATGAATGGGTGGAATAATCCTAAAGACAAACTTAGTCACCAGGAAAGAAATACTGTTGCAGCGTTCAGCAAAATAGGAAATGATAAGCACATGAATAATCTTCCAGAATCATTCATTAGAGAAAATTGGGCAGGAGTATAACAACAAGGATCAGTATTTTTACTACTATTTTCAGAACCATCACAAATCCGTCTACGCGCTTCCTGCGCATACTACGATAAAGAGAGACTTTATGACAGAAGAAATAATCCTGGCCGGCTTTGGCGGCCAGGGCATGATGCTTTTAGGGAAATTGCTTGCACAGGCCGCTATGTACGAGGGGAAATACGTAACCTTTTTCCCTTCCTACGGAACGGAGGTCAGGGGCGGAACTGCCGTTTACCACCTCATTATTTCAAGCGAAGAAATCTTTTCACCCCTCATTGAGGCCGCTGACACCCTCATCGTGATGAACGAACCTTCTTACCAGAAATACAAAGAGATGGTAAAACCCAACGGCCTTCTGGTGATGAACTCTTCCATGGTCAAAACAAACCATCTGCCCGGTGTAAAAAACTATAAGGTACCCGCAACGGAAATTGCCAGCAAGCTGGGAAACGTCCTCGTCTCCAACATCGTCATGCTGGGCGCCTATCTGGCAATAAAAAACCTCTTTCCCATTAAGCTTATGCTTGATCAACTACAGGCGTTGCTGGAAGGGAAAAGGGGGAATTTATTTGCAATCAACAAACAAGCCCTCGAGAGTGGTGTGAAGGTGGTAGCGTCTGAAAAAAACTAACAGGGTTACACGCATAAACAGACACATCCTCCAAAATTCCCCTCCTGGGAGGGGTGCAGGGGTGGGTTTTCCTATCGCTTACCTATCGTACACCTTTTATAACTGTACCCACCTGCAAACCCGCACAAATTTTCTCTACAGCCTTACTTCGGCTCAGGCATGCCTTCCAACTCAAAGCTCTTTAAATACTTGAAATAGTCGCCATCCGTCGTAAGTATGAGGTGTGTCTGCTTATTAAAGGTTGCTTCGTAAGTTTCAAGCGTTTTAATAAAGGAATAAAATTCCGGTGCCTTTTCGTATGCCTCTGCGTAAATCCTTAACGCCTCGGCATTCGCCTTTCCCTTGGTTTCTTCAGCAGTTCGGTAGCCTTCCGACTCGATACGCTCCAGTTCCCGTTTCATAGACCCAAGAATCTCAGCCTCTTCTTTCCGTCCCTCTGATTCGTATTTGTTGGCAATACGAATACGCTCGGAACGCATGCGATCATAAATCTTTGGGATGACGGCCTCGACGTAATTAATGTATTTTATACGCACGTCTACCAGCTCTATGCCGTAGCGCTCCTCGAGCGCGCGTGCCGCCATCTTCCGGATATCCTCAACGATTTTATCACGTCCCAGGTTAATCAATACCTTTTTGGCGTCCTCCGCCTCTTCCAGTTCTTTTGTGGTATACTCCAGTTTTCGGTTCGTATTCCTCAAGACCTCCTTCAGGGGATATGCGCTCACTACGTTTTTAACCGCCGATTCTATTACTTCATCCAGCACGCGCTGTCCACGTTCTTCTGACCCCAGTGAAGTATAAAATTTAAGCGCATCGGATATCTTCCACCTTGCCCAGGTGCCTACGCCGATATTCTCCTTGTCGCGTGTCAGTATGTCGCTGGGTTCTCCGTCCCACTCCAATAATCGCTTGTCGAAGTATCTGATCTCCTGGATAAATGGAGTCTTTGCATAAAGACCAGGCACAGCCACCGTTCTGACAGGTTTTCCGAATTGCGTGACAACGGCCTGCAATCGCACATCCACTACGTACAGAGACGCCTTTAAGCATATCAACAAAACAGCGACAAAAATGAGTATGATGATAATCGTCTTCTTCATTTTTTTACCCCGCTTTCGCTAAGGCCAAGTACGGGCAGAAGGCCTTTTACCTCCGTGTCGATGATAAACACCCTTTCACAGGCGGGCATAATCTTTGACATGGTTTCCAGGTAGAGCCTGCGTCGGGTAACATCCTCCGCCTTTTTGTATTCCTCATAAACCGCCAGGAATGCCTTAACGTCTCCGGTCGCCTCGTTTACCCTCCTGATTTGGTATCCTTCAGCCTCTTTGATCACCTGTTCTTTTTTCCCTTCCGCCGCAGGCAGTATCTTATTTTTTTGCCCTTCAGCCTCGTTAATAATTTTATCCCTGATCTGAATTGCCTGGTTCACGGCATTAAAGGCGTCTTTTACCGGCTCCGGTGGATCGACCCCCTTAAGCAGCACCGTCTGAATGTCGATGCCGCAGGCATAACTATCTAAAAGTTTCTGAATGTCATCCTTGGCCTGCTGTTCTATTTCGGTTCTACCGATGGTCAACACCTCATCGATAGAACGATTTCCCACCAACGTTCGCATCACCGCCTGCGACGCCCCCCGGATGGTTTCACGGACGTTTTTTACGTTAAAGAAAAAGTTTTCCAACTCTTTAATCTTGTACCGGATAACCCAGTGAACTTCAGCGCAGTTAAGATCGCCGGTAAGCATCAATCGCTCTTCGCGCGCATCGGGATAATGATAATCGATAACAAAGGATGCCCCCCGCTGTGTCGTCCTGAAGCCAAACTCCTCATTATAAATCCGTTTGACCTCCGCTTTAAGGATTCGGTCAATCCCATAGGGCACCTTGGTGTGAAGGCCGGAACCAACGGTGCCTATATACCGGCCAAACCGCAAGATGGCGGCCTCCTCATTGGCCTTTACGGTAAAAAAGGCGGTGTAGCCGGTAATGATAATGAAGATGATGATTACGATGGGCGGTATAATTTTTTTAATCGAACCCCATGGTATGTTATTAAAATTGATAGGAATATCTTGTGGCCTTCTGTATTGTTCGTAATCTGACATATCGCTGTTTTCCTCGATTAACGTCTGAAAAATTCAAACCTTTGGAGGGACGCATTGCAATGCATCTCTATGGATAGCAAACAAGCCACCGAAGCCTTGTAAAGAGATAACTGCCCGGTGTGATACTGCTTGAACAGCCGCTAGCGGACTATTATATCACGGTAGCGCATAACAGCAACTAAATTATCCGTAGCCACTCAGGTGTTTACGATGGACATCTTGCTCTCCCACGGTATAAGCCATATTTATCTTGCCTACTGGGTCATTTTTGTTAACATAATTATTAAGGGAGACTTTCCGCGGGTAAATCCACGGGTAAAGGATTAATGTACTGTTTAGAAAAATCAAACGTACGTGTAGTGGCAAGCCGCCCCTTGCCACAACGCTGTTTAAAGTTTCGGTATGCCCGAAATAAACGAGGAATTTATTATAAAATAAGGACGATACTTATGCAATATCAAGTAGGCAGAATTGGAAGGGTTGTTGTGGCAAAATTTGAAGACAAGGAGGACGTCCTTGGTAATCTTTACAGCATCGTAAAAAAAGAAGGTATCAGCGCCGCCGTGTTTTACCTGGTTGGCGGTATGCGGGAGGGCAAGATTGTCGTGGGGCCTGAAAAGGACGTGCTTCCACCCATCCCTGTTTGGCGTACGCTTGGAGAGAGCCATGAAGTGGTTGGCTTTGGAACCATTTTTCATCAAAATAACGAGCCAAAGGTTCATTTACATGCCGCATTTGGCAAAAAGGATAGTGTTAAGGTTGGCTGTTTGAGAGAAAATTCCACGACGTTCCTTGTCCTTGAGGCGGTAATAATGGAGCTTTCGGGCATTAACGCGGTAAGGGAGTTTGACCCAGCCATCGGACTAAACATACTTAAATTGTAATAAACACATTTAAAACAAAAACGGGATAAATCATGGAAATTTTAAAGGCTATAAAAGAGAGAAGAAGTATACGGGATTTTCAGAAGAAGGATATTCCGCCAGAAGTTGTTGACAAGCTCGTCGATTCCCTGGTTTGGGCGCCCAGTGCTGGAAACCTGCAGGCAAGAAAGTTTTATTTTGTAAAGGATAAAGGGCTTAAAGAAGCCATTGCCTCCGCATCACTGGATCAGAGTTTTATAGCCGACGCCCCCCTGGTAATCGTCGGTTGCACCGACAATGAGATATTTAAAAAGTATCGCGAAAGGGGCGTGTCGCTTTACACCATTCAGGACGTGGCGGCCAGTATCATGGGAATGATGCTGGTAGCGTACGAAAACAATCTTGGCACCGTATGGGTAGGCTCATTTATCGATGAAGAGGTAAGTGAAATACTCAATTTACCTCAAAACCTGCGCCCCGTTGCAATTGTGCCCGTAGGGTATCCTTTAAGCATTCCAACAACGCCGCCGCGCGCGTCGGCTAGCGAAGCGGTCGTGTTCAAATAGCTTATGAAATCGTTCATTCGTAACATCCCGAAGGCTGAACTCCATATTCATATTGAGGGGACGCTGGAACCGGAACTCATGCTGAAAATTGCCAAACGAAATGGGGTGTCGCTTCGTTTTAGCACCGTTGACGACGTGCGCAAGGCGTATACCTTCAGCAACCTTCCGTCCTTCCTGAATGTTTACTATGAGGCCACGAGCATCCTTCTGCGTGAACAAGACTTCTACGACGTAACCCGCGCATATTTGGAAAAGGCACACGCTCAGAACGTGCGACACACGGAAATGTTCTTTGATCCACAGTCCCATACCGAAAGGGGAATTCCCTTTGAAACGGTGATTTCCGGCATTCACCAGGCACAGTCCGATGCCCGGCAACAGTTTGGCATCACGTCAAAGCTTATCTTATGCTTTCTGCGCCATCTAAGCGTGGATTCGGCTATGGCAGCGCTGAAAGAGGCCATCCCCTTCAAGAATTGGATTGTTGGCGTTGGACTTGACTCGACAGAGGCAGGATATCCGCCCGAAAAGTTTACCCGTGTGTTTGAGAAGTCACTGGCTGAAGGGTTTTTGACGGTTGCCCATGCAGGCGAAGATGGTCCGGCGGAATATATATGGCAGGCGCTAAAAAAACTCATGGTATCCCGTGTCGACCACGGTGTGCGCTGCACCGAGGACGTACACCTGGTTCAAACACTGAAAGCAAGACAAACACCCTTAACCGTCTGCCCCCTTTCCAACGTCAAACTTCGCGTCTTCGATGACATTGCCGGCATCAACCTGAAATACTTGCTTGATCTGGGGCTGTGTGTCACGATTAACTCTGACGACCCAGCATATTTTGGGGGCTATATTATGGAAAACCTCCTGGCCGTGCAGGCCGCCCTGAACCTGAGCCACGACGACGTTTGCCGATTGGCAAGAAACTCGTTCAACGCCTCATTTCTGAATGAAGAGGAGAAACAAACACTCCTAAACGAGTTGGAACTGTTTTCA
>CAYJPZ010000137.1:0-10808 GCA_964372185.1 uncultured candidatus Brocadiaceae bacterium
CGTCCCGCCTGCTTTTATAAACAACAGCAGGCGGGACGCCTGCGCTACATGCTGCATTCAATATTCATGCGCTTATTTTATCTGTGCGTCAATCGCGCCCTTGAGGTCTTTCTTGGATTTAACGCCAATCATCTTATTCACGGCCTGGCCGTTGTTAAATAATATGATGGTTGGTATTGCAGTAATGCCGAACTTGGCAGGGGTGGTATTATTTTCCTCCGTATCAAGTTTTCCCACCTTTACCTTTCCTTTATATTCTTTTGCCAACTCGTCTATTACCGGCGCAACCTGCCTGCAAGGTCCACACCAGGAAGCCCAGAAATCAACCAGCACAGGCACATTAGCCTTAATCACTTCCGCGTCAAAATTTGCATCAGTTATCACTACTACGTCTTCAGACATGATCATTCTCCCGTATTATTTTTAGCTTGATAATCAGCTCTCATAAAAAGATTACAATGGCATTCACCATCCCGTTCGATCTCTTCCTTATGGTAAACACATGGACAGATAATCTTTTTATCTTTTTCCGGATCATTCATAACGAGCCGACAAGGGCAATACGCATGGCCAAATTTCATTGTACGCATTACCAACCCTTTTACAACCCTATCAACGGCCTTTGTATCCGAATTCAGCTTATAACCACTGCGAGCCGTATAGTCCGCAATCATCTTGCGGACTTTTGCCTCTTCCTGTTCCTTGTTTTCATTCATCGGCAATCATTCAAAAATATGGTAATTGTGAGTAAGATTCAAAGAGGGATTTTACTTCTCAACACTGGGTAACCCTCCAACCACTCAATGCCATCCGTAATCCACCCAGGCATCATATTTCTCAATTATATTTTATGAGCATAATTTATTGCAAGTGAAAACCAATTTTGTCCGATTTTGTCCGATTAAATATTTAGAGAGGGGTTGGGTAAAGCCTTTGATGATTCCAGTAGCGCCGATGAAAATCAAACCACCCTTATCCATGCAAATCGGCATCGCAATTGACAATTTACATAAATTAGGCCATAATCCAAAACATGATACCGCGAAAATCGGAAACCATTATCGCAGAACATCCGTATCTTCAGCTTTATAATGGGTAGGTACTGTTCTCTTCCCATACATACTATAAAAGATACTATAAAGTACGGGAAGTACAATTAACGTTAGCGCGGTTGATGAGATAATGCCGCCAATGACGACCGTAGCAAGCGGGCGCTGTACCTCCGCTCCAGTACCTGTAGCCAATGCCATAGGCAGGAAGCCTAAAGAGGCAACAAGGGCTGTCATCAATACCGGACGCAGGCGTGTAACGGCGCCCTGAAAGATTGATTCATCAAGGGGTTTCCCTCCTACACACAGTTTATTAATAAATGAGATCATGACCAGCCCGTTTAATACCGCCACACCGGAAAGGGCAATAAAGCCGATGCCGGCAGAAATTGATAAAGGAATACCTCTAACCCATAGCGCGATAATTCCGCCCGTAAGCGCAAAAGGGATACCGGTGAAAACCATGAGGGTGTCTTTTACCGATCTAAGGGTTGTAAACAGCAGGAAAAAGATCAATGCGAGGGCAATGGGGGTAACGATTTGCAGTCGTTTCCTGGCTGAGAGCATTTGTTCAAATTGCCCACCCCAGAATATCCAGTAACCGGCGGGGATAGTAATATTTTCTTTAATCAGTTTTTTAGCCTCTTCAACAAATGACCCAATGTCACGACCTCTTACATTAGCCGTTACTACGACGCGACGTTTACCGTTCTCCCGGCTGATCTGGTTAGGACCAGGCGCAATCTGAAAGTCTGCAATAGATCCCAGGGTTATATGATACGGTCTTTTTGTCTCCTCTGTGCGTGCTGCCGGAAATAAGCCCGTCTGTGTTGTATGGTCACTATCAGGCAAGGGGATAGGTAATCTTTTGAGCGCTTCAATATTCGTGCGCACGTCTTCAGGGAGGCGCACGATAAGCTCAAATTGTTTATCTCCTTCGTAAACCTTGCCGGCGCTCTTTCCCGCAATAGCTATTTCAATTACTTCCTGCGCGTCGGACATCGTGAGACCGTACCGGGACATTTCTTTCCGGTTCATCTGAATGGTGAGGATCGGCAGTCCCGTCACTTGCTCTACTTCTACGTCTGACGCCCCTGGAATATCCGCAAGCGCCCGGGATATTTTTTCACTTGTTTCAAACAATACTTCCATATCATCGCCAAATATCTTTACCGCAACGTCGGTACGCACCCCTGCAATAAGCTCATTGAACCGCATTTGGATGGGTTGTGTAAATTCGTAGTTGTTCCCAGGCGCTTTTCTGAGATGGGCCTCAAGCTCGGAGACTAAATCAGCTTTGGGCTTGCGTGGATTGAGCCATTCAGATCGAGGCTTAAGCATTACAAACGTGTCAGCGACACTGGGTGGCATGGGATCGGTAGCAATCTCTGCGGTTCCAATTTTGGAAAAGACTGTTTCTACCTCCGGGAACTCTTTTATTTTCTTCTCAAGCCCGCACTGCATGCGTACTGCCTGGGATAAACTTGTGCCTGGGATACGAAGCGCGTGTACCAGGATATCCCCTTCGTCCAGGCTGGGTAAAAATTCGCTTCCCATGCGGGTCGCCAAAAGTCCGCAGAGAATAACAAATACGCATACCACGGTAACAACAAACGCCCTGCTTTTCATAGCAAGGCTGAGAATCGGTATATATGCCTTTTTTGCCCAACGGATTAAAAAGTTTTCTTTTTCGGAAAATCTTCCGGTAAAAAACAAAGCCATGGCGGCAGGGATGAAAGTTAAGGAGAGTATCGTCGCGCTGACCAGGGCTACAATTACGGTAAACGCCATAGGATAAAACATTTTTCCTTCAATACCCGTCAGGCTGAGAATCGGCAAATAAACGATCATAATAATTAATTCACCGAACATGGTTGCCTTCCGCACCTCTTTTGAAGCCTCAAAAGCAACCTCAAAACGCTCTTCACGCGTGAGCAATCGTCCAAGCCGACGCTGTTCTTCTGATAACCTGCGAATACCGTTTTCGACAATTATTACGGCGCCATCAACGATGATCCCGAAATCAAGCGCCCCGAGACTCATAAGGCTTGCGCTTACCTTATTGCTCACCATTCCGGTAACTGTAAATAACATAGACAGGGGTATAACAAGCGCGGTAATAAGAGCAGCCCGGACGTTTCCTAAAAAGAGGAAAAGGATCACAATAACGAGAAGGGCGCCTTCTGCCAGGTTCTTCTTTACGGTGTGAATTGTTTTGTCAACAAGAACGGTGCGATTATAAACCGTTTTAGCAATAACGCCTTCCGGCAGCGTGCGATTTATATCGAGCATTTTTTCGGATACTTTCTTTGATACCGTCCGGCTGTTTTCACCCATAAGCATGAATACCGTGCCCAGGACGACCTCTTCCCCATTTTCTGTAGCAGCGCCGGTGCGGAGTTCTTTGCCCACCCCGACCTCCGCTATATCTGCGATGTGAATGGGAATTCCTTTGTGGTTTCCAACAATAATCTGCCGTATATCTTCCGTATTCAAAACCTGCCCGGGCGCTCTGATAAGATATTGCTCCCCACGGTGTTCAATGTAACCGGCTCCAATATTGGCATTATTTTTAGCAAGCGCCTGAACCACGTCCTGAAATGACAACCCATACGCAATGAGCTTTTCAGGATAAGGGGTTATGTGGTATTGCTTTTCATAACCACCGATGGAGTTCACGTCGGTAACGCCGGGGACGGTTCGTAACTGAGGTTTAATAATCCAATCCTGAATGGTTCTTAAATCGGTGGCTGTATAGGGAGAGCCATCCGGCTTCAGCGCGCCTTTCTTCGATTCGACCGTCCACAGAAATATCTCGCCAAGTCCCGTTGCAATCGGCCCCATAATTGAACTGATACCGGGCGGAAGGTTTTCCTTTACCTCTTGTATGCGGATGTTGATTAACTGCCGCGCAAAGTGAATATCCGTCCCGTCTTCAAAAATAACGGTTACCTGTGACAGTCCATACCGTGAGATTGAACGTGTCTCAAGAAGATTGGGTATGCCGGTCATTGCCGTTTCGATGGGAAATGTGATGCGTTGCTCAACTTCCAGGGGGGAGTAGCCAGGGGCTTCCGTATTGATCTGCACCTGGACATTCGTAATATCAGGCACGGCATCAATAGGAAGTCTTTGATAATAATATATACCCAAAATCACCATAGCTAAGGTTGCTATGAGAACTATCCATGTATGGTATATTGAAAATTTCAATATTTTTTCAAGCATGTTTTTTGTTAATGATCGTGGGTTGCCCCTGCCTTACCTAAATCGGCTTTAAGGATGAAGCTATTCTGTGCGGCATATTTCTCGCCTGGAGAGAGGCCGTGTAGTACCTCCACCCAACGCCCATCCTGCCGCCCTAATTCGAGCGGACGGACCTCAAAGAAGTTGCCATATTGAGCAAACACAACCGACCAATCACGAAAGGTCTGAATAGCGTCGGCCAGCACTGCTACCGGCACCGTTACCTCTTCCTTCACAATTTCAACCGTTACAAAGAGACCGGGACGCCAATGCCCTTCCGGATTCTGTACTACAATTCTCCCTTTTGCAGTGCGTGTTTGTTCTCCAACAAGAGGGCCGAGATAGGTAAGTATTCCATCCATTTCTAAACCAAACACATCAGACTTCACTGTAACGTTTTGCCCGACTTTTACCCTGTTCAAATCTTTTGCATAAACCGTTACATCTACCCAAACCGTTGATAAATCGGCAAGGATAAAGATATCGGCATCTTCTTTAACAGATTCACCAATAGACAGGTGCTTATCAAGAACCACTCCATCATATAATGCGCGTATCTCGTATCGCGAAAGGTTCCCGCCTGTTTTTTCTGTAATGCTGTCCAGGTCCGCCTGGGAAAATCCTAAAACAAGCAACGTTTGCACAGCTTCCTGAAGATTAATTTCAGCCTCTGCCAACGTCTGCCTGCTCTCCAAATAATCCTTTTCTGATGAAATCTTCTCTTTCCAAAGACGCTCTTTCCTCTGGAACGTTTTTTGAGCCAGTTCTACCCGTTTCAAAGATGCTCTATAGGCGCTTTTAAGTTCAGCAATTTCCCGGCTGTCAATGGCCGCTATCACCTCACCGTATTTAACCCTATCACCCAGGTTTTTATATACTTCTGTCACCACACCGGAAACCCTTGGAACAACGTGTATTACTTTATCCGCATTAAGCTTTATCTCTCCAGGGAGTCCAATCACCGTCTTCATCGTAACAGGGGCGGCAGTCTCTATCACGATCCCTGCGTTTCGTATTTCTTCAGGGGCAAGCTCGATCCGTCCTTCTACCTGCGAATATTCCCACCGATAGGCGTTACCTTTCCATTCAGCCAGCACCTTTACGTCAAAAGAATGCGGTTCTTCAATGACTTTATCACCCCGAAGATAAGCGCCTTCACTCTGAAAGTTAATAACGTCCACTCTCCCACCAAGCCTGTGCAATTCTATCATTAATTCCACCGCATCAGGGTTAATTGCCTCTTTCTTAAAAAATGGATAAACCCTGAACTGGGGAGGAACACCCTGTTCATAGATGGTGATTTCGACCTGAAAATCCGCGTCTGATAATAATCTACCCCTGTGAGGGCCAACTACTTTGTCATTTCTTTCACGGTGGCGGGCCGTATTATTGCGGGAATCTTTTGATGTCGATTTTTCAATGCGGAGAATAGCAAATGCCAAAACAAGTCCGATAAGGACAACGATGCCAATTGCTAACAATTTCTTGTTATACGTAAATGAGTTTTTCATAGCTTAAGCTAAAAGATTTTGACTCTGCTCTCAACCAATCACGTTTTTTAAAGGTATTTCGTTAGTTTCCTGAGTTCTAGAATCTTTTCTTTGGCCTTTTTAGGATCATCTTGTATCGATTCATCAAAACAATGTTCGATATGGTCCTGCACAAACACACACTTTGCATTGCTCAATGCATTTACCACCGCCTGAAGCTGTTGCGCAACATCAAGACAGGGTTGCCCCTCATCGATCATTTGAATAATCTTATGCAAATGACCATCGGCACGTTTCAGACGCTTCAATATATCCGGATGTGATGTATGTACTTTCATAGAGGACATCCTATCCTGGGGGACAGGATGTGTCAAGTAATTTCTATTTTCCAAAATGAAGAAACTATTCGTTTATTTGTCATTTCAAAATTAGGCCGGATAAGACGGAATCAACGAAAGCATGAAGGAAAGGCATGGAATAATGAACGAATGGTATCGGGTTCAACTGAAAAGACAAATTCCTGAACTGATTGAAAAGTTGGAAAAGAAAATGGTGGCAGTCTTATAAAGCGGAATTGAATAGAAGTCCATTAAGCCATGGTTTTATTGGTCGGGGTGGCGGGATTTGAACCCACGACCTCTTGAACCCCATTCAAGCGCGCTAGCCAAGCTGCGCTACACCCCGACTTTTTTTTATTATAGTGTCTTTTCTTGCAGAATCAACTTAATTCTCTTCTGAAATATTTTGACATTATTCTCTTTCTCCCATATAATAAATAAGTTACGTCTTGTTTTTTAAGACCGTTTTTTTATTTCATTCTCATTTATATATTCTGTAATAATACATGGCCAAAGCAAAAGGCAAAAAATCATCGTTTTCTATTGTTTACATCTTTATTTTTCTTGCCGTACTGTACATCATTCAAACGTTCTTAGCGCCAAAAGCTGAGGAAATATCTTATAGCCAGTTCCGGTTGTATCTCAAGAACGGCTACATATCAGACTGCACCGTAGGCCCCACCCTTATTCGAGGTCATTACCAAAAGTTATCCACGGAAGGTAACAAGGAAGAAAAGATCGCCTTTGCAACCGTGCCGATACAGGACACAGACCTTGTTAACGAACTCGAATCGCAAAAGGTGCGATTTAAAGGCGCCTTTGATAACAATTTCCTCAAGAACTTCCTGATGTGGTGGGCTTTCCCCTTTGGCATTATGGCGCTTAGCTGGTTTTTTCTCTTTCGAAAGGTAGGCGGGGCAAACTCACCTTTCATGTCTTTTGGAAAGGCAAAGATCAAGCTGTATACGGAGAACGGAACCCAGAAGACCACCTTTGTCGACGTCGCAGGTTGCGACGAGGCCAAGGAAGAGTTAAAGGAGATTATCGACTTCCTTTCCTATCCTGACCGGTTTCAAAAGCTCGGTGGAAAGATACCCAAAGGGGTGCTTCTTATCGGGCCGCCCGGAACGGGTAAAACACTCCTTGCCAGGGCGGTTGCCGGCGAGGCGGGGGTGCCTTTCTTTGCCATCAGCGGGTCTGATTTTGTTGAGATGTTTGTCGGCATGGGCGCGGCCCGCGTGCGGGACATGTTCGAGCAGGCGAAGGAAAAGGCGCCGTGCATTGTATTTATCGATGAAATTGACAGCGTAGGCCGTCAACGAGGCACCGGTTTGGGCGGCGGCCATGACGAACGGGAACAGACGCTCAACCAGCTCCTCGCGGAAATGGACGGCTTCAGTTCACAAAAGGGCGTTATCATTGTGGCTGCAACCAACCGACCGGACGTGCTGGACAGCGCTCTGCTGCGTCCCGGACGTTTTGATCGTCAGATTACCGTAGACCGGCCTGATATCGCCGGTCGTGAGGCGATTTTGGCCGTCCACGCAAAGAACGTAAAATTAGCCACCGACGTGAGTTTGAAGGTTATCGCAAAACGCACACCCGGCTTTTCCGGGGCAGATTTGGCAAACGTTATCAATGAGGCCGCGCTCCTGGCCGCCAGGTATAACAAAAATTCCGTCGGGATGGAAGAGATGGAATCATCTATCGACAGGGTGCTTGCAGGTCCTGAACGAAAAAGCAGGATTATGAGTGACATTGAGAAAAAAACCGTTGCGCTGCACGAATCAGGCCACACCTTGATCGCCGCATTGCTTCCCAACACGGACCCCGTTCACAAGGTGTCCATTATACCGCGTGGAACGGCTGCTTTGGGCTATACCATGCAGTTGCCAATGGAGGATAAGTACCTGACGACCGAGGCGGAAATCTTTGATATGCTGTGCGTGTTGCTTGGCGGGCGCGCCGCCGAGGAATTGATTTTGGCAGAAATTTCCACGGGCGCTCAGAATGACCTGGAAAAGGTCTCTAAACTTGCAAGGAATTACGTGTGCAGATTCGGTATGAGCAAGAAGCTGGGGCCTCAGACCTTTGGTAGACAATCGGGAAACATCTTCCTGGGACACGACCTCGTGCAGGAAAAGGAATATAGCGATAAGACCGCCGTGATAATTGACGAGGAAGTCACCCTCATTATCAAGGATAGTTACGAGAAGACCAAGAAGCTGCTGGTCAGCAATCAAAACAAGCTGGAACTGCTGGCGAAAAAACTCGAAGAAGAAGAAATTCTGGAGGGGGATGACATCCTGGAGTTATTACAAATCGAGAAGAAACGTTCGAGGGCTTGCAAAGATAATGATATCGCCCCGGTGGAACAACAACCGGGGAAAAACCTGCAAATATAAAGGATTCCTTTCTTGTTTCCCCCCCACAGAGCCACAAAGTTCACAAAGAATCCAGATTCATACGTAGGGACACGGTGCCCGTGCCCCTACTTTGAAATACCTAAAACGTTAAACAGTGATTGAAAATATCACCTCTGCGAGCCTAATACCTTGTAGAGAAGTCTGTGCCTACGCGCATACAAGGGAGCAATCCGTATGTGCGCAAAGATAGCGTACTCACCGTGAAGTGGTATGCCGGAGTTACGAGGCACAGGCGACCTTTTGGGGTGTATGAGTATGGCGTGCTATTCGTGCCAACCGCTGGCGGGGGATTAAGGGGGGTAGACTGGCACAAGTAAAAATGTCGGCATGGTTCCAAACGTTATTGCAAACCGGAATCCCTGCGTTGCCGCCCTTTCCCCTATAAAGGCATTTGGCGGCTTTTCTATTGCGAACTCACGTAGGGACACGGTTCCCCGTGTCCCTACTTTGAGATGCCTCACAACGATCAAACTATCTCTTTCCGGCCTCGTTATTGCCGCCGGTATTATTGGCGCCGGTTGCATACATGAGGTCGTAGTTAAGCGGGTCGAAATAACTGATATGCGCCATGTCCGAGCTATCAAGCGCCAGGGAGTTATAACTGCCTGCCCCAACAGTCGTATTCGCCCAAGCCCCCGAGCCATTGGTGGCATACTTGAGGGTCGAGTTCGTCGCGTCAAAATAGCTGATGTGCGCCTTGCCTGTTGTGTCCAGCGCCAGAGAGGTATACCAGCCCACCTCTCCATCACTGTCCACCGTAGTCTTTACCCACCGTCCTGATGCATTGGTAGCGTACTTGAGGGAGGTGTTGTTATCATCGTAGTAGCTGATGTGGGTGCGGCCTTTGGCGTCTAGCGCCAGGGAGGCATCATAGCCTACGTCCCCGCGATTGTCCACCGTGGTCTTTACCCATTTTCCCGACGCATTGGTTGCGTACTTGAGGGCTTTATCATAATACCCGATATGCACGCGCCCTTTTTTGTCCAGCGCTATAGAAGAAGTCCGTCCCGTATTCCCCCAGGCGCCCTTCCTGCTCTCCACCGCGGTCTTTACCCACACGCCGGAAGCATTGGTGGCATATTTGAGGTTAGTGCTATGATAATCAGCATAAAAATAGCTGATGTGCGCGTGGCCTTTCGTGTCAATGGTGAGAGAGGAAGTGTCTATGCGCCACGGTGTGGAGTCCACGGTATCCGTTACCCATGCGCCGGATGCATTGGTGGCATACTTGAGTTTTGTGTTCTCGCCAAAGTAGCTGATGTGTGCATGGCCGGCGGCGTCAAGCGCCAAGGAGGTATATTCGCCTACGTTTGCATAACTATCCACGGTAGTCGTTACCCATGCGCCGGAGGCATTGGTGGCGTACTTGAGGTCGCCGTTGATATGATCAAAATAGCTGACGTGCGCCTGCCCTGCGTCATCCAACGCCATGTAGGTATACTCGCCCACACATCCACTATGGTCCACCGCAGCCATTACCCACGAACCGGAGGCATTGGTGGCGTACCTGAGGATGCTGTACTCACTCATATAGCTAATATGCGCCTTGCCCAGCGTGTCTAGCGCCAGAGAGGTATATCCGCTTACGTCGCCACTACTGTCCACCGTTTTCTTTATCCATACCCCTGAAGCATTGGTGGCATACTTGAGGTCATTGTTGCCATTATCAGAATAGCTGATGTGGGCATTGCCGGATGTATCCAACGCTATGGAGGAGTATTCTCCGGCATTTCCGTAACTGTCCAGGGTCGTCGTCACCCACGACCCAGAGGTATTGGTGGCATACTTGAGGTCCCAATCATCACGATACGAATAATCATAACTGATGTGGGCATTGCCGGATGCATCCAGCGCTATGGAGCTATAACCCCCTGCTTTTCCTTCTATCGTCATGTTTACCCACGAACCGGAGGTATTGGTGGCATACTTGAGTGACCAACTGCCATAATCGTAATAACTGATGTGCGCCTTGCCTGATGCATCCACCGCTATGGAACTATACCAACCCACATCTCCATTACTGTCCACCGTAGTCGTTGTCCACGTGCCGGAGGCATTGGTGGCATACTTGAGGTCGCCGTCCCATTTTGTCGTCCAATCAAAATAGCTGATATGCGCGTTGCCTGAGGCGTCCAGCGCTATGGAGCTAAACCAGCCTACGTCTCCGCTACTGTCCACCGTAGTCATTACCCATGTCCCGGAAATATTGGTTGTGTACTTGAGGGTATGGTTCTCGCCAACGTAGCTGATGTGCATATT